>SHYO01000052.1 GCA_009692745.1 Chloroflexota bacterium
TATTGTGGTTTTTAAGTCTGAATCGGGCATTTATAGCCCGTTCAAAAATGCTATTTTGAGGCCCAATCATCACCTTATGCAAATCTAAACACTACATATTGTGGTGAAAGTATTTAATCAATCCCATATGTAGTGGCTGAGTAGTTACATAAAATCTATGGTTTGGCCTCTAACCTCTAAGCGCGTTTTATGCCTTTTTCAAATCTCAACTAGCACAATTGGTTATTAATGTTAGAAGGGGCTGTCCCCTGGAGTCCCCCACTGTCGGTTAAGACCTGCTCCACGATTGAAACCGGAACTATAGATGTTCAGAAATGAATTGAGAAACTGTTGGTAGCTTTTAGCCTCGAAAATTGAATAGATTTTCTCAAAGCAAACCTAAACATCTATAGCCGTCAGAATATACCACCACCCATTCACAAAATCCGATGCTGCCGCACGCCATACACCAAAATCATAGGCTGTGGTACCACCAAATTTTCCAACTACTATAGTATCATTCAGCCCCCCCACTGGATTGCCCATGCGACTGACGGATTATATCCTTGTGAAGACCTCAAGATATGCCATACGCCGGTAGAAGGTCGCCAGACGGCGATCTCTGCTTTCCCATCACCGTCGAAATCTCGGGGTACAGGAATATCACCTTCATGGCCGTTTCCCCATTGTATTGACATTGGATTGTTCCTGTTGTAGCCTCGCGAAGATAAAAGTAGATACCAGGTCCCTGTCGATTGACGCCAAACTCCAAAGTCCAGCCAACTATCATTATCAAACTTGGCTACAATTAGTCGGTCACCCTCATCATAATTGCCCCATTGTACGGCCAACGGTTGGTCTCGATTGTAACTTCTGGATGATAAAAGGAAATACCAGAACCCAGTTGATGTGCGCTACACCCCGAAATCAGTCCGATTATCACCATCAATATCCCGAGCTATCGGAATATCTCCCTCACCTCCCCACTGAACTGCCCATGCTAACCCTGCATTAAAAGCCTGGGAGGATTTTAAAATATACCATGTTCCATTGGAAGGTCGCCAGACTGCAACATCGGTTTTGCCGTCTCCATCGTAGTCAGCAGGCACGAGTACATCTGTACTATTTCCCCACTGATAACTTGAAGCGCTGTTGAAATTTGAAGCACTTAAGATATGCCAAGTACCTGTTGAGGGCCACCAGACTGCCATATCAGTGCGATTGCTTGTAGTGTACTTTGCTGGTACTAGAATGTCACCCAATGCTCCCCATTGCCGGCTAAGGCTAGAATTCCAATTGGATGACGAAGTAAGGATAAACCATTCACCGGTAGATTCACGCCAAACACCGATATCAGAACGACCATCACCATCAAAATCCACACTTCCGGGGAATTCGGATGATGCCGAGAGAGCCGTAGGGCCGGAAGATCCACTCAAGTAACCGCTGAAACTTGTGGCGCCAAAGTAACTTACGGTAGCAAAGCTTGACTGGTATGGCTCCCGATACCACGCGTAAGCCCCATAACCAGGATCATAGTCACAGCGGTAATTATGGATAACGAGTTTGTACTGCCCTGCATTAGTTGTAACGAACTCCGAAATTTCATATGTATTATCCCAACTGTATGAGCCAGGGAGGGTATTGCCATAAGGGTCTTTTAGGTGGAGATCGAGATCCGCACCTGGACGATTGTAATAATCGGAGTACCCACCAGCTGTATCCCAAACTATAGCTGCTCGAACATGCTCTCCAGCGTTGGCGTATAGGTTCACGACAATATCACCGTGGTCTCGAAATCCCTGGCAAGTCGGATACAATGGCCCCCATCCCCCCGTATTTCCGTCATTATTGGCTACTAAGTCAGCTCTATCTAGGTTGATTCCACCTGTTCCGGCCTTGTCATCGACAATGCTGCCAGAAGCCTTGATTCTATTATTGTTGGCTGTGGCAATCAAGACAGCTTTGACACCCTCTGGCCAATATTTGAAGACCGTCTGGTGCTCCATTAACGCAGCCGCACCTCCAGCCACTGTCGGGGAGGCATAACTTGTTCCAGTATGGACATCACCCGGATCTGGCGCGTCTCCTGTCGAAATTCCTGAAGTTATGTGAATATTTGTACCAGGTGCTGATATCTCAGGCTTCATGCGGTCTCCATGTGATGATAATGGATCCGTGGAGCTGGAGCTCCAATGCATATCATCATCATACCACGATGAGGTACCGTGGTCATCATAATTTCCCACCGTGATGATATTGTATGCTGTTCCGGGTGAATTAACATACCCAGGAGCCCAATTATCGCATCTCCCGTTCGTGAAATGGGTGCAGTTACCGTCATTACCAGCAGCTCCTATTACTGTAATAGCCAAATCCCGAACCAAATAGTCATAGAATTTGTCTGTTTCTAGAACATGCCCACCTGCATTTCCACCCCAGCTTAGATTTAGGACGGTTGCCCCAAAATTCTGTACAGCCTTGAGTGCAGCTTCCTCTAACTCGGAATTTATAGCTTCACAACTACCCCAACCCAGGCAGAGACTTTTCGAGCAACTCCCTCGTACTGTGGCTGTTTACTCTTGATGATCTCCATCACCGCTGTGCCATGATTAGCTCGAACGAGGCAAGCATGACTATAGTCCGTCGTCAGGTTATCACTGATCCAGGGATTATATTCGAAGATCTTCCCCCCCCCCAACTATACGAGGGTTGAAAGCGTTGAAGTTACCAACTTCAGTGACACCGACTTTGACGTTAGCCCCATAATATCCCCGAGCATGAAGCAAATTGGCCCGAATGGCAGGGATGGAAATTTTCATTGCGGGCTGAACGTTTCCTTCCAGGAAAATCTCATGCACATCCGGTCTCAAAACAATATTTTGGATCATTGCTTTGGACAAAGTTGCATAAACTACCGGCGCAAGGGTATCTACATACTTGACAGGAATGCTGTGGTCTTTTAGCACAGCCAGCAGAGGCGCCTGGATAGTCTGGATGTTCGACGCAACGTTGGAAAGCCAGTCGTTTCGCTTAATTTGTCTTTCTTCTTCGCTTCGCTTTGCTATCTCAAATGGATCAGGGCGAAAGGATTTGGCCGGTTGCTCTAGCCATATCCCCACAGTTAATTCCTGATTAACGTCTATCTTTTCAAGTTTATCGACCAAATCTGGCGTGAGCTTCCCATATTTTGACAGTTCGGCTGATCGTTCCTCCTCCGCTGCTTTGTTATCATCTATGACTCGACCATCAGTATCCATAGAAATACCAAAAATCCCACCGGTTTTGTTGTCCAGAACCTTGGCATGCCAAAGTTTTCGACCGGTCAGGTGATATTCACTTGATGATGAGGAGACAATCTTAAGATTTTTCAGATCTATCTTGTATGTTTTCTCAACGGTCTGGAGCATTTGCTCTTGGGTCGGCGGGCCGCTGGCCGAGGTTAGGTGAACAGGTAAGACAATAAGTGGGAACACAAATACGATAGCAAGGCAAACCGTAATTAGACGCTTCATGGTGTTCCTCCTGTCTACCCAATTAACTGCCTAACATGTAACCTTGAATTTGCTACGGCGGTTTCACTAATCAGACTAGAAGCGGGCCAATATTGAAGGTATAGATAAGACGGACTTTAACACCTCTATCTTATCACAATTTACCTTTAAAGTCAACTAATTTTTGTCCGGTGACACACCACTAAGGCGTGGAGGGAACAAATTTGCAAAAAAAGTGAGTCGATTGGCAAGCTATTATCCCACTGTGCCAACGAAGGATTCCTTAGTCTACCGGTACAAAATGAAAGGATTAGAGCTTTAGAATGAATTTTCGAATCTTTGCAGTATCCCATCGCGTAGGCCGCGGGAGAACCAGATCATTTTTCCCCAGCGACGTTTAAGAGCAAATCCGGTGAGGTAAAATCCGGCAGTTATTGTGTTCCCAATCAATAGAAAGCAAAGTAATTCGCCCCAGCTTGCATGCTTCATTTCAGTTACTATTCGGTTGCGGATCATTAAATAATGTTTCAATGGGCTAGTTGTTCCTTCGTCTAAACCTCTGCGTGTACTGGCCGACTCTTTATGCCATATAATACTCTGAGGCAGATAAACACTCTCAAATCCGGCCCGGCGAGCCCGCATACAGTAGTCTACATCTTCGAAATAGGCAAAATACCGCCCATCTAAACTACCGATGGATTTTATCACTTTCCCTGAAATAAGCATACAACAGCCGCTGACATAGTCCGTCACTACAGGTTTTGAGGATAATCTTTTTACATTCTGGTGCATATGTTGATGCTCGAAGTAACCCAAAGCGAAAATAGCTCTGGCGCCGGCAAACCATACATTTTCCGGCTCGCTGGCGTAACAGATAACTGGAGCTACGATACCGGCGTTGGGATGTGATAACGCATAGATGAGGAGTAACCTCAAAAAGTGCGGATGCACAAAAGTATCATTATTAAGTAGAAGTACGTAATCTGCGTTATTATCCATCGCCATAGAGATACCCAGATTACAGGCTGGCGCGAAGCCTATATTCGTTTCCATCCGAAGTACCGTAATTTCGGGAAAAGAAAGTTGAATTTCCCATCTCGGATCATGAGCTGATGCATTGTCAAAGACAATAGTTTGGACGTCGAAACCGGTTTTATCGAGTTGAGAGAGAGAATCAAGGCATTCAAGGGTGTCTTGAAGCCCATTCCAATTTACGATCACAATCCAGATTAGAGGTTTCGAAATAGAAGCCATTCTATCATCTGCTGTTGAAGCTTGAAGGTTTCAATTTCCGCCAAAGGGCAATGACGCTCGTGTAAAGACTTAAATTGAGTATGCTATCGAATACTTGGAGTATGACAAAGAAAACTCGTGGCCTAAAAGGGGCATAACCTAACGCCCTTTTAACGTTACTGCGGGCCATTTTGAAGTTCCTTTCCTGTAAATAAAGTAAAGCCAGATTTAAGCACCAGTCACTTTGGATACTGCGCCTCTTTACCTGCACCTCCGCAGGTAAGGAGGGTGTTGATAAAAACTCGTCGATGACTAAAGCCAGTTCTTTAGCGAACGCGCTTCCACCTGTTGTGGTTTTGGAGTTTGAATGCATTCGGTATGTGGCGCAGACCTGCCGAGTATATTTGAAGGAGAATTGGGGTATGGCACGCAAGCAGAGGTCAAAATCCATGGTGTAATGCAAGTGGGTGCGTAAAGGTCCTACCTCTTCAATGACTCTCTTGCGCTGTAACACCGTAGGTTGATAGATGTAGCTCAAGCGCAGCAAACGCAACAGATCAAACTCTGCTCCGTACATTACCTCGATAAGTTTGCCATCCTCGGCAACTCTTAATGCGTCACCGTAGGCAATATCTACATCTGGATTATCGATAAAGAACTGGCTTAACTTCTTTAGTACATCAGGTAGATAAGTGTCATCACTATTGAGATAGCTAAGGATATCGCCCCGGCACCTGCTCCATCCTTTGTTAATAGCGTCAGCTTGTCCTTTGTCGGGCTCGCTAATCCAATGAAACCGAGGATCATCCTCATACTCTCGTAAAATCGAAATGGTTTCATCTGTGCTTCCGCCATCAATAACCCAATACTCGATATTGGGATAGTCCTGAGTTAACACACTATCAATTGTTTCGCGGATGAATCTACCTTGATTGAAAGAAGGCGTGACAACACTAATCAACGGTAAAAGAGGATCATTTATAATGATAGAAGGCAAATTCCTTGCGGCTGAATAATTATCCCAAAGGCTGTGTGGAGTCATCTTTCAATACATAATAATTATCTATAGCTACGCCGTACGGTCTCTTCCAAAATATTTAGAAAAGTCTGTCCAAAATCCCTGGTGCGTTGAGGTAGTTTTTTTCTCGCCAATGCTTCGAGTTCGTAATCTGGACCAGGATTCCCTCCGTTATATACTTTGACGAGGCAATCCGCTAATTCTTTCGGATTATATGGATCGAAATAAATTGCATTATCTGGCGCCTGTTCTACATGGACGGGAATATTGGATAAAATGACCCTCTTACCGACAGATTTGGCCTCTTCAACAGTCGTACTCCACCCTTCAAAGAGCGATGGTTGCAATAAAGCTATAGACTGCCGAATTAATTGAAGCAAGTCGTTATACGGAACCATACCCAGAACAATGAAATTGTTTCGTAGGTTGTTGACGGATACCAGGGACATGAGGTTAGCAAGATGTAAAGGATCGCGCGGCTCATAAATAATACCTGTGCAAACTATAGTAATCTCTGGATTCTGCTGCCTAGCTAGTGCAAGTGCTTCTATAACGATCCGGTGATTCTTATGCCGCCAAAATTGGTTAGGTAAATAAATGAATTTTTGAGGTAAGTGGTAATGGTTACAAACCCATGAGGAATCCGCTTTATAGATGCTTGGAGGTACTTGAGCAACAAATGATAGAACCCTTGCCTTATGTATAAACTGAGGAGAAAAACGCTGAAGATCGGTTAATGCGTTCTGGCTGCTAACAATGATCCTATTTGCATGGTGTGCAACCCAGGCAAATCGCTGATTACGTTCTTGTATTTCACCAGCGGAGAAAAAATTGGGAATATACAAATGCTGGAAATCCGTGATCCATCCCAAAACAACTCCACTAAACAACATTACCGATTCAGAAGGTACAAATACAAGATCAACTTTATGCTTCCGTAGAGTTAGACTAAGCAGCGGATCGTATCCTAACTTGAGACCTGTTCTCACTTGTATTCGGCTAATGAAATGCTGAACCCGATTAACCCATAGAGGGCTACCGGGTACGAAGATAATTTGATCCACAAAAGGCACTAGCTCATTGCGGTATTCGGCTGGCTTGTGAGGTGAGGTAAGTAACAGGACTTCAACAGATCGATGTCTTTCCACGGATTTAATAGCAAAAAAGAGATTCTTGAGATACTGGATGCCTGCTGACCACTCCACTCGACTAATATCGACAAACGCGACCCGAATTGGTCTACTAGTGAACTGTTGCATCATGCCAATCTCGGACAGTTATTAGACCTTCAAGATGAGAATCGATAAAACCCGCGCCACCTGTTACTAAGATAGAACCTGAAATCGAAGAATTTGCTCTGCTCATGATCAGAAAAATGATCCCTCTATTAAATGGTTATAAAACTCAAAGTGTATAATGGTAATGTGGGGGAGGTTGGGTTTTTACTTCCCGCTTGGTACCTTCTTAATACATATGAACCACTTACCTACTGAGATGTCATCCTGCCATTGTGAATCAATGGTATATACTTCTGCATAAACAGATTTGAATATTTTTAACCACCAATCGACAGAATTGTTTAGAAAACTCTGGGATGTTTTGTACCACCCTTCATCCTTACCGCTTCTAGATACCGTAACCTCATGAAAAGAAGAAAATCTTGTAATCCTGTGACATTCGGAAACAAATTGGACGATTCCTGCCCCAGTAAAATGTTCAAGAGACCCTATCGAATAAGAATAGTCAAAAGAGTTATCTCCGAAGGCAATCCTAGTTGCATCACAGATCTCTAGACGATTTTTCGAGATACCGCGTGTAACAGCCATCCGGATCAAATAGTCGGAGATATCGCATCCATAGAGATTAATCCCAGGAAGTCTGGAAAGTATCTCCATCGTATTTCCGGTACCACACGCGATATCTAAGACCTTTCCTCTACAGTTCATGAGAAGGAATTGGATTTCGTTCCAAGTATTTCCGTCCCCCCAGGTCTCCAGTACCTGAGCAAAGGCAGGGTCCCAATACATCTCAAGATCTTGTTGTGTAGGAGATTCCCCTAATCTCAAACGGCGCTTCCGGTTTTGTCTGACTATAACATTATTCTTAATTCTTTTTAGACTCTGCCAAACTACCGGAGGGCAAATCTGGCGCAATACTCCCGTCAACATAAGTTGCCTCACACAAATTTATTAGATTCTTCGTACTTAGAGGATTATAGTATAGGTATGTTTGCTTCGCAATTACCGCGTGGAAGCTTTCACCCGGATAGATTTACCGATGCTCAAGAGTGATTTTGACAACTCTATAATCAAAAGTTTATCTTTTTCCATAAATCCACCTATCTTGAGCAGGATTGCGAAATAGAGTATTAATGAAATGAAAGACAGTAGCGCCAAAGAGATAAGGTTGTTAGCATATTGCTTCACCCATAAGACTGTAACAAAATAAATCCCTATACCGAGAATAAATGGTTTGGAAGATAAACTAAACCATTCACGGAGTGGCTGTAATCCTAAATAATTCTTCTCGATATACCACAAGTACGGAAATAAAGGAATTGCTACACTCAACATACGCGCAATCGCAGCACCAGTTATCCCGTATGTAGGAATGAGAATGAAACATAAAGCAAGATCTATAATGCCAGTAAATGAAGCAAATTTTGTATCAACCTGAGGGAAGCCCAGTCCATGAATCAGGAGGCTCCCAACTGCTGAAAGCGACAAAATATAGGATGAAATAGTCAAGATCCCAAGGACTCCGGAAGTTTGGTGTGCGAAATCTTGTCCCACCCAAATCGAAAGAATTGACTCGCGGTAACTGAGTAGGACCACAGCTAATCCAGTGCTGATGATGAATGTGAGGCTCGTTGCTCGAAGGTACAATATTCTTAAACCTGCAGTATCTTTGCGACTATGTAATTCACTACTCAGAGGTAACAACAGAGAACTAGCTTGAGCTATTAATTCTTGAATGCGCCGCGCTAATCCCAAAGGGATAACATAGAAGGTTAGCGCAGCTGGTCCAAGCCAAATAGCTATGAGTGTTCGATCGACTTGCAATAACACTAGTCCAATAATCCGATTGACCAATGCAAAGCTGCCAAAGCTCAACAGAGTTCTCAACATACTCTTATCAATTCTTAGTTGGAGAGTGGTATTAGGAAGCAGGTATTGTGCAATAAAAATATAAGCAAGCAATACAAAAAGGTTAATAAGTACCGTGGCAAAGATGATTTGGGGAATACCAAATCCCCAATAAGCCAAGACTAGAGTAGCTATAAGAGTTGTAGAATTTGCCCCTGAGGATATTACGTTTGAGATATCATAGCGCTGAAGAGCTGGAGGGATGGAACTGATAGCGCTAGTTAGCATAATCAATAGAAAAATAAACCCTGCGAGTCGAAATGCGTTAGTGGCATCCTGTGATAAGTTTTCCGGAACTTGAAAAATTTGCTCGGATAAGTTGGGGGCGAAAATCCAAATGATTAGAGCCCCAATCAATCCCAAAATCGCAAATAATGCTATAGTGGTTGAAAGGACCTTCTGTATGTTTTCTTTTTGGGAACTGGCAGAATATTGAGAAATGAACTTGACGCCAGCAACATTCAGCCCCAAATCAAGGGCAGAGAGATAACCTATAATGAGGGTAATAAGCGCAATTACGCCGTAAGCATCTGCCCCCAATTTATGGAGAATAAGAGGTGTGGTAATAAATGATAATGCGATTAACCAACCCCAACTTACTATGTTGGAGGCAATATTTGTTAACGTTCTCTTATGAGTGGACACCCAATTATTCCATCTTCCTCAAACAGACATACAAAATGTAAAGTGCATCCTGAGATCTTCGATTATACCAATAACGTTAGTTCTAATCAGGTTTATATTAAACAAATGGCCGGAGTTAGAAAATGGGGATTTACGGAAAGAAGATAGGAATCTGGCACTCGAATAAACAAGAGTGCCAGATTCCTATTTAAATCAACTTATTAGGTGCCTAATGCATCTGGAGGACAACGTCTATTGCTTGATCAGTGTGTAGTTATCATAGCCATCACCAGGGTTGGCGTTAGTCCCAGCGAAGTTCACGTTTCCTACGATTGAGGAGGCCGATGTAATTGTGGCAGATCCAAAGAACGATGGAACCGCAAGTGTCCTTTGGTTAACATCGCATTGCGGATTACAAGTCTGGGGAACAGTAAGATCTACTGGATTCCCATTATCTAACCTTATTCCGACATAATGGACACTAATGTTTACAGATCCACTGGCAGTCCCCACCACATTCATCGCAGACGAGTATGTTACCCCCGTCGAATCATTGGCATTTTTAAGCAACTGTGGTGCAAATAAGGTCGTTGATCCATTGGCAGATCCTAAAGCGGGATATGTAGCCAACCGAGTGCCACGAGTTGCATCGGTATTTGTTTGAAGGTTGACAATAGCAACGATGGGTGAAGTGGCCGTAAGATCGCAGGATCCGAAGAACCCGTTGGGGATTCCCCCATCCGTACGTTGATCAAAGGATTCATCTGGAGTACCTGTCTTTGTCCTGCTAAAATTCACAGGACTTCCGTTGGTCGTGTTTATTCCAGTGCATGTAATTGTAACTGTGGATGAAGCGCCTATTGCCTGGAATTGAACGGCCGTGCCATATGAATAGTTCTCATCGGCAACAAAAACACTCTTCAAGATTTGGGGAGCTTTTAGACTAGTAGCTCCCGATACAAATCCCTTATAAGCACTCAATAGTCCTGGAGCATGTTGTTCAACCAATGCAACAATTGCTCGATTAGAAGAAATATTGGCTGATCCAAAGATCAGGGGAGTTCCACCACCTCCTACATCGCCCAACCAAATATAAGTCGGACCCCAGGGTGGAACAGTATAATTGGCCACCAACGGCGATGCAAGCTTATTATTATAGGTAATAGTTACGTTAGCAGTTGTATCTGTGGTATTTTGAAGTATGATGAGGGATGTGTAGGTTTTGCCGACTGCTGCATCAGTGATGTTCTTAAGTACTTGTGGCAGAACCAGAGCTGTACCAGCATCACCAGTACCAGGGAGTGTAGTAAAGCTCGCAAAGCGAAAATCCTTTCCTAGCGTAGCGGTTGTACCCGTAGACTGAATGTTCACAAGCGCCGCTGCCGAACGGTCAGCACCAACAACTCCTGATCCAGCAAAAGAGCCACCCAGATTAACATCATTACGTTGGTCAACACCAACTCGATTTCCAGCAGTTGTAGACACTGTAGTGGAAGCGAATGGATCGCCACCGGGAGATGTAAAATAAGTAAGGGTGGCATTCAGTGGATTGCTTCCGTCAAGATTTTGGATCTGTACGGCGGACGAAAGTTGATCGTTAGCTACACCAGATGGAGCAAAAGCTTTAACCAACCCAGGAAGAACTAAGAAAGGCTGATTTGATATCTTTAGCAGTCCCCCTGGCCCCGGAGTGACATTGGTGGCATTCGCCAACGCATCCGTGGTCAGGACATTCTGCAGGGTTAGGGCGCTGGATGTACCTGCGGCTCCAACGCCCTTCAACGAAACCTTGGCCAGTGTTCCGGTACCGTTAGGTCCAT
This sequence comes from Chloroflexota bacterium, assembly GCA_009692745.1. Taxonomy (GTDB): domain Bacteria; phylum Chloroflexota; class Anaerolineae; order Epilineales; family SHYO01; genus SHYO01. The sequence continues at coordinate 11,315 of SHYO01000052.1, forward strand.
TTGGCGTGCCTTGTGCAGGGTTAGTGGATAAGGAGAAAAGCCCTACGGCTGCCAGTCCCGCGATATTATCCAGGGATTTCAAAGGAATGGTAATTCCTACCGTACCGGGATTCGTCCGGCCGGTGGTAAAGAGGAAACCACTGTCGTAGGCATTGAGGGCGTTTACCACCGTTTTGTCATACGTCATCTCGAACTCGGCGGCGCCTAGACCATTCGGCGTAGCATCATTCTGAATCACCACGCTGGCTACACCAATACCATTGGGCGGTACAATAATCTGGGAAGGTAGAATTACTGCTGAGGCTGCCTCTGGTGCCAGGGACGCCCCGGCATTGGCCGATGGGACGTTGGATTTGACGACTACGCCCAATATCAGCACACCTATTGCCAGTTTCCCGACAATGCCTAGAAGCTGGATCGCGCGCTGTACCACTAATCGCGAATTCATAGTATGCATTTTCATACTCCTTCTTTATAGAAAGGCGCTAATCGTCTTTCAAATTGAACATAGTCGTGAAAACATCAACGACCGTAACGTGCTATCTATTTGCAAGGATTAATATTTTGTAAATTTTTCAGGGCAGGCAATAATAGCATATCGCCTTTTGTGATTATCCTTAATTCTAACACCCAACCGCGAGCATGTCAAGACCTAACTCGTTAAGGAATCGTTATCTCAGAAAGTATCATTGCCCCTATGTGACTTAATACTTCATGCCACTCGTAGCACTCAGCACAAACGCAGCCAACACGCCCAATACCAAGCCAGATGCGGCTCCGGCTATTATGTTTAATCCCTTACGTGGCCCAATAGGCTTACTAGGCGCCGTGGCCTCCAGGGCCAAGCGTACTTCGTCTGAGGATACATTATTGGCGACTTTCACCTCCTCTACCTTGCGGGAAACCGTGTTATAGGTATCCCAGGCCAGATCTCTGGCTTGGGTCAACTGGTTTTGCCGTGAAGTCTGGCCCTCCAGTTCGGCCTGCAATTGGGACAAGGATTGCCAGTCATCCCCCTTTGCCAGTGTGTCCTGTAAAGCTGTGCGGCGCTGCTCGAAGATAACGATTAAGCCATCCAAATCCTGAGCTAACTCCAGTGGTTGTGTTCTCAGCTTCGCCGGATCGATTTGCAGTAAAAATGGTCCTGTTTGGGCTGTTGCCGGGTTATTACTCTGGATCAGGTTGGTATAGGCTTGCGCCCGTAATAGCAAAGTGCTAAGGTTATTCGATATCTGCGTCACCTCAGCCGCCGAAGGCGCCGTTGCCACCTGTTGGTGCAGCGCCCGCGTATCTGCCACCAGGCGATCTATGGCTCGTAGCGTAGCGCCGGTATCGGCCAGCACTTCCTGCTGGGTTTTCACCCGCTGCTTGAGCTGCTCTACCTGGCTGGTACGGGTGAAATTGATCAAAGCCTCTTCCGCCGCCAGGTAATTCTGGCGTGCCTGAGTGGCCTGCTGCTCGACGTTCGGCAAATCTTCCCGCCCACGGGCATACGTCTGGTTGACACTGGTTTCAAAATCCTTGGCCCAGGCATTGGCTATGGCCATCGCTACCCGCGGATCGCTGTATTGCACGGTCAACTCTAGCAAATCCCCTGAAACCACCGTCTTCATCGTACCCTGCAATGCCTGGATGTCTCTCAGCTTCTCCGGTAATTGACCGCCCAATGTTTTAATGATCTCTGCCACCACAATGCTACTGGTGCTCAGCGTCACCAGGGATTGGCGCCGGGAATTAACATCTCCACTGGTTGTGGTTTTGAACTTCGGATCGAAATTTAGCTCCGTCTGCGCTCCCAGGTGTACCACACCCGCGCGGGCTTCATAGATCGGCGGCAGCACCAGAAAGCTAACTAGTGCGGCTGCCAGGGCAAATACCACCGACAAGCCCAGCGCCAGCCACCAATAGCGGCGCAACGCCTGCAGGTAAACGGTTAAATCTACCTGCTCGTCTACCAGGAGCGGCACCTCAGTTGTAGCCATAATAGGCTTTCCTGCTGTTAAGACACAGAGCAGCGCGCCGATGGATGCGCTCTAACCACAATCCGGCTAAAACCAATCTGGTTCTCTTCAATACCATTACCTGCCTTAATAGTGACGTTAAGATGCCATGTGAGATACCATTTTGGCCGATTTCAGAAACTTTGCAGGGCTATATTTGCCGTTCGGCCATCGGATCAAAGATGCTCTCAAAGGGCTTTGCGAACTGTAGTCTACCATACTATCTTATACCAAATCAAACCTTATCTCAATAAACGCCGATGCTGCGCTTTTTGGGACATACTGGCGATTTTTCTTACATCCTCATCTCCGTCCGCATCTTGATAAAATTGAGCAGGTTGTCGCGGGCGATCAGCCCCACCAGCCGGCCATTGTCCATCACCGGCAACTGATTGAGATCGGAGGTGATCATCCTTTCCAGCGTATCGTACAGGCCGTCACCGGGCGCCGCTATCTGCAGCTCAGCCGTGGGCAACATCACCTGGCGGATCGGGGTGGTGGGCCATTGATCTTGCGGCAGCTCTTTAACCCGGTGTAGCGTTACCAGGCCTAACATCTGTCCATTGTCGATTACCGGGAAACAGCGCCGGCCGCTGGGCAAAATCTTCTGGTTGACTACCTCGGCTACCGAACTATACGGGTCCACCACCTGCAGATCGGTATTCATCGCCTCGGACACCCGGTGGCCCGAGAGCAACCGCCGCAGCTCCACTTGTTGCGTGGTGGCGTTGGCGGCGTTGAAGAGGAACAGGCCGATCAACCCGGTCCAGATACCTCCGGTGAAATTGCCGCTCAATAACTCTGCCAGCCCGCCCAGAATAAAGAGCCCTGCCACAATCTTACCCAGGGCGGCCGCGACACCGGTGGCCCTATCCCTGTTGCCGGTAAGGCCCCACACGATGGCGCGGAAGACCCGCCCGCCATCCAGGGGATAGCCTGGTATCATATTGAATACGGCCAGGATCAGATTAGTCACGGCCAGCCAACGGCTCATCGACTCCAGCGGCGAGGTAGGGATATAAAGTTTGGTGATCAGCCAGATCAGGCCGAACGCGATGCCCATGACCAGGCTGGCAATCGGCCCGGCAATGGCAATCAGGAACTCATCCAATGCCCGTTTCGGTTCGCGTGTAATCTGGGCTACGCCGCCAAAGATAAATAGGGTGATGCTGCGCACCGGCACGCCTAGAGCGATGGCCACCAGGCTGTGGCCGAATTCGTGGGCCAGCACAGAAGCAAAAAAGAGCAACGCCGTAATAAACGCCAGGGTCCAGTTCAGCCAGGATGAAGTGGATTGGGGGAAAAGTTGAACAGCCAACGAATAGGTGAACAGGATCAACACCAGAAACCAGGAGAAATCCAGCCCTACTTCGATACCGAAGATCTTAAACAGGCGGATATTATTCTGCATGCATACACCTCAATTCATGGTTGCACAGGTACGGGGTCCCACATCTGGGTTTCCACAGGCAATATCGCCAGTATCAACTTGATGGTCATGGTATCTGGCCCCCAGCCTATTTTTCATATGGTTTTCCCACTGCCGCCGGGGGAATGGCCCGCCCCATCACGCCGGTCAGGACAATGATGGTTACCACATAGGGTATAATGGAGAGAAATTGGTAGGGTACCGGTACATTTAGAATTTGGAATTTGAACTGCACCGCATCGGCAAAGCCGAAGAGCATCGCCCCGGACATGGCCCCAAAAGGGGTCCACTTGCCGAAGATCATGGCTGCCAGGGCAATAAAGCCTTTGCCGTTGGTCATGTTATCATCGAAGCCGCCGGTGGTTTCCAGGGAAAACCACGCCCCGCCCAACCCGGCAATCAGCCCGCTGACAATCACGTTCGCATACCTTACCCAGTAGACATTGATGCCCACCGTATCGGCCGCGCGGGGGTGCTCTCCCACGGCGCGGGTCCGTAATCCCCATACAGTATGGAATAGTACCACCTGGGTAACAATCATCAAAATGAACATAGCATAGACCATCGGTCCATTGTTGAAGAACATTTCCCCGATCACCGGAATCCGGCTTAATACTGGAATCGGTAGGATGGGAAACACTTCGCGCCCACCGGTTTGCAACAACCAGGTACGGCGCACGAATCCTGTTATCCCGACTGCCAGAATATTCAAGACTGTGCCGCTCACAATCTGGTTGGTTTTAAACTTGATCGATAGTACCGCATGCAGCAAGGCAATCACCATTGCCGAGACAACCGCCAATCCCAGTCCGGCCCAGATATTGCCCCAGATCAGGTTCCCCAGGATGCCGAAGCACGCCGCCGTCAGCATCATGCCTTCGATAGCGATATTTATCACCCCGGAACGCTCGCAATAAATGCCCGCCAGCGCCCCCAAGGCGATGGGAGTCGCCAGCCGGATACTTTGTGCCAGCATACCCACCAGGTCGATCTGGTTTCCCTGGGCGGCGGCTACCAGAATGGCCAGGCTCCCCAGGGCGGTAGCCAACCAAAGCAGATAGCTGGGCCGCAGCTCTCTCCACTGGGTCCGGCTCAGCAAGAAGCTGCCTGCACTAGACAGTACCATCATGGCTCCCAACAGGTCGATGGTGGCGCGGGCCGGCACATCCAGGCTACCGAGGGCGCCAAATCCTAGACTGGTGGAAACAGTGGATGGGAGACGATTCTGTGCCAGCCAGATCAGCGTCAAACCCAGAAAGGTAAATAGGATGGCAGCTTTATATTGGACGATGAATACCCACAGACGGTGGCCAATATGACTGCCTCGCTCTGCATGGCCAGGCGGGTTTTCCCCTGCCCCCCGCTCAGGATGTACTTTACCTTCTTCGCCAAATGCGCGCCCGACTGGGTCGGGCAGACCACTGCCGGCCGTCATTTTCCGCCTCCCGGCTTTATGATTCCTTCTCCTTGGGCAGGTGGGGGGGCCCATCCTGGTGAGAAGGTAGCCTGCTCCCCTTCCTGGCGGATGCGGATGCGGAAAAGCCAACGTACTATCTGGTCGGCTGCCACGAACATAATTATTAGAGCCTGGACGATGTTGATCACATCGATAGAGATACGAGCGCGGACTTGCATCAGGCCGGCGCCGGAACGCAACCCTCCCCAAAGAATCGCCGCCGGGATAATGCCGAAGGGATTGGACTTGGCCAGCAAAGCCACGGCGATACTATCGAATCCAATGCCGGAGGAAAAACCTGCCCTTCAAAGTATACTCCAGTCCCAGAATCTGGACGGCCCCTGCCAGCCCGGCCAATAGACCACTAAGGGACATAGCAATGACAGAGTTTCGCCCGATGCTCATACCGGCATAGCGCGCCGTGAAAGGATTGGCGCCTACTGTGCGGATCTCAAATCCCCAGGTGGTTTTGAAAAGTAGCCAATAGATGACCACTGTGGCCAGCACGGCCAGGAGCAGGCCCCAATGTAGACGAAATTGGGCGTCGCTGAAGAGGCGCGGTAGGATGGCGCCTGGTGAGATAAAAGGGGTGCGGGGTGAGCTGGCGCCGGCATCGCGCATAGGGAAATTTACCAGATAATCCGTCAAGAAGACGGCTACATAGTTCAGCATAATTGTGGTGATCACTTCGTGGGCGCCGGTGCGGGCTTTGAGCAGACCGGGAATAAAAGCCCAGGCGGCGCCGGCCAACGCGCCGCCCAACAGGGCCAGCGGCAGGTGCACTAACCCGGGCAGCCCGCTGAACAATGCGTTGTACCCCAACCAGGCGGCGACTACCGCCCCTGCATAGAGCTGCCCCTCCACCCCAATATTAAAAAGACCCCCTTTGAAGCCCAAAGCCACCGCCAGCCCTCCCAGGATCAAGGGAATAGCAGCCACCAGGGTCTCGCTGATGGATCCGCTGCGGCCGAAGGAGCCATCCCACAAACCGCGATAGGCCGTTCCGACGCCGGTAATCGCCTCTTGCCACATGCGGCCCAACTGATCCGCCTTAAAGAAATCGGCGGCGGTAGCGGGGAATTGCACTTTAGCCAGGGATATCACCAAGGCGCCGATGATGAGAGCCAGGAGGACGGCCAACAGGGGAATAACCAGGTTGTCGACGAAGCCGGCCCACGGAAAGATGGGTGTCGAGAGTACTCGACTGGCAGTGGGTGTTGGTTTGGTCTCTGTCGCCTTCCCTGACACGGGCACAACTCCTTAGAAGCGATGCTTGCCTGGCAAACCAGGCCCCGGTAATCCGGGCTGTGTACCCGGAGCGCCTGACGCCGGTGGCGGGGTAATCCCGGCCATCAACAGCCCCAGGCGCTCGCGGGTAGCGGTTTTCTGATCCAGAACTTCCAAAATCCGCCCCCGGTACATCACGGCTATGCGATCGGAGAGGCTTATAATCTCATCCAAATCAGCCGAAACCAACAGAATCGCGCATTTTTCACCCGCGGGGAAGCCGTCTCGCTTCTGCACAATCTGCCGGTGGATGAATTCTATCGAGCCTACGTCCAGGCCGCGAGTAGGTTGGGCCGCCACCAGCAGTTTGATCGGGCGGGAGAATTCGCGGGCTACCACGGTCTTCTGTTGATTGCCACCCGACAGCATCCCGGCCTGGGTGAAGATGCTGGGAGTGCGCACGTCAAACTCTTGCACCAGTTTAAGGGCATATTTTTGGATCATTTCTTCATCGATAAAGGGGCCGTGGGCGAATGGCGGCTGGTAGTAGGTGTTCAGCACCAGGTTGTCTGCTACCGGGAAAGACGTCACCAGACCTTCCCGTTGCCGGTCTTCGGGAATATGGGCCACCCCCAGCTCCGTGATTTGGCGCGGGCTGAGGTGGGTGGTTTCGCAAGGAATCCCGGGAATACCGGTGATCCAGATCCGGCCGGCCAGAGGTTTGCGCAGTCCCACAATCGCCTCCACCAATTGGGTTTGGCCATTCCCTTCCACGCCAGCGATGCCCAGGATTTCACCGGCCCGGACCTCAAATGAGACATCCTCTACCTGGATGCTGCCGGCGGTCAGGTCCTCCGGGTACGGAGGAACGCATACCGGCGGCGCCATCATCGGCTACCCGTAAATTTTCTACCACTAACACCGGCGCAGTGGGATATGCAGGGCCTTTCTGCACTGTCAGCAAAACCTCGCGCCCCACCATCATCTGCGCCAGGCTGGCCTCGTCGGCCTGGCCCGTCCCGGTCGCCGGCTGGGCGAGTACAGCCACCACCTTGCCCTGACGCAGCACGGTGATACGCTGGGCCACTGCCAATACTTCCTTCAACTTGTGGGTGATGAAGATAATCGACTTCCCTTCGGCTGCCAGCTCGCGCATGATCGTGAACAGCTCTTCCGCTTCCTGGGGGGTAAGTACGGCGGTAGGTTCATCCAGAATCAGGATATCGGCGTTACGGTACAGGGCTTTGATGATCTCTACGCGCTGCTGGTTGCCCACAGGCAGGTCTCGCACATATGCCGCAGGGTTCACATCCAGGCCGAACTGTTGGGAGAGTGTGCGAATCCGTGCCGCCGCCGCCCTTTGGTCTAGAAATAGTCCGCGGGTGGATTCAATGCCCAGCATAATATTCTCTGCCACGGTCAAAGTAGGAATCAGCATAAAATGCTGGTGTACCATGCCAATACCATAGGCAATAGCATCGCTGGGAGAAGTAAAATGCACTTCCTGCAATAGGGGCTCGTCATTATGCGGTGGGGCAGGAAGCTGAGTAGAGGCCGCTTGCTTAGCTGCGGCCGCGGCTGCAATCACCGTGCTCTCCGGGTTGAGGTAAATGTGCCCTGCGTCGGGCCGGTAGAGGCCGTAGAGCATATTCATCAAAGTGCTCTTGCCGGCGCCGTTCTCGCCCAACAGAGCATGAATCTCGCCCATCTCTAGCGTAAAATCGATATGGTCGTTGGCAACTATGCCACCCGCAAAAGTCTTGGTGATCCCAACCATCTGCAAGGCTGTGGTCATGGCGACTCCATGCTGTGCAAGGCATATACCGTACAAGGTACCTGGTGTGCCTTGTACAGCCCAGATCTCTTGTTCTATTCCTCTTCTTCCTCTTCAGCGTCCTCGTCGCTTTGGTCCTTGTCCTGGATCAGCACCTCCCGGCTCCGGTTGGCGCCTTCAGGTGGTCCGACGATACCCTGCTTCTCCATCAGATCCATCAGACGCGCTGCGCGGGAATAACCGATCCGCAGCCGTCGTTGTAACAAGGTTACCGAGGCGCGCTCCGCGCCGCGAATAATCTCCAGCGCCTCATGCCAAAGGTCATCCTTTTCGGCTGCGCTCAAGGTGGGATCGTCGGCATCCAAGGTGCTGAAGAAATCCGGCGTCAGGGTGGGTTGTGCCACGCCCTCACCTGGCTGGCTGTTGGCCGGCTCGGGGCGAGGCATAGCCGGCGCCAGAGAATGCCAGAAGTTTACCAGGTGGGACAGCTCAGCGTCGGAGACATACGTGCCCTGGACGCGTATCGGGCCGGGAAAATCGCTTCCCATATACAACATATCGCCGCGCCCCAACAGGCGCTCGGCGCCGGCGTGATCCATAATCACGCGCGAATCCACCTGGCTGGAGACTGCAAAGCTGATACGCGCCGGGAAGTTGGCTTTGATCAGGCCGGTGATCACGTCTACCGAGGGGCGTTGCGTCGCGATAATCATGTGGATGCCTGTGGCCCGCGCCAACTGGGCAATCCGCGTCACCAAATGCTCCACTTCATCGGGAGCCACCATCATCAAGTCGGCCAGCTCGTCGATGACCACCACGATAAAGGGCAGCTTCTCTTCCCCCAGTTTTTCCTTTTCGCTGTTATAAGCTTCCAGATTTCGTGCGCCCGCCTGGGCAAATAGCTTATAACGCCGGTCCATCTCCTGGGTGGTCCACTTCAAGGCTCCAACCACCCGCTCCACATCGACGATGACCGGGGCGATCAAATGAGGGATGCCATTGAAACCGGTCAGCTCAACCCGCTTGGGATCGACGAGCATCAACTTCAACTCGTCCGGTGTGTTGATCGCCAGCAGACAGGCAATAATCGAATTGATACAGACGGACTTGCCCGACCCTGTCGCTCCGGCAATCAGTAAGTGGGGCATGGTGCCCAGGTCAGCCACCATCGGCCGCCCCGATACATCCTGTCCCAAAGCCAGCTTGAGATGGGAGGTCATGTGGGTGAAGCTATCCGACTCCATCACACTGCGCAGGGTTACCATGTGGCCGTGGCTATTAGGCACCTCGATGCCCATCATGGGCCGCCCAGGGACGGGGGCTTCAATGCGGATGCTGGGGGCAGCCAGGGCCAGCGCCAGGTCATTCGAAAGGCCGGTGATCCGGCTGACCTTTACCTTGACCCGCCGCATGCGCCCCTTGGAATCCTTGCGCTCGATATAACCCGGTTCAACCCCAAATTGGGTAATCGTCGGTCCCTGGTTCACTTCCACCACCCGGGCCGGCACACCAAAACTCTCCAAGGTGCGCTCGATAATATCGACGCGCGCGCGAATCTCATCGGTATTGAATTCGATCTCGCCGGGTTCGGCGAAGATCTCTTGAATCGGGGGTAAGCGCCATTCCTTAGGGCCGGTGGTCATGCGTACCGGAAAGATATTGGCGCGTGGCGGGGCTGCCGTCTTGGCTGGTGAGGCTGTAGGGGCCGGCATATCGCCGATGACCCGCGCTTTGTTTTCGGCCGGCGCTGGCGCGGCCGGCTCCGGCGGCGGGCGCGTTTCGCTGCCAGCCATACGGGTATTACTACCGAGGGGCGGATTGCCGCTCTGCGCATTGATCACAAAAGGCGGCGGCCCCTCCCCACCTGCCGGGACCTCCCCCTTCTGGCGGTTCAACCATCTGGCCAGGGTCGCCCCGATATCGTTGAGAGAGAGGCCGAAAAGCAGAATCAAGCTGGTTACCAGGGCCATCAGTAACACCAGCCAGGCTCCTACCACACCCAAGCCGCTCATGAGAGAGTTACTGACAATGAAACCTATATATCCCCCGCCGCTCCCCTGCGCAGCGGTTTCCGCAGCGTTGCTACCTGTCGCGATATAAGCCAGGTGTAATAATCCCAGCCCGGAGGCGAACAACAGCAAGGCGCCTGTAGGTGGTTCCCAGCCGATATCCGGCCTCCTGTCCATGCTATCCAGGATTAGCGCCAGTCCCAGGGCTGCCAATCCCAATGGCACTACCAGGAAACCCCAGCCAAATGCCTGCCGCAAAAGGATAAGGAAGGAATCGGTCACAAAGCTGCGGTTAAAGGAGAACAGGCTCAGGACGGAGAGCAGGGCGAGCAGGACAAAGCCCAACCCCAGCACGAAGCGCTGTAGGGCCGGATCCATTTTGCGTTGCGGTTGCGGAGCCGCTTTGCGCGCTCCTGTTTTCTTGGCCGGCGCTTTCGCCGATTTACTCCCTGCCATCTCTGCTCCCGTCTATCATCCGTTGCAAGGCTGGCAAGTTGGCAGGTTGAAAAGTTGGAAAGTTTATCAACTTGTTACCTGCTAACCTTGCAACCCTCTAAGGGGGTGTACAGCTTATCCCCATCCTGGAAGCGATAATCATAATATCCTGGATGTCAATCTTAAAATTTGGCGGGCTGTTCAGGTCAGCATCCCGCCGGTAAAGCTCCCCAGGAATAAAGTGTTGTACGCTGTGATAAATTCCCGCTGCCAACCCTACGTCCACCGCGTCCACCAGACCACTATCATTGAGATCCCATACATAACAAACGCGCTCGGGCCATTTAGCTGTATTGTTGTCGGTAATGACTTCTCCCGGATCAGGCTGAATGGTCACGGTATTGGTCAAAATCTGTCCGAAGGTCAGCGGGCCGCTGAAGGCGGATGTCAAAGTAAAGGACCGTGACGCGCCTACGGCCAGGGGCGGAAACTTCCAGGCAACGAAGTCTGAGGCCATGGGTTGCAATGGAGCAAATCCTGAGCTATCGGCGCTCCAGAAAAGGCCCGATGGGAAGGTATCGGTCACAATAATCTCCTGGCTGTCATTCGTCCCGCCATTCGTGTAGGTGATCACATAGATAACACCGCCTGGGTAATGCATAAACTTCTGGCCACCCTTCTGGATAGAGAGATCGACTGCCGTCGGTGCTGCTGTGATAGTTTGGGTGAATATCAGGAATACGACGGCTATCGCGACCAGGCCGAACGCAAAAAAGATCATCTGTTCTAGGCGTTTAATCATTATAGCACATCCTCATCATCAAACAAGTAACGTGGCAGAAACATCCACCTCACCGGGTCAGTAACTTACCGGTGCTGGGCCAGGCAGCATGTCGTGAATCCAGGCGCCAGGTTGGTTAGCCACTCCGGCGCCTGTTGCGTCACTTTTTATAGCACATTCCTACTTACTAACGCATCACCTATACTTCGATTACCAGGGGTAAAATCATGGGCCGGCGCTTGGTCTGCTGATAGAGAAAATCGCTTAGCACGGCGCGGATCGTATTCTGGGCCCCGGCGCGGTGTTCACTGGCATTCATCGCTTCCAGGACGACCTTTTTGGCGTTATCCATCAATGTTTCCGCATCGCGCATATAGACAAAGCCGCGCGATATAATCTCCGGTTCGCCTATGATCTCCCCATTTTGTTCATTAATCGTCACAATCACCACAAAGAAACCATCCTGGGCCAGGGTATGGCGGTCGCGTAATACCACATCTCCTACATCGCCAATCCCCAGGCCATCCACAAAAACATAACCGCCGGGAACCTGGTCTCCCAGGTGCGCCCCGCGACTGTTGAATTCAATGGTCTGCCCGTTCTCCACCACGAAGACATTTTCGGCCGGTATGCCGACCTGCCGCCCCAATTCTCCATGCAGTACCAGGTGGCGGTACTCGCCCTGAATCGGAATGAAGTACTTAGGACGCACCAGGCTGATCATCAGCTTCTGCTCCTCCACACTGGCGTGTCCCGACACGTGTACCGGCGCCATCCGATGGTAAAATACCCGCGCTCCCAGGCGAAACAGGTTATTCAGGGTACGGTTCACTAATTCTTCGTTGCCGGGGATAGGCGTAGCCGACAGGATCACCGAATCGCCAGGGATGATCTTTACCTGGCGATGCTCTTTGTTGGCCATGCGCACCAAGGCCGAGGTAGGTTCCCCTTGCGTCCCTGTACAGACGATGGCCACCTTGCGGGGCGGGAGTTTATCCACTTGCTCCACCTGCAATAATACTTCCTTGGGGGCGCGCAAATATCCTAATTCCGTAGCCATACGCACGTTTTCAACCATGCTGCGGCCTACGACTGCTACCCTGCGATCGGTCATCACGGCCGTGTCGATCACCTGTTGCACCCGCGAGATGTTCGAGGCGAACGTCGAAACGATCACCCGGCCCGCGGCGCGGCGGAAGATATTCTCGAAGGCCTCGGCGACGATGCTCTCCGAAGGGGTATATCCCGGCCGTTCAGAGTTGGTGCTGTCCGAAAGCAATACCAGCACACCCCGCCCCCCCAACTCTGCCAACTTCTGTACGTCGGTCAGTTGACCATCCGTTGGGGTATAATCGAATTTATACTCTCCGGTATGCACCGCGAGCCCCTGGGCACAGGTCAGGGCCACCCCGATAGCATCGGGGATGCTGTGGCACACATGGAAGAACTCCAAGGCGAAGTCACCGATATTCAGGTGATCTTTTGCGGAAATGGTATGGATATCCACCTTTCCCAGTAAACCATGCTCCTTCAGCTTAACTTCAATTAAGCCCCGGGTCAAAGGTGTCGCGAAGACCGGCGCGGATACCTGGCGCATCAGGTAGGGGAGTGCGCCGTGGTGGTCTTCGTGGCCGTGGGTAATAATGATGCCTTTCAGCTTATCTTTATGCTCGATGACATACTCAAAGTCCGGAATGACCAGGTCTACCCCCAGCATATCCGCCTCAGGGAACATCAGGCCACAATCTACCACAACTAACGTATCGCGGTATTCGAAGAGGGTCATATTGCGCCCCACTTCTCCCACACCGCTGAGGGGAATAACTTTCAAAACCGGTTCTGCCATTTTCTTCTCCTAAATTTTCTGCTGTACGAAATACAGGGGCTGGACCCCTGGTTAACATAACCCATGTATAACAAATAAGGGGAACGAGCAGATGGCGCGTTCCCCAATAGGTTCAATGTGCCATTAGAACAAGCTCAATTGATGTCCCTGCACCGGAGGTTCGTCATCATCCTGCTCTTCAACTGCCGGAGGCGCTGCCTTTTGCTCCAGAATTTTCGCCAACTGCTTAAAATCCTGTTCTATCAGCTCGCGGTATTTGGGCTGGTGCAGCGCTGCCGCCGGGTGAAAGCAGGGAAAAATCACCAGGTTCCCTTGCTTGAAAGCTTGTCCATGTACCCGGGAGATCTTGGCCCCCGGTATAAACTGTTCCATCGAAAAACGCCCCAACGTCACAATGACCTGCGGCTTGATCAGGGCAATTTGCCGCTCCAGGTAGGGATGGCAGGCCTGGATTTCGTCCGGCAAAGGGTCGCGGTTGCCTGGCGGGCGGCACTTGACCACGTTCGTGATATACACCTCTTCGCGCCGTACGCCGATCGTACCCAAGAGCTCGTTCAGAAACTGACCGGCGGCTCCTATGAAGGGCCTACCTTGCTGGTCTTCATGGAAACCCGGCCCCTCTCCCACAAACAGAATGCGTGCGTCAGATGGCCCCTCACCCGGCACCGCGTGGGTACGGCTTTTGGCCAGGATGCAAAGTGGGCAGGCACGGACTTCCTGGTGCAGATCGGAGAGTTCAGACACAACCAACCCCTCCTTCAAATTGCATATTGCTTCTAGCTTATTGTAATCTAATCTGATTGATTTGTCCAGAATAATAAGAGCTGAAATCCATATCGGAGGATTGCAGCACCCCGGCGCGGTAACCCATATCCTGCGCCTACTGCAAAGGAGCCAGGGTGCTGGCAGCGCCCAGCCCCGGCCCGCGGGCTGCCAGCACGGTTGCTTCGTAGTAGGTCCCGGCCATATCTACCCCTAAAAAGCGCATGGACGTGGCTATCGGCGCGCCAGGTACCCCAGGTATTCGCGGATAGGCAGGTAAAGGCCCAGGCCGGCCATCAGCTCAAAGAAAGGACCACATATGAGCATCAATCTTTGTTCGGACATGGTCATAACCTCCTGTCATAGAGCCATTGAATCCCTGGATCAGCCACTTATCTGCCGGTCGGCCTGGGCCATACGCAGGGCTACCAGGTCGCGGTGCACCGGGCCGCGGATAGGGTTTTTATCGCCAGTGCCGTCGCCGCGGTTGAAGCGCAACTCTACTTCTCTAGTTGCCGCCCTGCGGATGCAGGTAGATTTCCAGGTCAGCATAAGTCGTGGCTGCGTTCATGCTCTACTCCGTATTGACCCTGTGTTTGCCGGGTGTGATGGGTTTTCTGCGGGCGGCTCAGGAAGTGGGAGAGAAAGGCGACGGCGTACCGCTGGGTTTGGCGCTTGAGAGGGCCAACCAGCATGACATGAAGTTGGTGCGCGGCCGCACTCGAGAGTGTGGTGGTGGAGCGACCAGAGCCCACCGAGGCGCATCCACAGGGTATGTGTCTGGACCATCGGATAGGCTCTTATCATGAAATATTCTACGGCCGCAAGGTATCTGCGATCATATGCAAGACCTGGGAATTGCGCCAGTAATCGTGCGACGCAATCGGACCGGTAGCCACATCGATAAAGACATAGGACTGGGCGGCTGGACCCTGGGCCAGTTCTGGTGGTATTACCAAGACTTTGCTGGCGAATTCACCTGGCTGTGCTAACCTGCGCCAAGCAAGCCGGCAGTTGGATCGTTGTTGAGCAGCGTCGCGAAGCGTGGTAGGCGTATCCGGCGGATTGGTCCCTCTATCTGTTCTTGCCACCACGCCACCAACC
>SHYO01000053.1 GCA_009692745.1 Chloroflexota bacterium
GTAGTGTTTAGATTTACATAAGGTGATGATTGGGCCTCAAAATAGCATTTTTGAACGGGCTATAAATGCCCGATTCAGACTTAAAAACCACAATATGTAGTATGTTAGACCTTTCATCAGTCTATATCCGGTGGCTGAGTAGTTACGTTATAAACTCCTTTTAGTTATCCCCTTTAGACATTTTCAGATAATAAAGAATAATGTCAATTCTCATACAGAGGTAATTTTAAAACAGATTCACCCTTTACTAAAATCGCTTCCGAAGAGATCTATTAGTTCTGTGGAAATTGTACCAGGATTGCTTGAAGATAGTGAGTGGCGTGATAAAGCACTTGCTTGGTTAACGGGTAGAGGTGTAAATAACCAGGGCAATGTTCGTTCAGATAACGTTGCTTCTCTAGAAGAGCATGGTTTACGGTTTCGTTCAAAACCAGAGATTTATCTTTATCGAGCGTTGAAAGCTCTTGATGTCTGGTCTGCCCCATTGCCTGTGTTTATTCTAGGTGGTAAAGCGTATCAGCGCATAGAGCCGGATTTTGTTATTGTTAAAAATGGGTTGATGATAGTCATTGAGTTAGATGGGCAGTTTTTTCATACTGAATCAGCGGCAGAAGCGGATAAGCGTACTGGCAGGTTGGAGGATGAGGATGTATGGGTAATGCACGTTCCCGCACGTGAGTGTAGTACCCCTGAACTCGCCGTTGTGTGCGCTAAAACCATTTTGGATCGTATTGCCAAAAGGAAAATGTCCAGAGGTTAAACCACATACAACCCTCAAAATCTACTCCGCAATATCTACATTGCGTTAAATCTGATCAGGAGCTTCTTCCATGTTTGATTTCTCCGATGTCAATTGGGCACCTGTTATAATTGCAGCCATACTTGCCTTTCTTGGTGGTGATGTGGTGGGAGCCTTTATAACTCTATATTGGCAAAATCGGAATGGTGCAAAACAACCTATTGGCAAGAGCGTTTCTGTGTTTAGCCTGTCTCCTAAAAAGTTTGATACCCCGTCTATCGAAACAATAGTTACCATCAGAGATCGCAGAGGGGCTGAGGGGTATAAAGATCATGCATATGAGAATCTTTATGTTACTAATATCACGTTAGTCAACAAGGGCAACAAGGATCTAGCTAATTTCGAGTTCGGTATCGATTTTCCTTTAGATAAAAATAGTAAGTATCAAGTTGTATATCTTGAGTGTGAGGTACCGACCCGCAAGCATAGTGCTGATTTTACACAAGTGGACTTCACAAAGTCTACAGAAATAATTGATGTAAATCTCAAGCCGTTTAACCGGAAGGATCAATATGAATTTAAGTTACTTGTAGTTGCTCCATCTAATCAACAAGCGGTAGAGCCAAAGATTATCACGGGTGAACCAGTGAAGTTTGTAGATGTTGCAGAAAATGTTGGGAAATTTGCTACCCTTCCCCTTTTTATTTTTAGCGCGGGGATAGTTGCGTATATTGTTAACCTTGTATCTGCTCAGCTTGTAACTCAAAGCCCTGTTGCAGCACTTTTGGGATTGGGGATTATTTTAATCGCAGTCATAACGGCGCTAGTTTATTTGGAATCTGATAGCAGAAGACGATGAATGGAAAGGTTTCTTTAAAACATTCCTAGCAAGCCGTTGACATTCCTTCCTCGGATGTGCTATAAGCAAGTCAACTGCCCACTATGCCCAGAGGCCCAACTGAAAAGCAAGCTAAAGCTTTAGAACTCATTCGCCAGGGTGAGAAACCAACCGTTGCCATGCGCAAGGCCGGTTACTCCGAAGAGACCTCCGAATTGCCATGCAGACTGATCCGGTAACCATCGAGAAATTTTCTAAGATGGGGAATATAGTCGGGTATAGGCGTGTTACCTCTACAGACTCCCATGAGAAAGGTAAGGTAACTTATGCCCACGGCACGCATACAACTTTGGATATGCGGTATCGTCACCGTTTTTCTGGCAGCCTGCGGACCACCTAACACCGCCCGCCAGCCGCAGCAGGGCCAATCGGCTATGCCGGCGGCGGAATCTGCTGCCCAAGGCCAACCCGTCCGTAGTAACCTGCCAGAACTAGGCGCGGCCCCCGAACTGCAGAACCAGACCTGGTTGAATACCGAAAAACCGTTACGCCTGGCGGAGCTGCGCGGCAGCGTCGTGCTGTTGGATTTCTGGACTTTTGACTGTATAAATTGTGTCCACGTCATCCCTGCGTTGCGCCAATGGCACCAGGATTACAAAGACCAGGGTCTGGTGGTGATCGGTAACCATTTTCCCGAGTTTAGTCATGAACATGATCTGAATAACCTCAAAGACGCCATCAAGCGCCTGGATGTGCCCTATCCCGTGGCGCAAGATAATAATGGCGTGACCTGGACGGCCTACCGCACCCGCTATTGGCCGACCATGATCCTGATTGATAAACGTGGTATGATGCGCTACCAACACATCGGCGAGGGAGATTACGACCAAACCGAAGCTGCTATCCAATCACTGCTAGCCGAAACCTACCCATAAGATATATGCGGAGATAAGCTATTGGATTCGCGCTCCTCTGCCCTGCCACCGGGTCCGCCAGATATCTGGGCCAATCCCTCTCAAGCCGGCGCTGCTGAAGTCGCCCAATTGGCCGCTGTGCTCGAAACACGCTCCCGCCTGCCCGACCAGGTGCTGGTAAATTCCACCCTGCTGCGCGTATTGGCGCCCCGGCCGGGGGAACATCTGTTGGAAGTGGGCAGTGGTAGTGGCGTGCTTTGCCGCCTGGTAGCCGGGGGCTTGCACGGCGCCGGCCAGGTTACCGGTGTGGATATCTCCGCCGAATTTGTGGCGCTGGCCCGCCAATATGCCGCCGCGGCAGGGCTGGCAGGCCAGGTAACCTTCGAGCCAGGGAATGGCGCCGCTTTGCCCTTTGCGGACCAGACCTTCGACGCCGTCTTTGCTGCGCGGCTGCTGCTGCATGTGGATAATCCCCCGGTCGTGGTGCGCGAAATGGCCCGCGTGCTGCGCCCCGGCGGGCGGGTGGTGCTCATGGATTGGGATTTCGACACGGTAGCGGTGGACCACCCTGACCGGGAGCTAACCCGCAGAGTGTTACATTGGCGTACTGACCACTACTTTGGCAATAACTGGAGCGGGCGGCAGCTCGTGGGCTATCTGGCAGCCGCCCATCTGCAGGCCATTGAGGTTACGCCGGTGGCTACGGTGGCGCGCGATGAAAATGCTGCCTTGACCCTGTCTCTCTGGCGCGCCGCCGAAGTAGCTCGAGACGGCGCTGGTATAACCGCGGCCGAACACGATGCCTGGGTCGGGGAGCTGCGCCGCCGCGTGGCCGCGGGCACCTTCTTTGCCAGCATGGTCTACTTTATCGCCGCTGGATACAAATAGCAGCCGCGCTGCCTGGGCTGCGGTAATCGTATGAATCCAACTTACAGTCCCAACTGTAGGGGCGACCCTATGTGGTCGCCCTCATCCTAAATTTGAGGGTTCCTATGCGTCGCGCTCTACTGGTTATCGCCAAACGTCCTGCCGCCGGTCTCACCAAGACCCGCCTGAGCCCGCCCCTCTCCCCGGCGGAGGCCGCTCTACTCTACGAAGGCTTCTTGCGCGATACCCTGGACCTGGTCCGCCAGGTGCCGCACGTGACGCGCCTGGTCGCCTATCTGCCCCGTGAGGCGCATGGCTACTTCAGCCAGCTTGCGCCCGATTTTCAACTGGTGCTACAAGCGGGTAAGGATCTGGGCGAACGCCTGGATAACGCCCTGACGGATTGTCTTACCCGCGATTTCGATCAAGCCGTCATCATGGACAGCGACAGCCCGACCTTGCCCGCGCCTTACCTGGCCCAGGCATTTGATTGTCTGTGTGAATCTGATGTGGTCTTTGGACCCTGTGAGGACGGGGGATACTACCTGCTGGGCTTAAACCGGCCACAACCCCGCCTGCTGCGGGAGGTGGAAATGTCCACCTCCCACGTTTTAACCGATAGCCTGGCAATAGCACAGCAGCAGAACCTGCGTGTCTCCCTCTTGCCCACCTGGTACGATGTCGATACGGTACAAGAGTTGGACCGGTTGGAACAGGAACTGGTTTCCGCCCCCCACGGTCTGGCCCGCTATACGCACCATTGCCTGCAGCGCTACCCGGTCCTTTAACTGATGCACGTCACCGTTATCATCCCAGCCCTGAACGAAGCCGGTTGTATTGCCGATCTGGTGCGAGCGGTCCTGGCCCAACCCGTTGCCGAAGTGATCGTGGTCGATAACTCTTCTACCGACGGCACCGGGCCGGTAGCCCAGGCCGCCGGGGCGCGCGTCATCTCCGAATCCCGGCGCGGCTATGGTTTCGCCTGCGCTGCCGGTGTCGCCGCTGTAGCAGCCAGTGGGGGGTGTGATTACGTAGTGTTTATGGATGGCGATTATAGCTTTTTGCCCCAGGAGATGGCGCGGCTATTGGCCCCCCTGGCGGCCGGTCAGGCCGATATGGTGGTGGGTTCGCGGGAGCGGGGCTATATCGCCCCTGGCTCCATGCCCCCGCCGCAACGGTTTGGCAATTGGCTGGTATCTCGCTTAATGGGTTCCCTCTACGGTTTGGCGATTACCGACCTGGGCCCTTACCGCGCTATCACCTGGCAGATGCTCAGCACCCTCACCATGCGGGAAATGACCTACGGTTGGACTACCGAAATGATTATCAAGATGGCCCGGCGCCGCGCCCGTATCATAGAGGTGCCGGTGAGCTATCATACCCGGCGCGCCGGCCAATCCAAAGTGAGCGGCACGGTCCGTGGCACAGTATTGGCCGCCTATCACATCCTGGGTGTCACATTCCGTTATATGCGCAGTGGTTCTTAGAGAAAGTTGGACAATTTTCTAAATTGTCCCTAATCACTTCCCTCTAAATTTAAGGATTGGAAGTAAATGCGCCGCGTAGGGCTTCCATCGCCTCAATGATCAAGGCCCGTTCTCTCGCGGGTAATGCCCCCAGCGTTTCCGCCAGCCGCGTCTGCGTCGCCTCGCGCGCCTCTTTTAATACGATCTTACCCTCCTCGGTCAGGGTCAGTGTGACCCGCCGCCGGTCGCGCGCATCCACCTGCCGTGTCGCCAGGCAGTTGCTCACCAGTCCATCCACCAGTTTCGACATAGAGGGCAACGTCATGCCGATATGCTCCGCCACATCTGAGAGGGACGCCCCCTCGTGCCGGTTGAGAAAGCCTAACGTACGGAATTGGGGCACCGACAGATCGGGGTTCCGCCGGCTGCGCATTTCCGTCCGGATGGCCCGCATGACGGTAGGTACTACCTCCAGCACTTCTCGGGCGCACTCCTCGGGCGTGCTGATAGACGCCTCTTGGGTTATGATTTCCTTATCTAATAAATTCATCTGCTAAGCATATCTCCTTTTTCTTAAGAAATCAAGTCTTTCTTGGCGCCAAATATGCTCAATATTGGGTGCATGCGAGTCTGCGGGATTCGACCTGGATTCAGTATAAGGTATAATTCCCATACCGATTTGTCCGACCAGGTTGACAAATCGGTAAATCTGGCCAACATGCTGCCATTTGCCTCAGTATCTATCAGGAGTCTGCGCTGTGAACTGTCCTCGCTGCCGGACGGCCCATCCGCCCTTCGCCAAGTTCTGCATGAACTGCGGCGCCGTGCTGGCACTTGCCTGTGCCAACTGCCAGGCCGAGCTACCCCCCGGCGCCCGCTTCTGTTTGCACTGCGGCCAGCCGGCCGGCGCCACCACTCCTAGCGAGGATACCCGCCTGGCCCGCCTGGCTACCGCTGCGCCTGCGCCTCTTGTCACACGCCTTTCCGGCGAGCGCAAGGTGGTGACGGTCCTCTTCGCCGACGTGGTAGGCTCCACCGCTCTGGCCGAGCAGATGGATGCCGAGGATTGGACGCTGATCATGAACGGCGCTTTTGACCTGATCTCTCCTGCCATCTACCGCTACGAAGGTACGATTGCCCGCTTGTTGGGCGATGCCCTTTTGGCGTTCTTCGGCGCTCCCGTAGCTCATGAAGATGATCCCGTGCGGGCTGTCCATGCTGCCCTGGAGATCCTGGCTGCGGTGCGCACCTATGCCGCCGGGCTCCAGAACTCCCGTGGTATCCCATTCGCCATGCGGGTGGGCCTCAATACCGGACCTGTTGTCGTTGGGAATGTGGGCAGTGATCTCAAATATGAGTATACTGCCATGGGCGATGCCGTCAACTTGGCCGCCCGCTTGCAATCCGCCGCTCGCCCTATGACCGTCTTGATTTCCGAAAATACCTACCGTTTTGTCGCCCCCGTTTTCGATTGCCGCGATCTTGGGCCGATAGACGTCAAGGGAAAATCCGAACCGGTGCGCGTCTATGAGGTGGAGCAGCCCAAAGCCGCGCCGCGCCGGCTGCGCGGGTTACCGGGTCTCGGTAGCGCGATGGTAGGTCGCGCTGCTGAGCTATCCCGCCTATTGCCGGTGAGCCGGGCAGTCCAGGACGGCCAGGGGCGGGTGGTGCTTATTACCGGCGAGCCCGGCATAGGTAAAAGTCGCCTGATTGCCGAGTGGCAGGCTGCCGTGGCTGCCGTCGCGCCGTCCTTCCGCTGGGTCACAGCCCGCTGCCTCTCCTACGGCCAGCATATCCCTTATCACCTGTTGATCGACCTGTTGCGCGTCCTCATTGACGTTCCGGAAACGGCCGGGGATGCCGTGGTACGCCAGGCGTTGTCTGCCCTGACCACCAGACTGTTAGGTAGCGCCGCGCCGGAGGTCTATCCCTTTCTGGCGCATTTGCTCTCTCTGCCACTTGAAAACCCGGAACTGGACAGGGTACGGTTCCTTGAACCCCAGGGGTTACAGCAACACTACCTGGCGGCATTTCAACAATTGCTCACAGCTTCATCTGCTCAACAGTCCGCAGTTTCCCAAGATCCCCTGGCCCTGGTGTTAGACGACATCCACTGGGCTGACCCCTCCTCCGTTGAGTTGCTGCTCAACCTGATCCCGCTGGCAGCCGGCGCCCCCATCCTCTTCTGCCTGGCTACCCGGCCTGACCAGGCCACCCCAGGGTGGAAGCTGGTCACTGCCCTGCGCGAGCACCTGGGCAGCGCATTGGTCGACCTGACCCTGGCACCCCTCTCCGAGGCTGATAGCACCCAATTGGTTTCCAATCTGCTCGAATTCGCCCCTCTGCTGCCCTTTACCCGCACCCTAATCTTCAAAAAAGCTGAAGGCAATCCCCTCTTCGTGGAGGAGGTGATCCGGATGCTGATTGACCGGGGCGCGCTCATCCGCCAAGGTGATGGGTGGGCCGCCGGCCGGGAGGTGGTAGAGGTGGAGATCCCCGGCAATCTCCAGGGTCTGCTGCTGGCCCGCATCGATCATCTGCCGGAGGATGCCCGGCGTAGCCTGCGCGTTGCCGCCGTCATCGGACGCCAGTTCTCCACCGGCTTGCTGGCCCAGGTCCTCGGCCGCTCCATATACCCGGACCTGCTCGATGATTTGCGCTACCTGGAATTGGCCGGGCTGATCCAGCCGGTGGTTGCTCTATTGGAGCCGGAATACCTATTCAGGCACGCGTTGATCCAGGATGCGGCGTACGCCTCCTTGTTGAAAAGTGATCGCAAACGCCTGCACCTGGCCGTCGCCACGACTCTGGAAGCGCTTTATCCGGCGCGCCTGGAAGAGCTGGCGCCTCTGCTGGGCAAACATTATTACGAAGCCGCCGATCCCCGGGCCGTAAAATATCTTTTCCAGGTCGGCGCCCGGGCCAAGCAGCAATATGCTAACGAGGAAGCTCTGGTCGCTTTTACCCAGGCTTTAGAGTTATTGCAGCCAGGAGATGCCTCTATCCACTTCGATATTCTCTCCATGCGCCACGGTCTCCTGGCCCATATCGGCCGGGTCAACGAAGCGGAAGCCGACCTGCGCCGCATGTTGGACCTGGCGCGGCAGATGCATGATGATCAGCGCCTGGCTGATGCCCTCAACGGTTTGGCTAATCTCTGCATGGGACTGGGGCAGCTTGATGAAGTCGGTATTTACCTGGCTGAAGCCATCGAGATCAAGCGTCGCCTAAACGATGACATCGGTGTGGCGGACGGCCTGACGAACCTGGCGTCCTTTTATCTTTTGAAGCTCGACAGTGCGCGCGCCGGGATACTGAATGAGGAGGCCCTCCTGCTGCGCGGCGCAGCCGGAGACCGCGCGGGAGAGACGCGCAACCTCTTCTACCGCGGCCTCATCGCCTACCTGCAGGGGCAACCCTATCAGGCTCGCGATAGCCATCAAAGAGCTCTGGAACTTACCCGGCAAATAGGAGACCGCCGCCAGGAGGTCAGTAATCTGGTAGACCTGGGCCGAGATAATCTGTGCCTGGGGAATTATGCTGCCGCGCGGGAATACCTGGATCTGGCCCTGGCCCTCAGCCGCGAGATCGGGGACCGGGCCAATGAAGCCTGGGCCCTGTTCCGGTTTGGCGAACTGGACATAGCTTTCGGCCAATTGGCAGCGGCTCGTGTGCGCCTGGCGGAGGTACTCCAGATGATGGTAGAAATTGCCCAACCTTTGGGGCAGGTGAATGCCCTATGCTGGCTGGGCTGGATAGCCATGCAGTTGGGAGATTTTCCCACGGCTATGGAGAGCTTTGACCATATGGTCCGGGCAAATCAAGATATTAATCTGCAAACTTTTAACACCATGCAATTGGCCTGCCGGGCCTTGATTGCCGCCCAAACCGGAGACCCTGCCGTAGCCCGCACCTACGCCGCCCGCGCTCAGACGCTGCTGGCCGAAGATCCCATACCCGTTTATGCAGCACAGGTCCGCCAAATCCTCTACCTGGTCTTCCGGATGATTGATCCGCCTGCGGCTAACCAATGGTTAGAGGCCTCTTACCAATGGCTGATGGGCAAAGCCGCCGAGATTCCGGATCAGGATCTGCGCACCTCCTACCTGCACGCCCACCCCTTCAACCGGGATATCTGGGATGCCTGGCACGCCGGCCACAGCCCTGCAACCTGAGAGCTCCAGGCCAAATGCCAATGGGCTAAATTGTTCCGTTTACCGTGATTCCTGCCGTATCCTCCAGGGCACCGATTCCCAAATACTGTTGGAATGTTTCCAGCGCCTGGTCGATGGCCGCCCGCATCTCCCGGTCTGGCTCGACACCATCTTCCCAGCGCCAGCTCAGGATGCGCAGCACACTGGCCTTCCGGTCTGCGCGCATCTCCGTCCGGGCGATAAATCGCTCGCCGTATAGAACCGGCAGCACGTAATAGCCATACTGCCGCTCATGGGCCCGCTTATAGACTTCCCAGATATAGTCAAACTCGAAAAACCGGCTGATCATCTTGCGGTCCCACAGCAGATTATCCAGCGGCGCCACAAAGGTCACCTGCGCAGGCGTCGTCCTCTCTTGCTGTGCCAGCTCCAGGTAGGGCAGCGCCGCGGCCGGGATATGGTAAATCCGCTTCGCATCCCCCTCTACCATCAGTGGGATGAGGGCCCCGGCGTCTACCAGGTCGCGGATGGCCTGCGTCCGTTCGGCGGCGGCATTTCCCACATTGTCCCAGACTTCGGCGCTGGCCCCTGGCCCGATGATGCCCATAGCCTGGTGGCGCCGCTGCGCCATCCAGCGCACAAACTCCTCCCGCTGCGTGATGAAGGGCTGGCTGGCGATCTGCGGTGGCACTACCCGCTGTGTCAGGTCGTAATAATGCCGGTTGCTTTTGCGGTGGCTGATGAGCACTATGTTGCTAGTCCACAGAGCCTGCAAGACGCGCTTCACCAGATTTGTACTGACCCAGGGGTGGTTCGAATGGATGCGAACATCCATGTCGAAATCCAGCGTCGACAGGGGGCCGCGGGTTTGGATCTCCTGCAACACCTCCGCCACCGCCGCGCTATGTTCTTCCAGAAATTCCGGGTGATATCCGCGGTACATCTCGCGGATCAGGTGCATCCCCGGATAGGCCGTGATCGGTACCAGGCACAACCTCTTATCCCAGGTGTCGTACAGGGTGCGCTGCTGATATGCCACAGTATCCAGTAGCTCCGGTGTATAGTCCACCACCCGCGCCTGTAACACCAGGTCCGGGTTGCGCCCCACCAGGTTGAGCGGATCGTACTGCACGCTCCCCAACCGGTCGAAGACCTGCCGTACCCCGGCTTCCCCCTGCCAGGCCCGCGGCGGCAGCAGTCCCTGGTATGCCAGCAGATACCGGCGCACGACATCAATGGTGACGGTAATAGGTTTCATCGGCTCTTCCCTATCCCTGAATAATAGTTTATCCTTATCATCCTGCCCGTTTTCATCCTTATATCCTGTTCTCTTTGCATTGCAGTTTAGAGCAAATGTTCATATCCGTCAACCTTTTTCTCAACAAATCTCTCTGTAATTGACGCGCATGCAGGGCGGCATTATAATCTGCCACCTATGTTGTGGACTAATGTTCGCGGCATGGTACTGTGAGAAAACCTTCCCATTACCAGGAGTTGATCTATGAAAGTTGTATCTGTCGCAGAAATGCGTGAGATTGAAAAAGCCGCCAACGATTCCGGCTATACCTATGCGGCCATGATGGAACGTGCCGGCCAGGCAGTTGTCGAAGCTATCCTCGAACAGGTGGATATCGATAACCGTGAGGTCCTGGTCCTTGTCGGACCCGGTAATAACGGTGGCGATGGGTTGGTAGCTGCCCGTGCCCTCCACGAGGCAGGCGCAGATGTGACCTGCTATATCTGGCAGCGCTCTATGGATGATACGCTGGTCCAGCAGGTGCAGCAGCACGGTATCCTCCTAATTCACCAATCGGAAGATGAGGATTTTCGTAAACTGGATACGGTGCTGGCGCGCGTCGAGCTAATTGTTGATGCCCTGCTCGGCACGGGTGTCTCGCGCGAGATCGCCTCACCCTTGAGTGTCATCCTGGGGCGAGTCGGTACTGCCGTTAAAAATACCCGCACCGTGAGTCGCCCTATTGCCGTAGTGGCTGTAGATATCCCCAGCGGCGTCAATAGCGATACCGGCGCCGTGGACCCCGCTACCCTCTCCACCGCTCTGACCGTCACCTTCGCCTTTCCCAAGCGCGGCCAATTCCTCTTTCCGGCCGCCGAGGTTATGGGGGATATGGTCGTAGCCGATATCGGCATCGATCCTGCGCTGGCCGCTGGGGTCCACCTGGAAGTGTCCACTCCGGAAGAAGTCCGCACCTTGCTCCCTGCCCGTTCCAAAGGCGCCCATAAAGGCACCTTCGGCAAGGTGATGGTCGTGGCCGGTTCTCTCAACTATACCGGCGCCCCCTACCTGGCGGCGGCCGCCGCCGCCCGTGTTGGCGCCGGCCTGGTAACCTGCGCTGTGGCCCAACCGGTTTTCGGAGTGTTGGCTTCGCGCTTAACCGAGGCCACCTACCTGCTGCTGCCCCATGCTATGGGCATCCTGACGCCCGAAGCTGCTCGCCTGGTTCACGAAAAGCTGGATGATTACAAAGTCCTGTTGTTGGGTCCCGGTCTCTCCCAGGAAAAAGAAGCGGTTGGCTTTGTGCAACGCCTGCTGGGGTTGGAAGCCGCCGCTACCAGCACTAAGCGCTCGCATATCGGCTTCTCCCAGGAGCAGCCGGCGGTGCAGTCTGCCACCAGGACAACCCTCCCTCTCCTCGTCATCGACGCCGACGGTCTGAACGCCCTGGCGCAGACCGAGAATTGGTGGAGCCGTTTGCAGGCGCAAGCCGTCCTGACGCCTCATCCTGCCGAAATGGCGCGCTTATTGGGCACCACCACCGAGGCCATCCAGCAGGACCGCATTGGGATTGCCCACCAGGCCGCCGCCAAATTCGGCCAGATTGTTGTGCTCAAGGGAGCTTACTCCATCATTGCCACCCCCGAGGGCCGTACCATCATCAACCCCATGGCTACCCCTGCTCTGGCCACCGCCGGTACCGGCGATGTCCTGGCTGGTATCATCGCGGGTCTGTTGGCCCAGGGTCTTGAGCCTTTGCAGGCGGCTGTATTGGGTACCTACCTCCATGGCATGGCGGGGGAGATTGCCGAGGATGAGATCGGCGAAGCCGGCGTCCTGGCCAGCGATCTGCTACCTCTCATCCCCCGGGCCATTCGGGATCTGCGGGGGGAAGAATAGGGAGGCAGCAGTTGTTAGTTTCCCAATAAAAGGGGCAGGATTATCCTGCCCCTTTTATGTCTGTATCGGTTTTTACCACCCCGCGAGCCCATATCAATGCCGCTCGCCAACCTGCCAACTTTTTAACCTGTAACCTACGGCGTTGGCCTCTCCTGCGCCTGCATCGCTCTGATATCCGCCACCCGCTTCTCAATCACATCTTTATTGAGGGCTCCGCCGGTCATCTCGTCCAACCGCTCCACAATCATTGACCTCAAGTCTTCGCCGGATCTCGGAGCACTAAACAGGGCCAATCCTAAACCCATGAGAAACCCTAAGATCAATCCCCTTAGCATCTCTCTATCCTTTCGGCCTACCAGGCCTTTTGCCTTGATGGCTGCTTATGACTTTTCGGATTTCCCCCCACCGCGGATGATCTGTACTGCCCGCCCCGCCCCCGCCGCAAAGCTGGCCATGCGGATCAAGGGAGCTGCTACGTTGTCACTTAAGAAGACGGTTGTGCCTCGAATGGTAGTACTCGTATCCTGTACCGAATCCAAGATCGGTTTTACCTCTTTCTGCAACATTTGCATCAGGCTGCGTATTTGCAGAATCAATATAATGAGAAAGATACCAATCACAAAGGTTTCCAGGGCAAGTAGAATAATAAACACATCACGAGTTGCGCGCACAAAGTCCATGCGATTTTCTCCCAGTGGCTGGTCCGAAGGTATTGCAATACGTTGATTATATCACAAGGGTATTTGTCGGGCAAGCTGAAATCGGGCAAAAAGAAGCCCGCTGTGCGCTATGGGAGTTCGACAGCGCACAGCGGGCTACAGCTTACTGTTGCTGATTAGTTACGATTAGCCCAGATTTGTTGGCTGACGTCGCTCAGCCCCAACGCCTCCAGGGTCTCCGGCAGTGGCACCGCCGCATCTTGTGTCCAGCCCATCTTGCCCAGGTGCTCTGCTACCAGCATTTTCAGATCGACGGTGAATCCGCCGGTCGGGCCGTCGGGCAAAGCCGGCATGCCATAAGCCCGCTTAGGATCCGGCTGCGTTACCGCATTGATCCCCTCGCGCACGTTAAAGGCCTGGCGGATATTGGCAATGCGTTCGCCTACTTTCAGCATATCGTCCACCGTGAAATTCTGCCCCGTCACGGCCGTCATATACTCTGCCACGAAATCCACCGTCGTGGAGAGATAGCCGAACAGGCAGGTGCCGCTGGCATTCATGGTGTGGGTCAGGCAACTGGCTTCCTTGATATACAGACCACGCCCCTTCTGGGCGTTGCGGTTTTCGCCGAAGTTGGGCATGTCCGTCTTGTACCCTGCCGGCACGATGTACTGGCAGGCCTGGGTGTGGCGCCCTGGCGTAGCATCCATCTTATAAATGACCGCCATAGCCGGCTCGAAGCGCGGATCGTGCATGGGCAGCTCCTGCCCCCCGGCGTGGACGGCGAAGGGCTCCGCTGCCGGTCCCACTTTCTGTGCCGCGCGCATCACGCCATCGGCAATGACATTACCGAAATCTTCGCGCCGCGCCATTTTTTCCGCCATAGCAATAATCGCCTGGTGGTCTCCCCACTGCAGATCAAGTCCACCTGTATCGGCCTTAGTTATCAACCCGTGCTCAAAACACTCAAAAGCAAAGGCCACCCCAGCGCCGGCCGAGATCGTATCCAACCCATACCGGTTACAGATTTCGTTCGCTTTGATCAGCGAGGGTAGATTATTATTCAGCAGCATGCTGCCGAAGGCGGCGGCCGTTTCGTATTCCGGCTGGTGCGCCTCGATCTGCTGGCCGTTATATTCGACTGTACTGCTGCCCCAACAGGACACCGGGCACTGCCAACAGGCGCCCCGCTTCACCCGGTATTTCAACAATTCATCGAATTCCACTGGTTCTGGCGCCGCGGCGTGGGCCACGCTGGCGCCCCAGTTTCGGGTGGGCGAATCACCGTTCCGGATACCCGTGGCTGTATAACCTGGTGTGCCCGTGGCGCGGTAAAAATCTGCGAACCCTGTGCCGCCGGTGATCTGCTTGCTATACTTGCGCTTGACCTCTTTAGCCAACTCCGGGTTTGCCAGGGAGGGCTTCTGCTTGCCTTTTACCACAATAGCCTTCAGCTTCTTCGACCCCATGACCGCTCCTACGCCCGAACGGCCAGCCGCCCGTCCCTTGGCGTGGATCACGGCTGAAATCAGCGACAACGACTCGCCCGATGGGCCGATACAGGCGGACTCAGCATCCTTGCCGAAAGTAGCTTTGGTCCAATCTTCGATCTCGTAGCAATCTTTACCCCAGATGCCAGCCGCGTCCCGCAGCTCCGCCTTGCCGTTCTCTATGTACAGGTAGATCGGCTTCGCGGCGGCGCCGGTGAAGAATATGGCGTCATAACCGGCGGCCTTCAACGCCACGCCCCACCAGCCGCTGGCGTTGGCATCGCCCCAGCCGCCGGTCAGTGGTGATTTGCAGGCGACCGTCCAACGCGTGCCCGTTTGGGCCGGCGACCCGGTCAGCGGGCCCGTGGTAAAGCTGAGGATATTCTGCGGTCCGAGAGGGTCCACCCCTCCAGGCATGCGGTCAAACAAGATGCGGGCAGCTACGCCGTAACCGCCCACAAAATCCCGGAACAGTTGCTCGTCGGGAATCTCTTCGTGCATCACCCCGGTTGACAAATCAACCCACAGAAACTTACCCATATATCCAGCCAGCATTTTGAGATCCTCCTTATCAGAATGGTTAAATGAGGACGGTGGAGCGCAATACCTACCTGTTCAGCGGTAGGTACGGTTTCTAACCGCACGATTTTGACCGCACGGTTCTGACCGCACGATCTTTACGATCATATCATACCCACAAGTGGCGCTATTGTAATACAACCCTTCTCCTCTGTCAATTACATATCTGGCGTCGTGCTCTTCTCAGGGCAATCGCATCTAATTTAGATGTCGCACTGTAGAACCGTCCTGGGAGCGCGACCATCCTGGTCGCATATGCGCCCAATGCGAGCGAGACGCTCGCGCTCCCAGGAAATCCATTATGATGCGATTGGCCTTGTACTCTGCTGGACAATCTCCCCCATCCTCGCTATAATTTTCCTCTTGATTGTCACACACTTAGAGTTCGGAGGGACAATCTTGCAAATTGTCCTACAAAATCGTCCCGTCGCTCCCAACTTTCCAACCTGTAACGATATCGGAGATACCCGTGTACCAGCGACCGTCCGGCACCAATGACATCCTACCAGCAGATCAACCCTACTGGCGTTATATCACGAGCCGGTTGCACCATCTCGCTGCTCTCTACGGCTACGATGAAATAGAGACGCCCCTGTTTGAAGACACCGAGGTCTTCACCCGCGGCGTAGGCGAAACCACCGATATCGTAGAGAAAGAGATGTATACCATCCGGGAGCGACCCGATGAGAGCCTGACCCTGCGCCCGGAATTTACCGCCGGTGTCATGCGCGCCTACCTGGAAAACGGCATGCACGTGCTACCTTCGCCCGTGCGCCTTTATTCCATCGGCGCCATCTTTCGCCGCGAGCGTCCCCAGGCCGGGCGCTACCGCCAATTCCACCAGTTTAACGCCGAAGCCTTGGGCGAGCAGGACCCGGCCGTCGACCTGGAGATCATGTCCATCGCCTACGACCTCTACGCCGGTCTGGGCTTCACTGGTCTCAGCTTCCAGCTCAATTCCACCGGCTGCCCCATCTGCCGCCCAACATACCTGGAGATTCTCAAACCCTACTTCCGGCAGCACCTGGACCAGCTTGGCGATGACGACAGGCGCCGCCTGGAGCGCAACCCCTTGCGCATCCTTGACTCTAAACACCCGGCCGCCCAGACCATCATCGAAGCCGCGCCGCGCATCGTCGACTACCTCTGCGCGGAGTGCAAGGACCACTTTGCCCGCCTGCGCCGCTACCTGGAAGTCCTGGGCCGCCCCTACACCCTGAACCACCGTTTGGTGCGCGGCCTCGACTATTACACCAAGACCGTTTTCGAAGTCTGGGCCCAGGGTATCGGCGCCCAGAACGCCATGTGCGGCGGCGGCCGCTACGACGGCCTGATCGAAGTCCTGGGGGGCAAACCCACCCCGGGAGTCGGTTTTGCCGCCGGGCTGGAGCGTACCATTCTGCTCATGAAGGAGCAGCATCTCCCCGTGCCGGCCTTGCCGGGGCCGCAGGTTTTCCTGGCCTACCTGGGGGAGAGCGCCAAGCAGCGCGGTATCGAGCTGCTGGGAGACTTGCGCCGGGCCGGCATCCGCGTCACTGCCACCTTTGGCGACCGCAGTATGAAAGCTCAGATGCGCAGCGCTGACAAATCCGCTGCTGGCTATGCCATCATCCTGGGGGACGTCGAACTGGAGCGCGGCGTCGCCGTGGTGCGCAACCTGCGCGACAAAGGCCAGCAAGAGATCCCGTTTGCCGAGCTAATCGCCCATTTGCAAGGCCTGTTGGCAGCGGCATAAATAGTTCTCCACGAATACTCCACGGCAGTTGCGATTCGATAAATCTATGAAAATAAATAACCGCAGATTTCACAGATTTACACAGATTAAAAATTAGAACTATGTTTCAATATGTGAAATCTCTGCCGAGCCTCGTTCGGAATAAATCTGTGGATTCTTTCTATCGGGCCTGTGCCCCCTTCCTGCTCTTAGCCGCCCTCCCCTTCCTGCTGTACTGGCGTGTCTGGTGGCCTGAATCCCTGAGTCCCACCCCCTTTACCCGCCAGGTTTTTGTATACGGTGACTTCGTTGAGCAGCATTATCCCATGCGCTTCTTCGTGGCCTCGGAGCTGCGCCAGGGTCGTTTGCCCCTGTGGGACCCTTATACGTTTGGCGGCGAGCCCGCCGTGGCCGAAAGTCTCTTCGCCACCTATTACCCCCTGGGGCTGTGGCAGGCTATCTATCCCGCCGGTGCCTTTCCCTTCTGGGCGCTGGAGATGGAGGCCATCGCGCACCTGGCCCTGGGCGGCATCTTCACCTTTCTCTTCGTGCGCCGCCTGACCGGCAACATGGTCGCCGCCCTGGTTTCCGGGCTGGCCTTCAGCCTGGGTGGCTTCTTGACCTCCTATCCCATGCTCCAATTGATCATTCTGGAGACGGCCGTCTGGCTGCCCGCGGGTCTGTGGCTCATCGAAAGAGCGCTGGCCCAACCTCGCCCTCCAGAGCGACAGGCGCATACAGGGACTACCGAGGTATGGCGCGGCCGTCTGTGGCGTATCGCCCTGGCCGGGGCTGTGCTGGCCTGTGGTATCCTGGCCGGCCATGCCCAGACCTTCCTCTATATCGCCTATGCCAGCGGCGGATACTTGCTGTTCCGCTCCTTGACCCTGGGCTATGGGTGGCGTTTCACCCTATTGGCAGCCCTGGTGCTGGGCGGTACTGTCCTGGGTCTCAGCGCTGCCCAGTGGCTGCCCAGCCTGGAGCTTTTTCGCGTCTCGCCCCGCGCTGCTCTGACCTACGCCGATGTCTCCCACGGCTTCGGCCTCGCCGAGCTCTGGGGTCTGTTGCGCCCCAACCCCGGCCAGTGGTCACCCCTCTACGCCGGCCTGCTGCCCCTGGCCCTGGCCCTGCTGGCTATGGTCTTTAACCTGCGTGGTGGTCGGGAGCAGCGCAGCCAGGTCTGGTTCTGGGCTGTGTTGGCCCTGGTAGCCCTGGACCTCTCCCTGGGCCGCAACGGCTTCCTCTATCCGCTGGCCCATGCCGTGGCGCCTGGCTTCGCCACCTTCCGTGACCAGGAGCGCGCTGCCTTCCTGGTGAGCTTCGCCCTGGCGGTGCTGGCGGGCTATGGCTACGTCGCCCTTTCTAACTCTGTAGGACAATTTTTAAAATTGTCCTACAATAGTAAATTGTCCAACAAAATCACCCCTGGTTTCGTCCTAGTGATTATTGTCCTCGATCTCTTCCATGCTAACCAGGGGGTCATCTTGCAAGACCCGCCTCCCGGCGGCTACTTTGCCCCCACCGCGGCGCTCGATCAGCTTTCCCAGGATCAGGGGCGCCCCTACCGCCTTAGTAGCGAAAGCCTGCTGCCGGGCGATGGCAACGCCGGGTTGGTCTTCCAGGTCCAGGATGTCACCGGCAATGGCCCGCTGTACCTGGCAGATTATGAGCGCTTCCTCAATACTGTGCCGGAATTGCGCTGGTGGCAGATGCTCAATGTGCGCTACATCCTCACCCGCCGCGCGCTGGATCACGGTGGCTTGAACCTTATCCTGGGCCCGGATCGGGATCACGCAGATCAGCGTCTCTACCAGACCTTCCTGGGCGCCCGCCCGGCCTGGGTGGCCCATGCCGCCCGCGTGGTTGTGGGCCAGGCGGCTGCCATTGATCTGACTGCCGGCGCCGCTATCGATCCCATGACGACCGCCGTGCTGGAGCAGTCTCCGGCGGTTGCCCTCCCCGCCGCAAGTAATGTTGGACAATTTTCCAAATTGTCCGCTCAGGAAGAGGTACGGATCGACGCCTACGACCACCAACACGTCTCTCTGGTTGCCAATCTCTCCAGTCCCGGTATCCTGGTCTTGAGCGACGTTTTCTATCCCGGCTGGGTCGTGCGCATCAACGGCCAATCTGCCACCCCGCTGCGGGCCTATGGTTTGCTGCGGGCTGTCGCTTTGCCTTCCGGCCAATGGCGTGTAGAATGGAGCTATGAGCCGCTTACCGTGCGCCTGGGACTTTTTATCAGTATCCTGGTTGTGCTTGGCCTCTGCTGGCCTCTGCTGACCCGGCGCCGCCCGGCAGCTCATGCAATCTGAAACATAATCCGAAACATGTAACTTTCTAACCTTTGCACCTACTAACCCGACCTAAGGAGATCCCATGGCCCCAGGTACAAACACCTCCGGTGGAACCCTCGAAGCGTTGGTCAAGCGCGTCCGGCAAATATTGGGTGATGTCATCCCGCCTGTCATCACGGTGGGCGCTCCGCCCGCTACCCTTTTTCCCCACCCGCCTGACGATACCGGCATCGGCGTCCACTGGAACACCGGCAGCGCCACGGCTGCCGGCATGGATGAGATTCGCCGCTTTTGGATTCCGGAGCTGCAGGGTATGGGGGTCAAGTGGGTTAAAATGCTCCATCCCGGCGGCGAGGCCCTGGCCGATGCCCTCTTACAGAACGGTATCATGCCTGTGGTTCGCATCTTCCGCGTCCGGCCCAATCCCGGCACCCTCAGCGATGGGGAAAAACAGGCGCTGGACACCTTTCTGCGCCTCGGGGTGCGCTACTTCGAATTCAACAATGAGCCGGACGAGAGCGTCGAATGGCAGGGCGGCAGCCCGCCGCCCAATGCTCCCGACATAGTAGCCACCAATGCCATCGTTGATATGGACACCATCATCAGCAAGGGCGGCCTGCCTGGTATTCCCGCTGTCACCGTCGGCAAGTGGTGGGACCTGGTAGGGCGGATCGTCGACAAAGGTCGCGCCGACCTCTTTAGCCACGGCGCCTGGCACGCCATCCATAACTACGGTCTGAACCATCCGCCTGCCTACCCTTCCGACGATGTGAACCAGGCCGGCACCCCTGTCAGCCAGGAGGAATATGATCGTCTGGCGCGCGAGAGCGTCCCCGGCGGCGCCTGGGGTAATGACTCTCGTGAGCAGGTCAACGCCTACCGCGCCTCCGACAAAAACCCCGGCATCACCATCATGAGCGACTTCTCCTGCTTCCGCGCCTTCGAGTTCTTCGACGCCAAAAACCGGGAACGCCTGGGCTTCTCTATCCCGATCCTATCGACCGAAGATGGCTACCAGGTGGGTGACCGGCAGGACCGCCGCTATCCGCGCATCACCCCCTCCCTTCACGCCCAGTGGACCAGCGAAATTTGCCAGGTGATGATGGGTACCCATCCCTCGTTGGCCCCCGCTCCCGCTTATTACTTCTGTGACGCCCACTGGCTGCTGGGTGAAAAATCCCTAGGTGTGACCGATGCGGCCTGGGAATCCAGCGCCTGGTATAGCGCCACCTGGCCCAACGGCCGGCTGCCCGTCGTAGATACCCTTAAAATCCTGCCCAAACGCGTCCGCACGTCCACCACGCTGCCCCCTCCACCGCCCGTGCCGGTGCCGCTGCCGCAACAACAGGCCCGCGAGGCAGGTTGGCGCGCCCGCAATATCACGTATAATGCGGATGCTGCCTTTCCCCGCTATGCCCGCGCCAATGGGCTGGGCGCCCCGCTAACGGCCGAGTTTGATTTTACCGCCAACGGGCACACCTACCGCGGCCAGGGCTTTGTGCAGAAAATCATCTACGCAGAAGTAGGTATTTGGGATACAATTTATACAGTCGATTGGTGAGTGGTGTGAATGACATGTTAAAAACGGTTGGCCTGCTTTTCCACCCCCAGGTGGAAGCCTCCAAAATCCTGGCCGGGAAAATGGCCGAAAAACTGCAAGAGCTTGGGCTTTCCACCTGGGTCACCTCCTCCTGGGAAGAGGCGGAGGCTTATCCCCACATGGCGGACTGTGACTTGCTCATTACCCTGGGAGGAGACGGTACCATCCTGCGCGCCGGGCACCTGGCGGCCTCCCGCGGTGTGCCCATCCTGGGCGTCAACTTTGGTCGCCTGGGCTTCCTCACCGAAGTAGAACCCCAGGAGGCTTTAGACGTCCTGCCGCGCCTGGTCTCCGGCGATTTCCGCCGCGACGAGCGCCATCTGCTTCACGCCGAAGCCTGGCGCCAGGAGCATCTCATTTACCAGGCGGAGGGTTTGAACGACGCCGCCATCGGTCGCTGGGGACGCGCTAAAGTGCTACGTATGCAAGTTCTCATAGATGGGATAGAATTAGGGCAATATGTGGCTGACGGGGTTGTCATTGCCACGCCTACCGGGTCTACTGCGTATTCTTTAGCAGCCGGCGGTCCTATCGTCTATCCGGGGCTACAAAGTTTATTAGTGACACCAGTAGCTGCCCACCTTGCCCGGTTACGGGCTATCGTAGTGCCGCTGGAATCTCGCATCGAGATCATTATCGACACCCACTACGACGCCCAGCTCACCGTAGACGGTTTGACCGACGTGGTATTGACCAACAAGGACCGGGTCGTCGTCACCACCAGCCCAAAAACGGTAGAATTTGTCCGGTTTGGACCGGAAAATCAATTTTATGCTGATTTGCATGAGAGGTTAAAATGAGTTCAGAAGTGCCAGGCGCGCCAAAATCATCTGCGCCCCCCGGGCGCAAAATCGGGGAGCCAGAAGATCCGGCTATTTTACTTAAAGAAGGGACCGCCGCCGGTCTTGCCGGGGAGGTGATTGCCGCCCGGCATTTGTTGAGCCGGGTCACGGAATTGGACCCTCTGAACGTCAATGCCTGGCGCGAATTAGCCTCGGTTGTAGATGATCCTGAGGAAAAAGCTACCTACCTGAATAAGATCCTGGAGCTGGATCCCCAGAATGAACAGGCGCGCATGGGACTGGAGCGGCTGCAACCACGCCTGGAAGAAGCCAAAACAAAAGCGGCCACCGGCGAAGTGCTGCACTGCACCTGGCACCCCAACCGCGAGACGCTGCTGCGTTGCAACCGCTGCGGCAAACCCATGTGTACCGATTGCGCCGTGCGCCACCCCGTGGGCCTGCGCTGCAAAGAATGCGCCCAGTTGCGCAAATCCCCCGTCTACCAAATCTCGGCCCAGGGGCTGGTGCTCTCCGCCCTGGTCGGCCTGCCGCTGAGCGTCGTCGCCGCGCTGATCGCGCCGCGCTTCGGCTTCTTCGTGATCTTTATCGCCGCCTTCGTCGGCGGCGCTATCGCCGACCTGATGAGCCGCGTCGCCGGGTATAAGCAGGGCCCCAACATGCAGGCCCTGGCTGCCATCTGCATCGCCGGGGGCGCGCTGCTGGTCATCTTCTTCTCGGCCGGCTTCAACATACCGCTGGCGATCGCCTTGCTATTTCGCAATCCCATGATCTTGATCTATGCTGGGATAGCCGCCTTCACCGCCTTCGCCCGGCTGAAGTAATGAGGAAATAGCATGGATGTGACCGATAAAACTCTGGAAGAACTTATTGAGGAATTATCTCCGGCCCTCCGGGTGGAAGTCCGCGATTTTGTAGAATTTCTTTTGACGAAGCAGGAGCGCCATCCCGGCAGAGCTTTGCGGCAAGATTGGGCCGGGGCGTTGCAGGCATTCCGGGATCAGTATACATCCGTTGAACTGCAGCACCTCGCGTCTGATTGGAGAAGTGAGTAAGCGGTGTATTTACTCGATACAAATATCTGGACCGAACGGATCGTGGAAGACAAACACCGGCGCAGATATTATCTTGAATGAGGCGCGCCCATGTGCCGTCCCAATCATCATACTCGTTTTAACCGGTTATCCTCCATTCCCCTTTCTGTCTCTTTGTGATAATCATCTCAAGAATCCTCGGCCATGTCAATAGCTCGAAATTTGAGCAGGGCCGGGTTGGCACCAATTTGGTACCGGGTTTGCACAAAATTCCGACCATTTCATGATACCATGTAGTGGGGTGATATGACCACGATCTCCAATTCGGATACGGCTTGCGTGTGGTGGTTGGCGGAGACTATGCCTATGTGGACCAACTTTATGATGTCGAGGTAATCTACGTAGCCAATCCCGCTATGCCGCTGCAACCCGGTTCTATGGCCGTACCTGGGTTGATTTTGGGGCTGGCTGCTGTTAAAGGCCAGGCCTACCTGGCCACATTCGAAGCCGGATTATTTATCGTCCAATACCGGTGCAACTGCACCAATTTCACCTACCTGCTTGTCGTGGGGAAGTGAGGGACAGGTATCAGTAGATCCAGGTGACTGCCTGATGGCACATTCACGAGTGCCTGCTGGTATGATACCAGCGGGCTGGAAGGCGAGAAAAATGAGACTCACTACACGTATCGCTATATTGGTGGTCTTCGTGATAATGTCAGGCTGGAACAATAGCACTGGTCTGCATGCTCTTGAACCACGTCCTCGTGATCATACCGATACTACTCCTACTAATACAGTTTTTCTACCAATCGTATCCCGAACCCACCGGGAGACTCAGCCCTTTTCTCAGCTTGAATTAGTAGGTCAAGTTGGTGGAGTGATTTTTTCCATGATGGCCCACGGCGATTATCTCTACCTTGGCGCCGGACCACGCCTGGTGATTCTGAATGTCTCCGACCCGATCCATCCTGTTTTTGTAGGCCAGACGGAAGTCCTCTCCGATCTGGCTTATAATCTGGCTATCGATGGCAATTATGCCTATATCGCCAACGGTGCAGGCGGGTTGGTGATTGTGAATATCTCTAACCCCTCCTCTCCCAAGATCGTCGCCAGGTATCCTACTCCCGGCCTGGCCCGCGATGTAACAGTGGCCCATGGCTATGCTTATGTAACATCTTCTACTGGTCTGTCTATTTTCGAAGCGACTTTCCCATGGGGCGCTGCCTCTAAAGGTTTCGTTAATATGTCAGAGAATGTTTATGGCGTTCGCGTTACGCAGGATTACGCGTATGTCATTGATGGTGACAGGCGCCTTCACGTGATCAACATCTCTAATTCAGCCGATCCCAAAGAGATTGGCTCAGTTGAAATTTCTATTAATGCTAACCAAATCGAACTATCAGCCATGTATGCTTACGTATTCAGTTTGTTCAATGTGGACATTCTTGACCTGACCAATCCTGCTGTACCTAAATACGTAGGAGGCGTTGGGCTTTCAGCTGACAACAGTGGTGGACGGGCAATCTCAGGAACGCTTCTCTTTATCGCAGGATCTACCGGGCTTGAGATAGTAGACGTTTCTAACCCGGCAGCCCCAATCAGGGTGGGCTTGTTCCCCACTACATGGAATTGGCGCGTAGCGGCGCAGGGAACTCAGGTTTACGTCGCGGGTCGCTACGGAGGGCTTCGTGTAATTGATGTGGCCAACCCACAGCATCCTGTGCAGGCCAGCTTCTATGACGTAGCAGGGTATGCAGCAGATGTTAAAGTTGCCGGCAGCTATGCTTATCTAGCTGGTTGGAGAAGCGGTTTGCGCATCATCGATGTGGTAAACCCCTCACAGCCTGGTGAAGTTGGCTTCTTTACTCCGGATGGGTTTGTCTTTCATGTGGTTATATCCCGGGGTTATGCCTATACTGTTGGCAGTCTCGGCTTACGGATCATCAATGTAGCAAACCCGGCAGCACCATTCCAGACCAGCCTGTTACCAACGACAGGGACTCTTACCTGCATCGCCGTTCAAGGGGATTATGCGTATATAGGAGAAGCTAATACGGCACTTGAGCATGGTCTTCTCATTGCCCGTGTGGCTGACCCTTCAAATCCCTCGGAAATTAGCTTTTTGCGCGCCTATGCTCCCCGAGGTATTGCTGTAATGGGGAACTATGCTTATTTCCCTGCACTATCCATCTACGACATTGCTGATCCGGCTAATCCGAGCCAAGTAGGGTATTCTTCTTATCTGTCAGATAGTGGCACCGGAGTGGCCATCCAGGGATCTTATGCCTATACAACCATTTTAGATGGCTCAATGCAAATCTTCGATATTTCTGATCCATTAAAGCCCTTCCCAACTGGAACCCTTAATTCCCCCGGAAAAGCCTGGGGAATTGCCGTAGATGGACCTTACGCCTTTCTGGCGGATGGCGAAAGTGGGCTGTTGGTGATAAACATCGCCAATCCGGCTGCCCCGCTAGAGATTGCCCGGTATGATACACCTGGTATTGCCACTGGTGTAGCAGTGGTCGGCAACCTGATCTATGTTGCCGACGCCGAGGGCGGCTTGCTCATCCTACGCCTTAAGTAAAATCAGCCTGTTCCATACGGTCGTTTGGAAACAGTTTGAATAAAGCTGACTCTTAGAAAGGTGCTTATTGTGCTCTCCAAAATCCCCATCCTATCCTTCCTCCTTCTCTCCCTGCAGGCGGTAGGGGGTGGATAGTCTATGCTTCAAAATTTGAGCAGAATCGGATTGAAACCAATTTTATAGGGATTTTGCGTAAAATTCTGACAATTTCATGATATAATGGAGATGGTTGTTTTCCTATCAAACATGAAGGAGACGCCTTCTGTGCAGCCTTCGCGTCTGTTAGTCTTGTGTTTCAGGTGAGATTTCCGACAATGCATCTAACGTAATTCGCAATGCTTGCTCGACAAGGAGTGCTTCATGGCTAAGAACCCCCTTTCCACCCTCTTTTTGCTGATATCCGCTCTTATCATTACTTCTATCATCCCTTCCGGCGCGGCCGCTCAAATCCCTCCGTCTTCTCTGCAGGAAATGAAAACACACAATTGGCAGGCGGCTATGCTGAACGCGGATCCCTGGCCAGCCTTATCCCCGCAAAATAGGGACGCCGACCCGGTTAGACCCCTCGCCGTGGATACCGCAACCGGCTTGGGGGATTGGAGCCGCCTGGCCTTCCAGTCCTACCGCGACGGCAACTGGGAAATCTATCTGGCCCGTGGAGATGGCAGCCAACCGGTACGCCTGACGAATCACGCGGCAACCGATTCGCGCCCGCGCCTCAGTCGGGGCGGCGCCCGCGTGGCTTTCAATTCCAACCGGGACGGCAATACCGAGATCTATACCATAAATTGGGACGGCTCAGGCCTTGCCCGCCTGACAAACCACCCGGCTAGTGATCTGCTGCCCGTCTGGTCTCCCGATAGCAGCCATATCGCCTTTGCCTCCAATCGGGATGGAAACTATGAGATCTACGTCATGCAAGCTGATGGCTCCGGCCTGGTGCGCCTGACCAATGACGGGGCGAATGATACTTATCCTGTCTGGTCCCCCGATGGCAGCCGGATCGCCTGGATACGGCTGGGTACAGATGTAGGCTCTCTGTGGGTGATGCAGGCCGACGGGTGCATGTCACTTTAGGGGCGGATTTAGGACACGATCACGGGCCAAGGTCCAGGAAGATTCCCAAGTGTGGCTTAACAGGGCAACGCGC
>SHYO01000054.1 GCA_009692745.1 Chloroflexota bacterium
TTGGCGCCATATATCCAGGCACGTCTGGCCTATGTGGCTGCCATGTTCA
This sequence comes from Chloroflexota bacterium, assembly GCA_009692745.1. Taxonomy (GTDB): domain Bacteria; phylum Chloroflexota; class Anaerolineae; order Epilineales; family SHYO01; genus SHYO01. Next base: position 50 of record SHYO01000054.1, read on the forward strand.
ACATCCTGCTTGACTTGTTTCACAGGCTTCATCCTGAGGCCAATCCTTTTAAGATGAGCATCGCTGAGTTCTCACTCTAAAACTAGCACCATTGGTTATTTACGGGGGGTAATGGGGCGACTTACGGGGGGTAATGGGCAAATTTACGGGGGGTAATGGGCAACCCTTTTAACATACGGGTAAAAACGGGCCAAAAATCAGGCTGAAACAGCGCGAAATCCTCAGAACCGGCAGGGCTGCCAACCTTAAATTTCTCTAGATTTTATTAGATTATTATATAGAGGGCTGGGGCGTTGCCACCGCCCAGCCCTCTATATAAACATTCTCCAACCCGGCGACTCGAGGCGCCGGCGCCACCTGTAAAGCCCTGCAGACGAGCCCATATTTTCAGGAACTTAAAGAGCACTTTCTCTGCCCTGCCTTGACGCAACCGATAGGCTGTGCTATCTTCATGGGTAGGGTTGGAATCATTGCGGAGATATGGGCAATGGCTGCAACAGAAGTAAGAAACGAAACCAAGAGACCCGGAAACGTAGTAGAGCGCAATTTGGCTCTCTTGGAAAAAGTGATGGGCTATCTACTTGCCGAGCCGCACGTCATAGCATCGCTGCCTGACAATTTCGAGATGATCATACTCCCCAGTGACGACCCCGAACTCCGGCTGTATAACCTCGAATTGTTAGACCGATACGAGCGGGAAAACAGGCCCGTTGTATTGGTGCGGTTGAAATCGGGCACGGTGTTAGAAGTGGGCCCTGTACGCCCGGATCTTTACATTCCGGTGGTCGCTTAAAAGCTCACGGCCAACTTGAGATGAATTCGATGCTCGATCTAGAAGAACTCCAACCCGCCATTGTCGCTCTCTGCCAGAGACTGCATGTGCGGCGGCTCGACGTCTTCGGCTCCGCCACTACCGGGCGCTTCGGTCCGGACAGTGATCTCGATATACTGGTAGAATTTGATCGCCAACCCGGCGATCTCTTCAACCGTTATTTTGAGTTAAAAGAACAACTGGAAGCCCTTACCGGCCGGCCGGTGGATGTGGTAATCGCCGGTGCCATCAAGAACCCCTACTTCAGGGCCAGCGTTGAGCAGAGCCGCAAGACGATTTATGCGGCCTGAATTGTAGCTTCCAACTGCCGGTGTGCCCAAGCTACATTTTTATGAAGTTTAAGAAATTAGTTCGGATACCGTTAAAGACGCTCTGCGCACCAGCAACGTTTCTTTTATTGCAAACACTACATCTTTCAAGATGTAGTTTGGAGCGCTACTGCTTGTAAGCTACATCTTTTAAGATGTAGTACCGCAATTAAATTCAACTTTGTCTGCGGCAAGAATTCCGGTGTCGTACTTAATTTCTTAATTTTCATCAAAATGTAGTACTTACAATAAAAGACGTGTCGCTGGCGACCATAACATCTGTACTTGGTGTCATAATTAGAAAGTAAAACTTCATCAAAGTGTAGTGCTTGCACAAAAAGATACCTTGCTGGTGGTTGAAGCACCCGCCCTCATTCAACACTGACTAGTGCTCGACCAAACACATTTTGACAACCAAAAAGCGTGCGGTTAAAAACCGCACCTACAGAATTCCCTTCAATATTAGTTTGGTGGTCCACCAGGCCAACCATAGCCCTGCGGCATAAAGGAGCAAAGCCATGAGAATAATAGGCAAACAAAGGCAGTTGTTCGTGGATGACGAGATTGTCGCCTCTTTGGACAATGTGTCCCGTGTGATGCATGCGCCGGTCAAGTTCGGCGGCAATCCCGTCCTCACCCGTGAGGAACCTTGGGAATACGGCATGCCATCCCTCTATGGCACCGTCATGCGCGACCCTGATTCCGGTCTCTTCAAGATGTGGTACACCATCGTCACGCTAAAAGGCACCGAGGGTTTTAACCTGGGCTATGCCACTTCGACGGACGGCATTCAATGGGAACGACCAAGACTCGGCATCTTCGCATCCCAGGGCTCCATGCTGAGTACCTCAGCCGACAACAATCTCATTGAAATAGGCCTGGCGATGCCCAGTGTGCTCTACACGCCTTGGGACCCTGATCCGCGGCAGCGTTACAAGATGCTCGCCGGTGTTTCCCCCGGGCAAGGGCACCAAGCCTGGATTGGATTATTTTCGGCAGACGGCATCCACTGGCAGCGCAACCCAGAGCCGATCTTTCCCACCGGTAAAACCTTCTTGCCGGGGGACGAATCCACCGCCATGTGGGATCCCTACACCCTGCGCTATGTCGCCTTCCCCAAGGTGAGAGCGGGGGCTGGCAAGCGCCTGTTTGGCAGAGAGAAACGGCGCAGCGTGGCGCTGTCCTTCAGCGATGATTTTATTCACTGGACCATGCCCGAAGTCGTCTTTACCCCCGACGCGCAAGACGACGAAAATACTGCCCGGCGCAACGTGACCTATCGCCAGCGCCTCGACGTTGATCAGCCGGCCGACTATACGGCCGAATGGTACAATATGAACGTCCATCCCTACGAAGGACTTTACCTGGGGTTAGTGAGCGTCTTTGACGCCAGCGGCGCGGCGCCCTATGGCAACCAGGATGGCACCATGCATATCCAGCTCGTCTCCAGCCGCGACCTGCGCCACTGGAACCGCTTGGGTAACCGCGAGCCCTTTATTGAACTCGGAGCAGCCGGAAGCTGGGAGAGCGAAATGGTCAATGGCGCTTCCACGGAGTTTGTCACCGTGGGGGATGATATCTGGATCTATTACAGTGGCTTTCCCTTTTCCCACGAGGATGAGGCCCTGTGGCAACCGGAAGAAGCCAAAGGCTATCCCCGGCTGCGACCGGGCGGCGTTGGGCTGGCAAAGCTGCGGCGCGATGGCTTTGTCTCCATCGATGGTGACGCACAAAGCGGCTCTGTGACAACCCACCCCTTCCAATGGGAAGGAGACCAATTGTGGTTGAACGGTGTGGCCGCCACCGGCGAGATGCCGGGAGAGATCACCTGTGAACTCTTGGACGGGCCGGGCGATCCGATTCCTGGCTTTACACAAGCAGATTGTGTCCCCTTCACCGGCGACAGTGTGCGCCATCCGGTCAGTTGGCAGCACCCTGCCAGGCTGCCCGCGCCTGCCATAGGTCCCATCCGGCTGCGTGTCTATCTCAAACGGGCCAGGCTTTTCAGTTTCTGGTTCGAGTAACCAGGTGTATAAAGGCCATGCAAATGCCTGAGTTTATCAAGTTTACCGAACACCTGATCGCTGACGGATTTAACTACGCCTACGGATTCTCTGTTATCGACCTGAACGGCGACGGCCACCTGGATATCGTGGCGGCCGATACCGACGTGGGTCTCTACTGGTTTGAAAATGACGGCCACTGTAACTTCACCAAACACATCGTCCACCTGCGCCAGGGAGAGTGGATCGAGCGTCATGAATGGGGCGACATAGACGGAGACGGCCAACCCGAGTTCGTCGGCATCGACAACAAGGGCGGCGCCGTCCACTACTTTGATATCACCGGCGACCCGCGGGACGCCGGTAGCTGGGTACAACATTATATCGATCCCCTGGGAGAGCTACCCGGCGCCTACGACGTGGCTCTGGGTGATTTTGACGAGGATGGCGACCTGGATGTGGCCGTCTCCAGCGTCGGCAAGGGGAACAGGTTTACCTGGTACGAGAACCGCCGCGGCGTATGGGTAAAGCACCTGATCGAGGAGGTGGCCGAAGCCCGCGACATTCGCGCGGTAGACATCAATGGCAACGGCAAATTGGACTTGCTCTGCATGGCTACGGTTGCCAGGCAGGTGATGTGGTATGAGAATCTCTCCTCCTTTGGCAGCAGTAGCTCCTCCGGGAGTAGTGATCCGGCGCACCAACCCTGGAAAAAGCACATGATCGATTTCACTCCCCGCCCTATGTTTACCCACCCCATCGATATGGATGGCGATGGCGACCTGGACATTCTGCTGGCAACGGGCCTGGTTGGCGGGAAAAGAGAGGATGATAATTGTTTCTATGGCCAGATCGTCTGGTATGAGAATGAGGGTAGGCCGAATATAGATTTTTGGAAGAAACATATCATCGCTGATGCCTTCCATTTGGGCTTTGAAGCACTGGCGGCGGACCTGGATGGCGATGGCCATCTGGAAGTTGTCGCCACTGGCTGGGGGAAATATGGCCGGATCGCCCTGTTTAAGCATCAAGGCGATCCGCGTGGTCCCTGGCAAATGCAAATACTCCACGAGAATTGGCTCAATGCCAACTCCCTGTGTATCGTCGATTTGGACGGCGACGGCCGGCTAGATATCGTGGCCGTGGCCGAACGCGGCGCCAACGAGCTCCGCTGGTGGCACAATGAAGGCCCGGTTAAGCAGTAGCCAATCCGAAATCAACTATGGCAGATCCTCTGCGTCAAGTACTCTCGACACGGATACTACCCTGCCACTGGTTAAATCGACGAAAATAAGGTAAAATCCCTGCGTCGAGACGCTATGTTTTCACCGTTAAAACTTTCAGCCCCACGAAGGAGGTCCGCATGCCAGAAAACTACGATGTGGAGATGCAGCTAGATGTCAAAGTGCCGATGCGCGACGGAGTGAATCTGTCGGCGGATATCTATCTGCCCAAGGACACAGGCCCGTTTCCCACGGTGTTAATGCGCACCCCTTACAATAACAACGACGAGCGCTTTATTGAGAAGGGGCGGCGCCTGGCAAACAGTGGCTACGTGTGTGTCGTGCAGGACTGCCGCGGCCGGTCCGACTCCGAAGGCAGCTATTACCCCTTCCGCGATGACGGCGTAGATGGCTACGATACCCAGCAGTGGGTCGGGCGGCAGCCGTGGAGCAACGGCAAAATCGGCATGGCGGGCAGCTCCTACGGAGGTCTGGTACAGTGGCAGAGCGCCCCCCACCGCAGTGAGTTCCTCACCTGCCTGGCGCCGCGCGTGATCTGCGTCGACTTTTACAGCGGCCTGGTACATCCGGGTGGCGCGTTCCAATTGCATGTGATGCTGAACTGGGGTATGGGTACTAACGCCCACACCGGCCAAAGCATCGCCTACCACAACTGGACCGAAGCTTTCCGCGCCCTGCCGCTGATCGAGATGACCGCCCTGGCCGGGCGCAGCAACATGCCTTTTTGGCGCGATTGGGTGCAGCATCCTGCGTACGATGATTACTGGCATCCCATGAACGTCGAAGAGAAATGGGACCAGATCGAGGTCCCGGCGCTCAACATGGGCGGCTGGTATGATCTCTATGCCCAGCATACATTCATCAACTTCAACGGCCTGCGGCTGCACGGCCGCACCCCTGCGGCCCGTCAAAGCCGGCTCATCGTGGGGCCCTGGCCCCACAACCTGAGCGCCTCTCCCCGTACCGGTGACGTTGACTTCGGCGCCCACTCGATGGCCGACCTGGAGACGTTGGAGCTGCGCTGGTTCAATTACTGGCTGAAAGGCATAGATACCGGCATTGTCGACGAGGCCCCCTTGCGGCTGTTTATCATGGGCATCAACGAGTGGCACGATGAATATGAGTGGCCGTTGGCCCGCACCGATTGGCAGCAGTGGCACTTGCACTCCCAGGGCCATGCAAACACCCTACTGGGCGATGGCGCCCTGGCCCCAGAGGCGCCAGCGGACGAACAACCAGACCGCTTTACCTACGACCCCCAATTCCCCGCGCCCACCGTGGGCGGCAATAACTGCTGCTCCCCCCTCATCGTGCCCTGGGGCCCATATGACCAGCGAGCGATGGAGATGCGCAGCGACGTGCTGTGCTACACCAGCGCACCACTGGCGCAGGATATGGAGGTAACAGGGCCGATTAAGATGGTACTCTATGCCGCCAGCGACGCGCCGGATACGGACTGGACCGCCAAGCTGGTGGAAGTCTCGCCTACCGGCTACGCCAAGAACCTGTGCGATGGCATCATCCGCGCCCGCTACCGCGAGAGTTTTTCCGACCCCAGCCTGCTTGAGCCCCAGCGGGTCTACCGGTACGAAATCGACATGGCCGTTACCGGTAATGTCTTCCGCAAAGGTCACGCGATCCGGGTGGAAATCTCCTCTTCTAATTTCCCGCGCTTTGACCGCAACCTGAACACCGGGCGCGATGCAGCCACCGAAACCGAGATGCACCAGGCGCGGCAAACCATCTACCACACCAGGGAGTATCCCTCCCATATCCTCCTGCCTGTAATACAGGTGGGGGCATAGCATTTATGATTTTGAGAATATCCAAAGCACAACAAAAGAATACCATAATCCATGTTATAATAGGACCCTACTAGACCAGAAAAAAGCAGAAATCGAGGCATAACCATGGAAACCACAACCGGAACCAACACCATCAGCGCCGGCCAGACCGTCAGCGACGAACAGATCCAGGAATGGGTCGAAACCTTCCACCGCCAGGGCTTCCTCTTCCTGGAAAACGTGCTGCCCCCCGACTTGTGCGCCGAGCTCTACCGCGACCTGGATTGGGCTCTGAAAAACAATCCCAACGGCCTCAACGCCATCACACCGCGCGTCGAGCTCAGCCACCGCATGTTTGAACATTCCCAGGCCAACTTGCGCCTCTTCGACCTGGAACCCATCGTCAGTTTGGCCGAGGCCCTCATCGCCCCCAACTGCCATATCATCCATAACAATTCCTTCCTCACCCCCTTCGAAGGCGGCATCACCCGCTGGCACCAGGACGACGCGCCTCACTACCTCGTCACCCACGGTGACCCGCCTACAAATGTGCGGCTGCCCGTGCTCTTCTTCACCGCCAACTACTACCTCACCGATGTCACCAAAATCGAGAACGGCAGCACCGAAGTGATCCCCGGCTCCCATCTCTTTGGCGCCCCCTGCCCAAACGTCATGGAGGGCACCCCCTGGCAAAGCCAAGTTCACTACAACCTGGGCGGGGCTGGCAGCGTTATCATGTTCAACAACCAGGTCTGGCACCGCGGCGGCCCGAACCGTAGCGACCGCCAGCGGTACATTACCCAGGTCACCTACGCCCGCCGTATCGTCGGCCATAAATACTTTCCCTTTATGAACTACCAGATGCCGGAGCATATCTACGCCAACGCCAACCCGCGCCTGCACCGTCTGCTTGGCTTCCTGGAGCACGGCGCCTATGGATGAGAGCCAAGCCAGGAATGCCTCCTGGTCCCGCATCAAATCCCAACTGAGCACTCTGGCAAAGGAGGACTTGCTCGACATTCTGTATGACCTGTACCAGCTCAATCCAGATAACAAAGTCTTCCTGGCGACGCACATCACAAAAAGCGATGCCGGCTCTTTACTCGAGCCCTACCAACGCCAGATTCGCGCTCAATTCACGGCCGGCGGCAGTGGTGCTTTCCCGCCGCTGAACCTGCGCGCCGCGCGCAAGGTACTTACCGCCTTCAAAAAAGCCAGCGCCGACCTGACGGCTGTTGCCGACCTCATGCTCTATTATGTCGAACAGGGTGTCGCTTGTACCATGAAATACGGCGACATCGACGAACGATTTTATAACAGTCTGGTGTCGGTGTTTGAAGAAGCCGTGGCTCTCATCCGCGGCTCCGATGACCTGGATGTCATTGAAGATTTTCGCCCGCGGCTCCGCCGCATTGTAGCGGATACCGCCGATATAGGATGGGGCTTTCATGATGATCTGGTCTACATATATGCTCACGAATATCCCGGCTAGGCAGTTTAAATAAGCACGTAGTCGAGTACTCTCGACATGAATCCGCGCATAGCAGGCACCATCGCCGCACAATACGCCCTCGACATACAGCGTATCATCCCCGGTCCGCGCCTAATCATCGCCGAGACCGCCAGGGAAACCTACTTTGCCAAACTTATTCAATACACGAAATACTCACCCAAAGTGGTACAAAGCCGCCTCGTCCTAAAATTGCTATACGAATCTGACCTTGCAAACATCAACTATCCTATTCCCAATCCTGCAATCCCGATATACTCTCCCAGCTATGTCATCCCCTGACCCTCTGGCCATACTTGACACCCTTGACGGCTATCGTCACGCCTTCACCGACATCGCCTTGTGGCAGCCCTACGTCACCGACGTCTACCGTCGCCCCGACCCTGCCCGGCACCTATCCTACTTTCATCGTGGACGGCAGATGGGGCATTAAGTTTTTTGGCCGCCTCTTCTACGGCGCCGCCTCCTTTGAGGTCGAACGACAAGCCAATATCCTATTGGCCGCCATCCCCTCCATTCCGGCGCCGCGTCTCATCGCCTCCGGCTCCCTCTTCCCGGATTCCGATGGCTGGCCCTGGCACCATCCTGGCCACCAACTTCCCATCTTCCAACTTTCACACCTTCTAACCTGCTAACCTGCCAACCCTCTCCTGCAACACCTCCCACACCGGCCGCACCGCCGCGTCGCGGTTCCGCAGCCGCAAAGCGGCCTCCAGGATCTCGACCTTCGCCGCTACGTCTTCCGCCGCTGCTACTTCCAACAGCACCGCTATCAAATCCTCTTTCCGGGCAGCCATGATCATTGTCACCAGGTAGCGGTAGGCGTCGAACCGGCGCGTCGTCCGCAGAAACTCTGCCAGGAAGCCCTTGACCGTCGCTTTCAAAGGTCCCGGAAAACTGGCATAGTCCCTGTGCCTGATCAACACATCAAATAATCCTACCAGCACCACCTCGTCATCCGCCTTGCCGAACCGCTCCAGTAGCGCCGGTAACAGGGAAACAGGGAGGCCCGCCAGGTTACGCAGGCACTCCGCCACCACCTCTGAAATTCTGCTCCCCTCCTGCGTGACATATTGGTACAGCGGCAACGTCTGATTTTGCGCCGCCAGCACCCGCACCGCCGTCAGCGCTGGTTCCCCCGACATCGTCGAGGTGTAGGCATCGTTCAATAAGCGAACCGCGTAAAAGCCCGCCATCTCCGCATCCGTGGCGTTCAAAGCCACCAACCCCGCCGACCGCAATAGGGAGGCCACCTCGGAGCGGCCCGGCGGCAGGAACTCATAGGTCGTGACAGCCCCCTCCAACAAAGGTACATCCTCCGGCTGCGCTACCTGCCTCAGGACATTCACAATTGCCGTCCTGATATACGTTCCTGGGTCCCGCCGTACCCCATCTTCGTGATAATAAGCATACCGCCGCAGCAACACCGGCCGGGCCGCCGCAGCCGGATAGGCCGCCAAGATCTCCAGCGCCGCCAGGACTACCTGGGTGTTCTTCTCATTTTCCAGGATCTCGCAGGCAGTCGCTACCTGCTGCGCTGCGACCGCCGTCCCCATCTCCTGCAGTCGCTGCAACCTGGCCTGAGCATTCTGTTTTCTCGCCATCACAACTCCTAATTGACAAAATGCCACCTTCCCTGCACCGCTTTACCTGCCCCTGGTCATCAGGTAACCCATGCCTGGCATCCCGCTACAACGCATCATCCTCCTCCTCATCCAGCTCACCATCTTCCGGATCTTCCCAATCATCGTAGACCTCATCCACCGGTTCCGTCCCACCACGCACCAAGGTCTCCACAGCATCTACAATCTCCTGGCGATCTACCTCTGCATTCCCCGTCAATTCCAAATCCAGCAGATCCGTTAACCGGACCATAAACTCTTTATTGTTCATCTATTTCCTCTTTAGATCCTGTTTACAGCAAAAAACTTGAACTCGCTATAGTTATAGCACAATTTTACAACCCGTTCTCCCCCCAAATCCATACTTCCTATTACCAGTTGACAACCCTAAAACCACATAGTATCATACCCACGGCCCCTCTTGGTGGTCCCCTTCACGCAACATCACGCTCAATTTAATCCGTCCGAACGTCAATCCCGTGATCACCCGTACTATCCGGCGCAGGCGTCGGTAATAGGGTGGCATCTCCTCCGGTCCGATCGCCCGGAAGCCAAACTGGACATAATAAGTCTCCATCTCGCTGCGGCACGTCAAGTATAACGGCCCCTGCTCCCTGGCTATCAACACGCGGCAGATCCTACGGCCCACCCCTTGCCGCTGGTATGCCGGCCTTACCGCTATGCTCGCCAGCTCCCGGCTGCCATCCCCGTGAGTCTTAATCTGCCCGGTACCGATGATCTGTTGCTCCTTCTCGGCCACGATAAAATTGGGCCACTTCAGATCTTGGGGGTTAATCCGCGCCTGCCGAATAACCTCCACAATCGTTTGCTGGTCCGCAGCCGTAGCCGGCCGCAACGTAAACCCATCCCGGCCCTCTTGTCCCACTCTCCCGGTCTCACCGATCATAACCCTCAACCTGTCCTTTTTATGTAATTCGGAATGCGATATTTTGCTCGCTCGACCCACCATGTTAAGCCGGGTAGCCGCACATCTAACCGATGAGAACATTGTGCCACATCTTTATAGCTAGACAAAACTGAGCGGCAAAACACAAGAGGTCCTGCTCTAGCCCCTCCGCGGCGCCACAGGCAGAACCTCCTCAAATGTCAAGCAAACTTCAGATGGCACTGATATCGATCCGAGATCGATATCAGTGCCAACCTATCTTCTTATTTGACCGCAGCATAGCCGGTCTCCGCCGGCTGTTTCATCTGTTCCAGAGCCGCGATAGCCAGACACACCGGGCAGGACGCCTCCGTCCAGGCGTGCAGCCGGTCCGCTGTATCGCTCGAAACTCCCTTCCGGCGCCGCAGAATGAGCCAGCCGGCCAATCCTACCACCGCCAGGAGCAGCACTACCGGCACAATAGGCACATGCAACTGTGCCAATATGCTCACTGCCGGCGGTCCCACCAGGAAACCCAGGGCAATATGCCACCCGTGAAACAGACTGCTCCCGCTTAACATGGCGGGGGCAAAACTGCGATAGGTTAATCCGGCCAATCCCGCCGCCGGGATAATCCCGGCGCGCGCGCCGGGTAAGTTAAGCCCCAGGAAAATCGCCGCTGGACCGCGCTTGCGCAACATATCCCCTGCCCGGTCCAGTCGCGCCGGGGAAAGTCCGACATATTTGCCGGCGCGATATACAAAAGCCCGCCCCGCGCTCCGTACCAGCAGGAACTGTAGTGATCCCCCCAGGAAAATAGCCAGCTCCAAAAACACGATTAACTCGACCAGGTTAATCGTCCCTGTCGCGACCTGAATGCCCGCCGTAATCATAATCAGATCCGACGGCACAGGAATCGGTATGCCCATCTCTTTTACCAACATGACTATCACAATCGTCAACAACCCTGTCGCCAGCATCGCACCCTCCCAACCTATCGCGCGGGAGGCGGGCTCCCCACCCCCCAACGGCCTCACGATGGGATATGCTCTTTCTCCCGCGCCGTCATTTGCGCTTCAATCGACCAGTAACAGAGGCGCAATTCCGCTTCCAGCCGCGCCCAATCCCCCTCGATATCTGTCGAAAGCTTATTAGAAATCAAATCCACGATGTTATTTGCTTTAACCCGGTGCTCCGCAGATTCGCGCGCCTGTTCCAAGGAGAGGTCGAAAATCTCGGCATGCAACTCTGTCATCGCCTGCAAAAATTCTCGCTTATCGGGATTCCCCACCAGGCGCCGGTGTATATCGTTATAGCGCAGCTCCAACGCCGCTGCCCGCGCCGGGTCGAAATGCAACCCTGAATAGCGCCGCGCCAGCCGGTAGAATTTTTCATAAAAAGCCTGCACCACCAGGGTATCATGCTCCAGTGGCGCCCAGGCCAGGGAGGCCCGTGTCACATAGTAGGCGGCAAACCAGGATTGGGGAAAGGGGATGTGGAATTGCTCCCGGCTGAGAGAGACGATTAAACCTAACAGCCTCAGCCATTTCCGATCATAATAACTGCGCCAACCGGCCGCTTCAAAAGCGGCAATCCGGTCGGGATTATTCTGAAATCGTGGCGCCATAGCCATCTACTCCGATGTGAGAATGCGCACTTCGCCCGCCGTACCATCCACTTCCAACATTTGGCCGTCATGAATCACCGTAGTAGCAATACCGGTACCCACGACCGCCGGAATGCGATACTCCCGCGCCACAATCGCACAATGGCTGAGAATGCCACCCACATCGGTGACGATCGCCGCCGCCGTGGCAAACATAGACGTCCACGGTGGGGATGTCGTTTCTGCAATCAGGATTTCCCCCTTCTGCAGTTTGCCCGCCTCATCTGGGGAATGGACCACACAGGCCGGCCCTCGCACCGTACCAGGGGACCCGGCATTCCCCAGGATCACATTGGGATCTTCGGACTGCACCGCCTGTATTCCGAAAACCTTCGTCAGGAAGGATCTGGTGAAAAGCGTATTAGGCAGCGGAGCCTCCGGCACAGATCCCAGGGCATTGGGGGGATTCACCGTTGCATAGTGGGTTACTTCGGCACGCCGCGCCTGCACCAGATCACGGTGGTCCGTGCCTGGCAAGCCGGCCATCGTCTCCCGCAGCTCTTGCAGCGAAAGATGGAACACGTCGTTCGCCTTCAGCAGCACTCCGGCATCCGTACAACGCCGGCCGAATTCCAGTAGCAGGCGGCGTAGCTGATACTTCGTCTTGTAGTCGATCCAGAAATTATGATCCTCTAACAGGACCATCGCCTCCTGGGCTGCTTTCAGATAAAACTCAAACTCGCTGATCACCGGCTGAGGGTACCCAATGAGGAATTGGCGCGATCCGGCCGTCACTCGCTCCCGCTCGGCAGCCTGAACCGCCAATTCCTTTAGGGGATCTCGGTCAGGTTGACGGATATAATCTTGTAAATTCTCAAAAACGGGGGTTGGATCCTCAATCCAGCACGGCTGGGACAGCTCATCAAAATAATCATCCCGCTGTCCATACTCGGCCAGATATGCTTGTAATTCCTCCAGGAAAGTCCATCCGGCAGGAAATTCGGCCAATGCTGCTGCCACACGGTTTGCCGGGGTGGTTTCAAACACCCGGTGTACCTCCGCGGTTGCCAGCACCACGCGGCTTAAATGCCACATCCCACGATTGGCCTCCAGAGTCTTATTATCAAAGCCCTGCAGGATCACATACGCCTCAAAGTCCCCCTCAATGCCCAGGTCCGGCAGGTGCAAATCCAGGTATAGATCCCCAAAGGTGCTGGCAGCGATAAGGGCGGGATTTACCACCAGGAAATGGATAACCCACAGCCGCTTTACCCGCGCCAGGCCCTCGTCCAGGTGAGCTAGCAACTCCGGCAGACTGGCGCCCGCCAGGTCAAAAGCATCAAAGAATGCCAGGTGCTCTTTCACTTCGGGTAACCAGGTGGTATGCCACAGTTCCTGCAGATGCGCCATCGTCTCACGCAGCAGGGCCTGTGCCCGCTTATCCCGCGCTTCTGTCTCCCCAGCCTCAGCCACCACCGGCTGAACCGTCCAATAGAAATAGGTAAATGCCCGGCGCGCCTTTACTGCAATCGGCATCTCGTAGGCTACCGCAGCAGCAGGCATACACTCTGCGTAGATCATCCGCACGTAATCAAAGGTCAGAGCCGGCAGGGGATCAGGACAATGCAGCCGATCCAGCGTCCAATAGAGGGCTGCATCAGCGGGGTCCTGCCAGGTAATGGGAAATGTATCCGGCACAACAATTGGTCCGGGAATAGGATGCATCATTTACTATACCCTTTTCATAACTGGATGGTAATGATCGGAAATTGCCCGCCTACCACCGGCAAAATCCAAGCTATGGCTGGCATACCGCAGATACGCGGTATGCCAGCCTAACACATGGACCTTTATCTCTTAATTCGGCGATGGGATGATGCGCACCTCACCAGTATCACCGTTCACTTCCAACATCTGCCCATCCTGGATAACCGCCGTAGCTATTCCCACGCCCACCACCGCCGGGATATGGTATTCACGAGCCACCACCGCGCAATGGCTGAGGATGCCACCGGTATCCGTCACGACCGCCGCCGCCGTGGCAAATAAGGGGGTCCAGGGCGGCGCCGTGGTTTCTGAGACCAGGATATCCCCTTGCTGCAACTTGCTGGCTTCTGCCAGTGACCGGATAACCTTTGCCGGACCGCGGGCCAGACCCGGAGAGCCAGCATTACCGCGTAAGGTCCCTGGCGTACTTGGCTCCTGGGGCGGACCACCGAAGAATTTTCCCAAAGTCCGTGTCATAGGATCATCCGGGGGCGGACCGGGCGGCATAGTGCCTAACACCGGGGGCGGCTTAATGGCGCGGGCCCGTGCCACCTCCTGCTGTCGTTGCATCACCACTGTGTGCCTATTCATGACCGGCGACGACAGGGCAGTCTCGCTCAACTCGGCGGGTGTCAAATAGAAAACATCCTCCGCTTGCGCAATCGCCCCGGCAGCCGCCAAACGCCGGCCGAATTCCATCAATACCCGGCGCACCTGGTAGGTACACCGCTGGTCAATCCAGTAATTATGGTCTTCCGAAAGCACGGTAGATTCCTGAGCTGCTTTGAGCAGGAACTCAAACTGTCCCACCACCGCCTTGGGATACCCCTGTAACCGGGCGCGCACCTGGACCAGGAGCTCTTCCCTCTCGGCAGCCTTGGCAGCCAATTCCGCTTCATCATCCCGGTCCGGCTGGGAGATATAATCCTTCAAGTTTTTGATCACAGGGCTGGGATTTTCAATCCAACTCGGCGAGCTCCAGTAGCTGAAGAGATCACTATGCTGCCCGTACTCATTGAGATAGGCCTGTAACTCCACCAGGAAAGCCCGGCCGGCCACGGATTTCTCTAGCGCAGGTACAACCTCATCTGTCGCTCGCTCTTCCAACACGCGGTGCACTTCCGGTTGCTGGCGCGCCTCCCGGCTCAACCTCCAGAGAGCTCTGCCCGCCTGCAGCGACGTATTATCGAAACCCTGCAACAGGCGATAGGCATCGAAGGCACTCTCATTGCCCAGCAGATCCCGGTAAAAGTCGTCAAAGAGCCCCATACCCATCAAGAAAGGAAAAGCGATGGCGAAATGGATCTGCCACATCCGCGACGCCCGGGCGACGGTGTCATCCAAGTGGGCGACCAGTTGCGGCATAGAAACGCCCTGCAGGTCAAAACTTCGCCAATAGGCCAGGTTCTCTTTGACCTCGGGCAACAGCTCCGACCCCCAATAATCCCCAATATGCCCCAATACCGCGCCAATCTTCTCTTGAGCCCGCTGGCCCATCGCTTCCAACTCTTCTGGCGCTGTAGTCGCAGGTGCAAATGAAGAATAGTAGTAGCTATTAATGCAATTTATCCTGACGCGGATGGGAATATCATATTTTTCCCCAGATCCATTGAAGCCAGATACAAAGATCGTCTTCAAGAGACCATCATCCATCGGCGTTAGCGGATCTGGAAAATGCATGGTATCGTGGGTCCAGAATAACATGGCATCCTCGGGTCGCTCCCACGACACCGGAAAATCCGGTGGCGTAGGAATGGCCCCCGTCATTGGCTGTTCCATAATAGTTATCCTTTCTCATAGAGAAAATCATTTGAAGTCATACAATACGAATCCATCAAGCGGCATGAGCTAGGGTTGTAATGGGGCGGCATTGTAACAGATACAAACGACCGCCCTGAAAAGCGCACTCAATATCTACAGGCCAGCCCATCACTTGCTCCAGGTCAACTGCCAACCGGGCCATTTCCGCTGCCTGCCCTTCTTCCAACGCCGGTTGTTTACGCAAAATCCGGGGTATATCCACCTCTTTTGTGCCGTCCGCCACAGCCACGGTCATACGCCGCTTATCGGCTATCTGATACATTAGCACCGCCAGGTCCGATTTGCGCACCATCACAGTATCCGGTGTCACCGTCCCTCCCACGATACTCTCTCCCAACCCCCAACTGGCATTGATAACCACCTCATCTCGGTTTCCGGTTACCGGATTAGCACTGAACACGACCGCAGCTACGTCAGCGATCACCAATTGTTGCACCAATACCGCCAGGCGCACATTATCCAGCGCCAGGCCTTGCTGGCGGCGGTACTCTAGCGCCCGGTCAGCATGCGCCGATGCCCAACAACGCACCACAGCATCCGCCAGGGCCTTGATCCCGGCAATATTCAAGAAGGTCTCATGCTGTCCGGCGAAGGATGCCATATTGCCGTCTTCGTCCACTGCAGAAGAGCGCACTGCCACGCCGGGCTCAGGCACCCCACACCGCTCGGCCAAAGCCTGGTACGCCAGCACCAATCCGGCCTGCAGCTCAGGGGATATGTTAATACCTGGCCCAACAGAGTGCGCTGCGTCTGAGGGGGCCAAAGCGGCAGATGGAGATACCGTGGCGATGGCCCGGTCATAAGCTACGGTTGTCAGGCAGAAACCCGGCGGCACAAGAAATTGAGCTGCCATCCGGCTCAAATTGGCAGCTTTGCCCCCTACCAGAGAGAGATTGTGACAATCGGGGTGACCCAGCCAGAGAACTTCGAGGTACTCTGATTCCATCTTATGCCTACCCTGTGGATAAATTAATGATCGTAGTTTACCAGTTGTGACTACTCATTTTCCAGATCAAAAATTGCTCACTTTATGCCAAACGATCCCATTTACCCCACTCTATCTTATCGGCGACCACGCCGCTTTTTCTTATTATTTCCGCCCTTATTCTCGGCAACGGCAGCAGGGGGTGCTGGGGCTTCCGGCCGTGTATTTTCGCTGTTACTACCGGCACTATTACCCGCATTTTGGGCAACGCCGGCGATCACCGCCTGGGGAGTAGTCTCACCAGTCTGGTCCGTACGCAGATGGCAGTTCTTGTATTTCCGCCCACTGCCGCACCAACAAGGATCGTTGCGAGAGGGCAGGCGCGGCCCGCTATCGTTACCTCCCGCCTGGGCAGCCGCAAAGCGCCGGCGCCGCGCCCGCGCCCGGGTATCATTCTCATCTATCTCTTCCTCACGATTGGTATACATCTGGCGCGTGGGTTGTTGCGGCTCGCGCGTGACTTCCAGGTGGAAAACCATATGCGCTACATCATGCCGGATACTGGCCATCAATTCCTGGAAAGCCCGGTAGGCTTCGGTCTTATATTCTACCAGTGGATCGCGCTGGCCAAAGGCCCGCAGACCTATCCCTTCTCGGATATCATCCAGAGCTGTCAAGTGGCGAATCCACAGGTCATCGATGGTCCGTAAGAGCACATACCGTTCGACCTGGCGCATCACGTCGGGCGTCATATGCTTTTCGCGCTCTTCATAAACCTCTTCTGCATACCCCACCAATTCATCGATGACAGCTTCCGGCGTCATGCTTTCCCATTGGCGCGTGTTCATCTGTGGCGGTAGCGGCATAATGATCCGCATATCGTTATACAGCGGAACCAGGTCCATCTCTTCTTCGGTTTTCGCCATGGCCGCCTGGACCTGGGTGGTAATCTCCTGTTCCACCATCTCCATGACTAAGTCTTTGGTGCTTTCGTGCTTCAGCACTTTTTCCCGCTCGCTGTAGATCAAACCCCGCTGCTTATTGACCACATCATCGTATTCCAATACATGTTTGCGGATATCGAAGTTATGCCCTTCCACCCGCACCTGGGCATTTTCCAGGGATTTATTGACGATGCCATGCTCGATGGGGATGTCATCCTCCAGACCGAATCGCTGCATCAGTCCCGCTACCGATTGGCCACCAAAGCGGCGCATCAGGTCATCTTCCATAGAGACAAAGAAGCGGGATGAGCCGGGGTCCCCCTGGCGACCGGCGCGACCACGCAACTGGTTATCAATGCGCCGCGCTTCGTGGCGCTCGGTACCGATAACATGCAAGCCCCCCAGCTTTAAAACCTTTTCTCGGTCCTTGCGCGTGATATCGGTAGATTCCTGCAAAGCCTGCTGCCAGGTCTCCATATCTATTACGCTTAAGTCTACCCCATCCTGGCGCAATTGTTCCCGCGCTATACCCTCAGGATTACCCCCCAGTAAGATATCGACACCACGACCTGCCATATTGGTAGCGATAGTAACGGTCCCCGACCGGCCCGCCTGCGCAATCACCTGGGCCTCCCGTTCATGATACTTGGCGTTCAGCACATTATGGGGCACGCCGGAACGCAGCACATCCGTCAGGGCCGGGGAGGGCTCTACCTCTAGAATCTCGGCCAGGGATTTCTGATTTTCTGGCGCGAAAAGGTCGGGGTTAACCTTGAGTGCTCGCGAGATACTGTTGAGTTCGGTGATACCGATCTTGTATATAGGCTGGCTGAGAAACTGGGCCCATTCTTCACGTTGCTTCTTATCAATCGTGTTATTTTCGGCTATTACCCGACGCAGTAACATAATCCTGGCCCAGGCCTGAAGCCGAGCGAAACTCAGGCGATCGCTAAGTTGTTCAGAAGCCTCAATAGAAACGGTACCAACCAGGGTTGGCTGCCCACGTAGTCTGGCATGTAAAATATCTTGGCCTACCGCACGCCATTTGGCTTCCTGGGTCCGGAATACCTGATCCGTCATGTCTTCCCGCACCACGGCCACATTAGTGGGGATGGCGGTCACCTCGAGGTTATAAATCTTCTGGAATTCCTCCCGTTCCGTATAAGCCGTACCGGTCATACCGGCCAGTTTCTTATACATGCGGAAGAAATTCTGGAAGGTGATCGTTGCCAGGGTCAAACTTTCCCGCTGGATAGGGACCCCTTCCTTAGCCTCGATGGCCTGGTGCAGCCCCTCGGAGTAGCGTCGCCCGTGCATCAGGCGCCCGGTGAACTCATCCACAATGATGATTTCCCCCTCTTGCACCACATAGTCCCGGTCCCGGTGATAAATCACCTCGGCGCGCAGCGCCTGCTCCAAATAGGGGGACATGTGTAGATTCTCCTGGGTATAGAGGTTATCTACCCCCAGCAAACCTTCCACTTTGGAAATACCGTGGGCTGTCAACGTCGCCAGGCGGGCTTTTTCATCCACGACATAGTCCCCGTCCGGCTCTTCATCTTCATTTTTCTGGTTCGTGCTGGAGCGCAAGTGGGTGACCAATTCGGCAAAACGCACATATAGTTGGCTGGATTCTTCCGCCGGGCCTGAGATGATTAAGGGGGTACGCGCCTCGTCGATCAAGATATTGTCTACCTCGTCAACGATGGCAAAATTCACCTCCCGCTGCGCCTTTTGCTGCAGCGCCCAGACCATATTATCACGCAGGTAATCGAAGCCGAATTCGTTATTCGTGCCATAAGTAATATCGGCCTGGTAGGCTTCTCGGCGCGAAACAGGTCGCAATCCACGGAAACGGTCGTCGCTGGATTGATACGTGGGGTCGAATATGAAAGAGCCGGCGTCTGGGTTAGAGGCAGCGGATTGGATCACTCCCACCGTCATTCCCAGCATATGATAAGCCGGGCCCATCCACTGCACACCTACTTTGGAGAGGTAGTCGTTGGGCGTCACCAGGTGAGCGCCCATCCCATGCAAGGCATTCAAGTACAGCGGCAGAGTAGCCACCAGCGTCTTACCTTCACCGGTTTTCATTTCGGCGATCTTGCCCTGGTGCAGCACAATTCCACCAATAAGCTGCACATCGTAATGGCGCAGACCAATCCTGCGCCGCGATGCCTCCCGCACTGCCGCAAAGGCCTCGGGCAGAATATCATCCAGGCTTTCCCTGCCTTCAAGCCGTCCCTTAAACTCGGTAGTTTTCTCCCGCAGTTCATCGTCACTTAAACTCTTATACTGCGCCTCCAATGCATTAATCTTATCGACTATCGGGCGCAGCTTGCGCACCTGCCCCTCATTGGAGTCGCCTACTACTTTACTGATAATCCCTTTAAGAAATGACATATATTTTAAGCCTCAATTTTTCAATGCGGTAAAGCTAACGATTCTCCCGCACTATCTGGGAGTAACCGAATTTGCACCCATATGTTAAGAGATTCAGGGGGTAACCACCATGAACTCGCATGATCCTTCAAATTATACCACCACCTGGAACGAAGAGCTATAGACGGAGCAAGGCCTATCCCATTTCTGGGAGCGCGACCATCCTGGTCGCATGGTCGCCCAATGCGAGCGAGACGCTCGCGCTCCCAGGAAATTCAAGAAGATACGCTGGCCTTGTTAAAGCCCCATGCGCCCGAGCCACGACTGCACTGCCGTATGCGGATCGATTTGGCCGCCAGCCACCTGATTGACCAGCGTAGCGCGCTCCTGCAGTGGCATGGCCGCCAGCGCCTTATTAAACAACTCCATTTCCAGAATTTCTAGCACTTCCGCAGCCGCACGCTCCTGTTGGCGCCGCTGCCAGAGATGGCTTTCCTGCAGATATTTTCGATGAGAGCGGATGGCCACCGCCAGGAACTCCAATCCTTTGCCCTGGCTGGCGACAGTCCGCAGAATCTGAGGCGTCCATTTGCTGCCTTCCCCCAGGCTCTCGGGTGCTGCCGGGTTTTCCAGCGCCTGCTCCGGCGCGCCACTGGCTAGCCCCAGGCGCGACAACGCATCTTGCAACATCTGCACTTTGCCGCTATCCAGGCTCAACAGCATCCGCAGGGAACGGGTAACATGATCAGCGCCGGCCAGGTCATCTTTATTAACCACAAAAATATCGGCGATTTCCAGAATTCCGGCTTTGATCGCCTGCACATCATCTCCCAAACCGGGCGCCAGCAGCACGATAATGGTATGAGCATTATGCGCGATAGCAATTTCCGCCTGCCCGGCGCCTACCGTCTCTACCAGGATAATATCCCGGCCAAACGCATCCAGCACCTTGATGGCATCCGCCGTAGCTCGCGCCAATCCTCCCAGGTTCCCCCGCGAGGCCATGCTGCGGATGAAAACCCCCGGGTCATTAGCCCAAGCTTGCATCCGCACGCGATCCCCCAATACCGCACCACCGGTAAAGGGACTGGAAGGGTCAACGGCGATAACCCCAACCGTCTGGCCCGCCTGACGATAGAGGTGTACCAACCCATTCACTAACGTGCTCTTGCCGGTCCCCGGCGCGCCGGTAATGCCGACAATATGGGCCTTACCAGTTAACGGAGTGAGCTCGGCAACCGCACGGCGGGCAGTCTCGCCGCCAGCCTCAACCAGGCTAATCAGGCGCGCTACAGCGCGCCGGCTGCCGTGGGACAATTCTTCAATCCATGGGTTCACGGGCAGATCATCCTTGGGGTTAGCCCCACCGCATGCCCATCTGCTGCCGGATGAAGGCAATAATGTCCAGGGTAGAAGTCCCCGGCCCGAATACACCCGAAATCCCCATTTCTTTCAGTGGCGCGACATCTTCGTCAGGGATAATACCACCGGCTACAATTAGCACATCCTCCATGCCGCGCTCATGCAATTGCTGCAGAATACGGGGAAACAAGGTCATATGGGCGCCGGAAAGGATCGACAGGCCGATCACATCTACGTCCTCCTGCAGCGCAGCCTCAGCAATCATTTCTGGGGTCTGCCTGATCCCTGTGTAGATCACTTCCATACCGGCATCGCGCAAAGCCCGTGCGATGACTTTGGCGCCCCGGTCATGCCCATCCAACCCCGGTTTCGCTACCAAGATGCGAATCTTCTTATCTACCATACGATGACCCTTTCACTTCCATGTGCAGGGGCAGGCACACCGGCGCCGCCCTACCCTCCTCAACACTAGGGGTGGGTATAACACCATCTGCATTATACATAGCCAGATTATAGCAAAGTTCCTTAGGCTTGAAAAACACCTCTGTATATGGTATACTTAAACTTCGAATTTTATCCAGGTGAGGTAGGCTATGCCAATTTACGTCTATGACTGCAAGAACTGTCAGCGTCAGTTTGAAGAGAAGCAACCGATAACTTCTGATCCGGTGCAACCTTGCCCTCAATGTAACACTCCGGCCCGGCGTGTGATCCAACCCGTGGGCATCATCTTCAAAGGCTCAGGGTGGTATAAAACAGATAACCGCTCCGGCAGTTCCACATCAGAGAATGGCAGCTCTGAAAAATCCGATAAGAAGTCGGAAAGCAACGGAAAAGAGTCAGTTAAAAGCGAGAGCTCTGCTAAGGAAAATGCGGCTAAAGAGGGTTCTGCCAAAGAAAGTTCTGCTAAAGAGGGTGGGATCAAAGAAAGCAGTAAGTCAGAGAGCAGTAGCGCCGGGAGTAACACTACCAAGGCGAGCTGAAATCCGCTATTGATTAAACCTCACAAGGTGAGTGCAGGCATAGAAGTGCCTGCACTTTTATTTTGGGCGCGGCGCTTAGGGCGCGCTGGCCAGCGGTGAGACGGTGAAGGACCAAGTGTAGGTCTGGCCGTTGGCGCCGATGGAAACAGTATAGGTACTCCCCGGCGTCAGCGGCGCGCGCGGGATAAGCACCACAGCATCCCGCGCATTCAGGATGCCCCTCCCGAGCCCTTGCAGGCCGTTGTCAGCATTGGTGTAGTTCGTTTCATCGAAGACACAATGGTCCAGAGCCGTATTCCCCTGTTTAAAGCTATGGCTCGTCACATTGGGGGTGATACTGCCGGTACCCAATTGCAGCAGGATGGGCAAACCAGCGGGGGCGGTATAGCCCGCACAATTAGATAAAGGGTCGGGGAACTCGGAACCACCGTAGCCGCGCAGAGGCACGGGGACGACGCCTGAGGGCCACAAAACCGGGAAGGTCACAAAGGGCGGGATGCCTCCCCTGCCGCGCAGGATATCCATGGTCGCAGCCATTTGCCATCCCCCGTTAGCTTCACGGAAACTGCCAAAGCCAATGCGCAACAAGGCAGGATCGATAATTGCCAGGGCATGGAAGGGACCCTCCATCCATTGGTCAATAGTCGTCTGATCCGTGGCGTACAAATCACTATTGACGGCTACGTTACCATTCTGGCCCGCCTGGTCACCATCGGGAGTATACCAGGGATTGCCGCTATCCTCGCTGTGGGTGATAAGGTTGTTTTTTACCAAATAGCGGGAGTGCTTCCAGGCGCCTTCATTCCAGGTCGCATTTTCCGTCACCGCTGGCAGGCCGGCCATAGCACGATACATGTTTACGTAGGCAGTAGCTGGAGATTCGGTAGGACCACTCACAGTCCGGTCGCTAAAGGCCAGGGGCAGATAAATTTTATGGGTGAGATGCACGGTACTCTGGATAAAGGTGGCCGAGCGGTAGTAATAGGCGAAGCCGTAGCTATTGGTGTTCGTGCTATCGTAGATATGGATCTCCCAACCGTATGACTTGTCTGGGGAGACTCCCGTAGGTAAGGACTCCAACCGGTATTGGTTAGTATACCCCAGCAGCGAAGAAAACCAGCAGCCGTTGGATTGGCAGGGATTTTGCTGGCTAAGGTCAAAAAGCATCCAGCGGTAACTATCTTTGGGGTAGGTGCGTTTTTGCCAGATAAAATCCGCCGGTGAACCGACGCTCGCCCCGGCCGCAGGTGAGAGATAAGCCACGTTAGCGATATCAAAATCCCCTGCCGTTAGTTCGGTCCCCGCCATATAGGCGGAGATATCCGGGCCAAACCAGGCATTGATATAGGTGGGATCGGTCGTATTCGGCCCAAATCGTACATAATAGATTTTGCCGGCCGGCAAAGATGGTACGTTGGCAAAACGGTAATTACCACTGCTGTCAGTAGCTGTGGTGGCTATAGTCGATTCTGACGTTTGATCGTACATGCGCAAAAGCAGCGAAATGTTAGGCACTGCGATCCCATTGACAGTCACCCGGCCGGTGAGTCCGGCTACAGTGGAGCTGTCCGCCAGGTGAGTGGGACGGAGTTCATGGGTCTCTGCTGCTAAGAACGCAGCCGCAGCAAGTCCCCTAGTGAAGGATTGGGCGGGCAACGCACCCAGACGGGCCTGGGCAGCCAGCTTGGTCCATTCCCACGTTTCAAGCCAGGGTCCCGTCGCACTAGTTTTGGCGGGCGGCGATGCTGCTACGAGCCAGAAGCAGCTACTTACGGTCAAAATGATGCGCAGGTACTTCGCCATTGCTTTGCTTACAAATTCGCGTTTCATGGTCTCTTGCTCTTACGATATATAGTAATACAGGCAGGCGCGTAGCACAAGATGGCTGAGCGGCTACACCTTAAATACGTATATTTAATAATCGTAAAAGAGGTGCCAAGAATTACGCACTTTTACAGCAGAAAGATTAAATTAAGAAAATTGATAACGATTGAGGGTTAAAGAGGGTAATCTGAAGGGTATTCCCACGAAAAGAAAGCCTTTGGCGCCGGGTAGACATCCCGCAAAGGGATCATTAGACGCCATATATTTAAAGCTGGAACATGCCGCCAGCTTTAACAATTTTGCGCGCGAAGTTGTCGACGAAGCGAAAAAGCTTTTGCGAGATCTCTTCCCAGTTGTCACTCGCCAGGGCCCGCTCGATAGTCTCGCGGTCATCGGCTACCCAACCTGCCAGGATTTGCGGCGCTTCACCCCACTGGGTATACCAGGCCTCTGTGGGTTGCATGCCCAGCTTGATCATAGTAGGGACCATTTCCTTGACTACAAATTCAAAATATTCCTCTTCTTTGCCCGGCTTAATGTCCCAGCTCGTCAGCAGTTTTACCATGCACCCCCCCACTGTCCTGGTATGATTTTGGGCAACTCACAAACAAGCGCAAATAGTAGCCGTCGAGCATAATTATACAGCGATTGGGTCTATCAGGCAACCAAAAACACTAATTGCAGCCTTCCTGGATGGCCTGGGCCAGCGCAGTTGCGCGAAAATCACATCTTTACCCTTTTTCTGTTGCAATCATCGTCCGGATTTGCTGCACCAAGGCATTGAACAGAGGGACAACAGCGACGGACTCACCCCGCTGCACGCGCCTGGCAAGCATATCTGCCGCGGTGAGCACAATGCCCGACTGGCGATACCTGAGACCAGGGATGCGACTGTGGCTGTCCTGGATCGTAATCCAATGCAGGTCCAGTTTGCGCGCCAATATATCGCCAAACAGGATACCCAGTCCTTCCAGGGCGAAACCGTCAAGTTTGGCCAGCGCGCCATTATCTAATACTACTTGGATTGCCCGCAGGTCCCCGTCGTTCCCAGTGAAACCTGGACGGCCTGAAAAAGAGCTGGCCGCCTTATAAGCCGCATCGCGCCAGACGTTTAACTTGGCAGCGTGCTCAGCGGACAATTCGAGGAATTCGGGCTTAAAACTTTCCTCACTAGGCTGCTTCGGGAATTTTGTCACCCGCAGACTGAGAATGGCCGGCTCAATTGAACTGATTAAATCGCGCAAACCGGGACTATCCGTCTCCTTAACCTTCATCCAACAAGTAGCTACCAGCACAGCATTGTCCAGACCCGCCACCCAATAGCGGGTATACGCTTCTTCCCCGCCCTGGTATGCCGGTTCGACGTAGGAATAGTAGTGTTTGTCACCGTCCTTCAGAATACGTGCGTGGCGCTTCCAGGCCGAATCGTGGATAAACCTGATACCCAATCCCCGCGCCGCCGGGTTTTGTTTATCAACATGAACAACCGTGAATTGCACCACACGATCAGGAAAGTTTGGGTCAAATACTACCGTGGCGAGATCTTGTTCCCGGCGTGTGGTAAATTGCTCCGGTACGTCGACGGTCAAGGCGCCATCGCCGATTTCGACGGGCTTTGTGTTCAGATTAAGCTGCGGTTTTCTGCGAAAGCGGTCAAACACGTGCATTCCCCTTTATTGATAAAATCCCAACGTACCGCACTTATCTGGCGGGTAGATAGAGATTGGTGTCGTACCAAAATACCGTCAAGCGCCGCCTTCATCTGGCTATCAGCCACCAGAGCCACCAGGTCTTTTGGCCGCTGTGCGGGTATCACCCGAGTACTCCCGCAGCAAAGTAAGTCCCCAGATCAATTTGCCCCTTCCAATCCTGTAAACGTGGGTGTTCGCTCCCAATTACGACTCGACTGTTGTGTTTTGACATTCTCGACTTGAATATCTGCCAACTACTGTCCATTCGCTGATATTTTGGGGCAAATAACGAATTGTTATACTCGTAATAGTTCAATGTGTAAACTCAAGCGGCAAAATCATGGACTCTATGCCCAACCAGTCTGTGATTGTGTGGACTTGCGCCTCTCGCAACAGCATGATGGC
>SHYO01000055.1 GCA_009692745.1 Chloroflexota bacterium
GCATTCGGGCGCAGGACAGGTTTCGGATATAATGATGCTGGGCATGGTATTCCTCTTCTCCTTCTCACTTGGTTGTGGTTGGAGAAAGATACCATGCCTTTCCTTTTTATGTTACTCGCACCTGCTTCATTCAACCTTGCGCTGTAATAATAATCTGATGCATAAACGAAAGGAGGGATCTACCATGTCTCAAATGGTACGCAAGCAGATCTATATCCAGGAGCGCCAGGAGACCATGATCAAACAACTGGCACAGGCCCGTGGCGTCAGCGAGTCCGAGGTCATCAGGCAGGCTATTGATCACGAGATCTCCAGCGGACCTCACGCTGTGCCACCCGACGCCACTGCCTGGGAACGCCTGCACCGCTTTATGCTTGATCTTTACCAGCGCGGTCCTTTGGAAAACCAACCCCGCCAGTGGTCGCGCGAGGACCTTTACGCAGATCGGATTGAAGGCAATTGAACTCCTATGCCTCCCATCTTAATTGACACCAATATTCTGGTTTATTCTTATGACCGAGGAGAATACGTCAAGCAAGGAAGCGCCATCAATACTCTTTTTCGCCTGAAAATGACGGGGGCGGGTCGCCTGAGCACTCAGGTGTTGGCAGAATTCTACGTGGCCACTACACGATCTATCCGTGGTGTCCCCCCCAAGCTCAGTGGGTACGAGGCTGCAAATCAGGTTGAAGATTTCTTGCTGGCATTTCCCGTATTCGATGTGACTGCGCCCATTGTTTTGGAAGCTGTGCGAGGTGTACGTGACCACAGACTTCCTTTTTTTGATGCCCAATTATGGGCTACAGCCCGTTTGAACCAGATTCCCGTCATCCTCAGCGAAGACTTCGCCAGCGGAACCTATCTTGATGGCGTTCGTATCATCAATCCTTTCGCGCCAGATTTCGATTTGGAAAGTTGGATTCTGTGAAATACCATTATGGGCTATAAAATCGTATCCTAATGCGGACTGGTCATCCTGTTTGAGGTGCTGGAGCAAACTATGCCTACCGTGACATTAGACTTACCTGAAGAGGTGTTCTCAGCCTTGCGCCGCTCCCCTGAAGAGTTTGTGCGTGAGCTGCGCCTGGCTGCTGCCATTCACTGGTATCAACGTGGTGAGATCTCTCAAGAAAAAGCCGCCAACGTCGCAGGATTGGATCGCACCGATTTTCTCCTGGCGCTGGCCCGCGAGGAAGTCGATGCTTTTGTGGTCAACTTCGACGACCTGAAACGGGAGCTGGAGCGTGGCTGATCTACTCTTGCGATTCTGTTTCCCCTGAGCTGGGAGTGCGTTCCCGCAACAGCCGGTAGTATTCCTCCCTGCTCAGAGAACAATCCACGGCATTCATGAATTCCCCGGTCTGGAGCCGCATTTGTTTGGCCATCTGGCTGACAGGGTAGCTGCTCAGCTCGCGCTCCCCATGAGAGATGTAGGTGCGGGCTACCAGCTAACCCTCAGCCAGAGACGGTAGATGGTGTGATGGCTTTCTGTCCGGTCGAAGTCGAATTTTCCCATCAGGGCACGGTCCACATCGCGGGTTTTCAAGGTCGCCAAAGCGCTACACTCTGGATTCAGGTGGCACGCCCCCTGGGTCTTGGCCAGGTGCTGGCGCAGCCAGGATAAGTGGGTCTGCAATTGAGGGCTTTTACAAATTAGGCCCATTCACCGGCAGGGCCAGCCGCGACTACCTTTGCCGCACCTCTATGGTATCATAAAACCAAGATCAAGGGGCGCCACAACACCCAAAAAAGAAGAGGACCGCTTGTGCTACACAAATGCACTACCCCCGCTCAAGGAGGCGGGCCAATATTTACGCCAGACTTGACTATTCTTCACAGCGGCCTGAAAATATGGGGCAGGCAGGGGTGCGACCGGCGGCGCGCTTATGGCCTGGCTGAATTTATGTGTATAAGTACAGGAGGTTTTCCTATGACACTGGATCGATCCTTTAGCGAGCGCAATCGCGCTTCAACCGACCGCATCCGCGCCCTGGCGGCGCGCTTGAGCGACGCGGAAATGCAGCACCCGGTGGGAGCACACTGGACCGTGGCTATCGCCCTGGCGCACCTGGCCTTCTGGGACCGGCGGATCATGTATGTGCTGGATATGACCGAACGCGATGGCAAGCTGTTCATTGCGCAGATGGATATTTTAGTGAACGACTCGTCCCTGCCGCTGTGGGCCGCCATCCCGCCGCGCGCCGCCGCCCGGATTGCCATCGAAACCGCAGAGGCGCTGGATAAACGGCTGGAAAGCTTTCCGCCGGCCTTACTCGCGGAAATCTCCGCTTATAATAAGCGCTGGGTTGACCGGTCGCTGCACCGGGGCGAACATCTGGATGAGGTCGATGCGGCAACGGATAATATGACTGTATAGCCAAATTATACCATCAATATCTTTAATACCTGATACCCCCTATACTAATGGCCCTAATGGCACAAGTGGCACAGAGGCACAGAGGCACAGAGGCGCCCGAATGATCTTATCCACTGGTGAATTTATTCGATTGATACAGTTTCAGATCTGGAATGCGAGAAAAGTCTTTAGTATTACGCGTCAGCAAGGTAAGGTCATGGTGAATGGCAGTAGCATCAATGAGAATGTCGGGGTCTCCGATTAATTGGCCTTTGTGACGAAGAGCGCCTCGAATCTCTGCGAAGCGCTGCATAATCCGTCTGTTGAGGGGGAGAACATCTACCTTCCGAAGGAATTGCAGGAAGATTCTTCTAGCTTTTTCCGGATTCTTCCCATAATAAATACCTTCATAGATCTCTCCATAGGTTATGAGGCTAATGGCAAGCCCACGCTCTTCGAAGTTGGCGAGAAGTTGGACAGTATGTTCTTTCCCGTTGAGCCA
Organism: Chloroflexota bacterium; assembly: GCA_009692745.1. GTDB lineage: Bacteria > Chloroflexota > Anaerolineae > Epilineales > SHYO01 > SHYO01. Next base: position 2,859 of record SHYO01000055.1, read on the forward strand.
ATCGGCTACCACGTCACTATCGACAAGGTAGCTCATAACTCTACCGGTGGTCGAGATGATATTCTGCGACTTTCGTAGATGTCGACCTTGAGCTTTTCAGTATCGACCAGGTCTTTCCACCCTCCGGCAGACGCTAAGAAAGCTGCATGATCGGCCTCGGTCCTCCTATGCCTGCGGGCTTTCTTGGACTTGACTTTTCCCAGGTGAAAGAGCACACCATCCTTATCCAAGATAATAGGGGCATCTTCCGCTTCTTCAAGCAATCGACCAAGCTCGCTGTCAGGAGGTACTTTAATCGTCTTAGGCTCCGGAAGTGTCATCTGTAGTCTCCTCGCATTTGTTGTAGTATAGCCCCTTGTGGGCGCAGGCCCGGGCACAGGGGACGGGCACAAGGCCCTAGACTACATTACGTGGACAGTCCATTAATGCTCATGCTCATGTCCTACCGGCACGGCCAGGTTACAGTAGAGCACGGCGGGGTCGCAGCCGGCGCACTCGAACTGCAAGGTGGCGTGGTCGATGCGGTAGGTGTGGGTCAGCAGCTCGTTCAGCTCCTGGCGGATGCGCGCGCCCTGGCTGATGGCCATATCGTCGATCAGGACGTGGGCGGAGAGGGCGCGCATGCTTTGGTTGATGCTCCAGACGTGCAGATCGTGGACATTGTGTACCCCCGCCACCTGCTCCAAAGCGCTGACCAGGTCGTACATGTCCAGGTCGCGCGGCGTCCCTTCCAGCAGGATATCCACCGTCTCGCGCAGGATTTTCCAGGCGTTCCACAGAATCAGGGCGCCGATCAAGACGCTTACCAGGGGATCGAGGATCTGCCAACCGGTAAATTTGATGGCGATACCGGCCAGCACGGCGCCCAGGGTAGAGAGCACGTCCCCCATCAGGTGCAAGTAGGTGCTGCGCAGGTTCAGGTCGCTCTCGCTGCCGTGGGAGACCATCCAGGCCGTCGCCAGGTTGACGACAAAGGCCAGCGCGCCCACGCCGATCAGCACATTCTCGGCCACGACGGGCGGAGCCAACAAGCGCTGGTAGGCTTCGTAAAAGATCCCGGCCGAGATCAGCACCAGGGTGGTGGAATTGGCCAGGGCCACCAGGATGCCCACGCGGTGGTAGCCGAAGGTCTTGCCGGCGTGGGCCGGGCGGATTGCCAGGCGGATGGCGTACCAGCTCAGCGCCAGGGCCACCACGTCGGTCAGATTGTGGGCCGCGTCGGTCAGCAGCGCCAGGCTGTTGGCGAAGAGGCCCGCCCCGGCTTCGACGAAGACGAACGCCAGGGTCAGCACCAGCGCCAGGGCAATGCGTGGGATGGACATGCGGGCCACATCCCCAAAGTGGGAATGGGCGTGGTGGTGGTGTTCGGCCACGGGTTTTACGCTCCTTTACCGCGCGCCACGGGCGCGTCGCCCCAATCCGGCACCGCCAACGCCTCCCCGTCGCGCAAGGCTGACTTGTGGGCCATCACCCCGGCGGCCATGTAGCGCGCCGCCTCCCAGATGTTGATGGCCGGGACGCGATCGTGGGCCACCGCATCGACAAATTCGTGGACCAGGTAGGCATGGGAGCCGCCGTGACCGCCGTAGAAGTCGGGGGCGACGCTGGCGGCGGCAAAGGCGGCCGCCGCCTCCGGCGGCAGCGGGTCGCGCATCTCCGCCACGGTCAGCGCGCTCTTGTCCCGCTTGTCGACCCAGGTATCGTTCTCAAAGCTGCCCTGGGTGCCATAGACGCGGAAGATCTCGCGGTTGGTGTGGCCGATCTCGCGGAATTCGCATATCCGCATCGTGGCGCCGTTGCTCATAGAGAAGAGGGCGGTCTCGTTGCTGAGCAGCTCGGTATTTTCAATAAAATAGGGGTCGGCGGTGCGGTTGGCGTAGCCCCAGGCGCAGACCTTGACGGCGTGCGCGCCCATCACGCTGATGGGGCCGCTGGTGGAGTGGGTGGGATAGTGCATCGGCCCGCTTTGTACGCCGCGCTCCCGGTATTGGCGCAGCAGATCCGGCCATTCCTGCCCGGCCTGGCTGTTCAGCCGGTGGCGCATGACGTCTTTCAGGTTGGAGGAGGGGGAGTCGAAATCGTGCATATATTCCCCTTCGCTGTAGACGAAATCGCCAAAGGCGCCCTCGCGTGCGCGGCGGCGGCAGTACATCGTCTGGGGGCGGTAGAAGGTGGTCTCGCCCAGCATATAGTGCAGGCCGCTGCGGCGGCAGCTCTCGACCAGCTTGTCGCACCAGTCCAGGATCTCATCGCCGTCGGGGACGCTGATGATCGGCACGGCGCTATAGACGTGCTTGCCGGCCAGCAGCGCCTGGATGCATTGGGGCGCGTGCAGCCAGGGTTGGGTAATGATCACCAGGGCGTCCAGGTCGCTGCGACAGATCTCCTCCAGCGAGGTATAGACATCCCGCGGGTTGAACTTATCCTGCCAGTTTTCCTTGCGGGCAAAGACGGCGACGCGCTCCGGCTCCCGGTCGCACAAGGCCACCCGGTCTACCAGAGGGTGGCTTTTGAACAAGTCCGCAAAGGCCCGGCCAAAAGCCCCCAGACCTACCAGCCCGATACTAATGCCCATGCCCTACTCCTTAAAATCGATAGATGAATTGTAACCATAACAAAATGTGCCACAATTCCCCCAAACATGCAACCCGGCGCACTGCACGCACCTCAATTCCCCCCGTAGGTGCGGTCTCCTGGCCGCACATTTGTCGTAGCGCCAAAGACCTGCAGCCGGAGGCAGCACCTACGAAATTGTTGGCCTGGTGCTTTGGTAGGTGCGGTCTCCTGGCCGCACATTTGTCGTAGCGCCAAAGACGTGCAGCCGGAGGCAGCACCTACGTAAGTTTCCCTATAGTGATTCTGAACAGCTTCCTCCCTGCTTGCCAGAACATATATTCTGGATTAAAATTCAACTATGAACGACGAGCTATTATTTGGCTGGGACATGACACCGGGGATCGTTTCCGTCTGGGCGGACCGCGACGGCCGCGTGCTGCTCTGGCGGCGCGTGGACGGGCAGGTACGCTGCGAGCAGACCCATTATCGCCCGTGGGTGCTGGCGCCCCACCTGGATGACCTGGCCCACCTGAATGGGGGGCTGGCGGCTGAGGGCGCGCCCGGCGCCGCCAGCGCTGCGGTCACCTACCGGGTGCTAACCGGACCGGAGGTATCCTATCGCTACCGGGTGTCGGCCAACAGCGGGCGCGGGTTGGAACGGGCCATCCTGGCCGGAGCGCAGCGGCGCCTGGGCCACGCCGTGAAAAGTTTGTACGACCTGGGCGATACCTATTACCGGGTGGGGCCGGTGGAGCAATACCTGATGCTCAGCGGGCGCGCCTACTTCCGCGGTATGGCCTACACCGATTTGCACCGGCTGCAAATGGACCTGGAGACCACGGCGCTGGACCCGCAGCGCGGCCGCATCTTTATGGTCGCGCTGCGCGATAACCGTGGCCTGGCGACCACTCTCGAAGCCGCCTCGCCCGGCCATGAGGCGCGCTTGATCAACGAGCTGTGCGCCTTGGTGCGCCGCACGGACCCCGACGTTATCGAGAACCATAACCTGTTCGGCTTCGACCTGCCCTACCTGGAAGCGCGCGCCGCCGCCCTGGGCGTGCCCTTACGGCTGGGGCGGCCGGAGGGGCCAGGGTTGCTGGAGCACTATGAGTCGCCGGGGGGGTATCCTGGCGCCGCGCGCCGCACCCGCTATGCGCTGCCGGGTCGCGAGTTGGTGGATACGCTGGATGCAGTGCGCCGCTACGACTTTGTCGCGCGCGACCTGCCCAGCTATCGGCTGAAGGAGGTGGCGCGCCACTTCGGCGTCGCCGCGCCAGAGCGGGTCTATCTGAGCGGCGCAGAGATTTTTGAAACGTACCGTAAGGAGCCGGAGCTGGTGCGCCGCTATGCGCTGGATGACGTGGCCGAGGTCGATGGCCTATCCCAGCGGCTGATGGGAGCCCCTTTCGCCCTGGCGGGCATGGCGCCGCGCCCCTACGACCGGCTGGTCTCCGCCGGGCCGGCTATGGGCATCCTGGAGCCGATGCTGGTACGATCCTACCTGCGGGCCGGCGCGGCCCCACCCTATACCCCTGCCGGCAGCCAGGGCGTCGCGGGAAATCACGCCGGGGGCGCAGTCCACCTCTTCGCCTGGGGCGTGGCCGAGCGGGTGGTCAAGGCCGACATCGCCTCGCTGTACCCGTCCATCATGCGCACCTACCGCATCGGGCCGCAGTGCGACCACCTGGGGGTGCTGCTGCATATCGTCGACCGTATGACCGGCCTGCGCCTGGGACACAAGGCCGCCGCCAAAGCTGCGCCGCCGGGCTCCTGGGAGGCGGGGCACCACAACGCTATGCAGGCCGCCATGAAACTGCTGATCAACTCGGCCTACGGCTATATGGGCGCCGGGAGCATGGCGCTCTTTGCCGATGCCCACGCCGCCGACGAAGTCACCCGCCGCGGGCGCGAGCTGCTGGGCCAGGTGATCGAGGCGCTGCAGGCCGGGGGCGTGGCCCTGATTGAAGCCGATACCGATGGGGTCTACTTCGCCGTCCCGCCCGGCTGGGACGAAGCACAGGAGCGGGAGCTGGTGGCGCGGGTGGATGAGACGCTGCCGGAAAGTATCCACCTGGAATTCGAAGGCCGCTATCAGGCCATGTTCAGCCACGAGGTGAAGAACTACGCCCTGCTGAGCTACGGCGGTAACTTGATTGTGCGCGGCGTGGCGCTGCGTTCCAGCCGCAGCGAACCCTTCGGCGAGCGCTTCTTGCGCACCGCGCTGCGCTGTGCTATGAGCGGCGACGTGCCCGGCGTGTGCGCCGCCTATGAACAGACGCTGGCGGAGCTGCGCGCCCGCGCCCTACCCGCCGCCGATGTCGCCAGCCGGGTGCGCCTCTCCAAATCTACCGAGGCCTACCTGGCATCGCGCAGTAAGCAGCGCGAGCCGCAGTATGAAGCGCTGCTGGCCGCCGGACGCACCCAATGGTCGCGCGGCGAACGGGTACGCTTCTACCGCGCCCAGGATGGCGCCTATGTCTGGCTGCCCGATGAGACCGACGAGCCCGCCGCGGGCAGCGATTGGCAGGAGGAGCTCGGCGAGGAGGAGGCGCTGGCGCCGGAGGCGGATGCGCCCACCCCCAGCGCGGACCCGGACGAGCGGCGCGATTACGACGTGGAACATTACGTCCAGGTGCTGCTTACCTCCTATGCCGGGCGGTTGCGCAAAGCCTTCCCCCCCGAAGCCTTCGACCAGCTCTTCCGCTGGCAGGGTCAGCTCGGTCTCTTCGACCAACCCATCGACCAACTCCCCCTGCGCTGGATTGTGCCCGGATAGATGGACAAAAACCCCATTTGCTTGACACCCACCCGTCCTTGCGGTATCATATCGCCAACCCACAACCCCCCTTTTTACCAGCATCAGGCGCCCCATAGCGCTGGGAGCATCCATCATGACCAAAAGAAAGCCCACCAACCTTAAACAGGGGTCTCCTGTCATGCCCGCCGCGCCGGTAGCCGCGCCGCCGGCATACAGGTTTACCGCCTGGTTTATGGAAGAATGGTCCCGGACGGCGCTGCCGCTGGGCATCGTGCTGCTGCTCTTGACGCCCTTTATGCTATCGGGCCTGGACATTGTCGCTTTCCTGGTCTTTCTGCAATTGCCTATTTACATGTTACACCAGTATGAGGAGCACGCCCAGGGACGGTTCCGGGAATTTGTGAACCAGGAAGTAGCCGGGGGGCGGGAGGTGCTGACCAACCGGGCCATCTTCTGGATCAACATCCTGGGGGTATGGCTCCTGGATCTGGTAATCCTATACGTGGCGCAATTCCCTGCGCCGCTCCTGGGGCTCATAGCCATCTACCTGACCCTCTTCAATTCCCTGTTGCACATTGCTATGGGCATCCGGCTGCGGCGCTACAACCCCGGCCTGTGGACCAGTCTGCTCCTCTTTCTGCCGGTGGGGGGCTATAGCCTCTACGTCATTAGTGTGATCGCTAAGGCTACCTGGTTCGACCAGGGGATTGGCTTGAGCGCTGCGATCCTGCTCCACGGACTGATCTTCCTTTATATAGGCCGGAAACTGCGCGCCGGTTAATTGTCAGGGGACCAGCGCTCTGATCTCAATCTGGGGTTTCGCACATAACGGTGCGCAGCCTATTTTATGGAGGATTTGGCATTGTTAAACAGTAGCCACAATAAGGCCAAACTTTAATTTTTCTTAGCCAATTCTTGCCAAATACTCATCTTACTGGCTTACACTAGCATTATGCACCAACATCCACCATCATCCAGACGTCGCCTTCTTCTACCCAGCATGGGCGGCGTTATCCTGCTCTTCAGTTTGCTGGCCTGCCGGCCAGCGAGCATATCTTCTCAAGCGACTGGGGCAGCACCGACCGCCACTGTCCGGCAGAGCCTGCTGCAAATTGCGCCGGTGCATACCATTCCGCCGGTAACCCCCCTGTCTGATCTCTCGCGCTACGCGGACGGCCTCTTCAGCGCCTACACCGATAGCGTCGAGCCGGGCGTCGCCGTGATGGTCATTTATCGGGGCGCGATTCTGCATGAAGCGGGCTACGGCCTGGCGGACCTGCAGCATACAGCTCCTATCTGGCCACAGAGTCCCTTCCGGCTGGCCTCGCTGACCAAGCAATTTACCGCTATGGGCATTATGCTGCTGGCCGAGGCGCACCAACTGCGCTACGATGACCCCATCACCCTCTATGTACCGGAGTTAAGCCGCATCGCCGGCCCGGTCACCATCCTCGATCTGCTGCACCACACCGCCGGGCTGCCCGCTTCCCACGAGGAGCTGCGCGATTTATACCAGCTCGACACGCCCACCAACGCCGATGTGTTGGCGGCCTTGAACCGCCGGCCAGACCTGCTCTCGCCTCCCGGTGTGAAATTCAACTACAGTAACGTGGGATACGGCCTGCTGGCGACCATCATTGAGCGCGTATCGGGGCAATCCTATGCCGATTATCTGCAAGACCACATCTTTGACCCCTTGGGTATGGCGCTTACGGTCGTTGACGAGAACACGCATCCTGTCATTCCCGAAAGAGCCATCGGTTACCTGCCGGTGACGGGGGGCTTCACCCTTAACGACCACGATACACTGGATAACATCGTGGGATCGGATGGGGTCTACTCGACCCTGGAGGATCTCTACCTGTGGGACCAGGCGCTGTATACAGATCAACTGGTGAGCAAGGCCACCCTGGCGCGGGCTTTCAGCCCCTCTGCCACGACCAAGGGAGCCGCCATTCCCTACGGCTTCGGCTGGTGGCTGGGCACGTACCAGGGCGCCCCGTTTGAGTATCACAGCGGCGCCTGGTTAGGCTTCCGCACTTATATCGCGCGTTACCCCCAGCAGCAGCTCACCGTGATCCTGCTCTCCAACCGCGCCGACTTCAACCCCGACAACTACGGTAAACTCCTGGCTGACAAGTATCTAAAGCGCCTCAAATAGCTCTGAATGTTGGACAATTTGATGGAATCCTTGGGATTCCAATTGTCCATGACCGGCTGCGATCCGAGATAGTTTGCGTACCAGAGACGTGGGTCTCACCCTGCAACCCGCTCTCGAAAGATCAAATCGGTGATGGGCAAGGAGCGCAGCTCCAGGCGTGTTATGTCTAACAACTTGCTAGCGTCTTCAATCTCAATCCCCAAAACCCGGCGCGCCTCGTCAAAATCCAGCACTACCCCAGGCGTGATCTCCTCCGACTCGCTGCTGATCCCCTCCACAAGCTGAATATAGAGCATATCCGATTCAGGATAATATTGGAAGACCATTGACTAATTCCCCTTATGGCTTGAAGCTCCTGCCCAAGAAAGTATGAAGAAGTATATCACAAGATAGCAGCTTGATTAATTCAACCGGCAATGCTGCACATCCGGTAGCCTTCGCCCCACCGGTTGAAACCGGCGGCTGCTACCGAAAACCGGTTAAAAACCGGTTCCTACATACAGGCTGGAGCTGACGAGATCCACGAATCCCCTAACCTATTTGACACCCATTCTTCCGGCGCATATAATTCAATCGTCATTGAACTATTTTCCCGTGTACGGCCAGATGACTACCTCTGGCCCACAATGCACCTGAGGTGATCTCACATGGCAACCGTCAACACACCTTCCCTGTCCCACGCCGGCGCCGGTAATGTCATCCAACAACTCTCCCTGCTCGACCGCTTCCTGCCCCTCTGGATCTTGCTGGCGATGATGCTGGGCATCGGTTTGGGCACCCTCTTCCCCGGTATTAAGCAGCTCTTCAACGCCCTCAGCATCGGCGCGGTCTCCTTCCCTATCGCGGTGGGCCTGCTGTGGATGATGTATCCCGTGCTGGCCCGCGTGAAATATGAGGAGCTGGGGAAGATCCGCGGCGCCCTGCGCCAGTTTGGCGTTTCCCTGGCGTTGAACTGGCTGATCGGCCCGGCCATCATGTTCGCGCTAGCCTGGGCCTTCCTGCCCAACCTGCCCGGCTACCGCACCGGCCTGATCATCACCGGCCTGGCGCGCTGCATCGCCATGGTCCTGATCTGGAATATGTTGGCGGGCGGGGATGGAGAATACTGCGCTGCGCTGGTGGCGCTGAACTCCGTCTTCCAGATCGTGATGTACAGTCCCCTGGCCTATTTCTACCTGCGGGTGGTTCCCGGCTGGTTGGGGGTACAGGGTACGGCGGTAGATATCTCTATGGGGGATATCACCCGCAGCGTGCTGATCTTCCTGGGCATCCCGCTGGCCGCCGGCATCCTGACGCGTCTCATCTTGCGAAGGCGCAAAGGGGAAGTCTGGTACGATACGCGCTTCATGCCGCGCCTGGCACCCACTGCCCTCATCGGTTTGCTCTCACACAACCATCGTGGTGATGTTCTCGATGCAGGGGGATAAGATCCTGGCCCAACCGGGAGACGTAGTGCGCGTGGCGGTGCCGCTGGTCATCTATTTCCTGCTGATGTTCGCCGCTTCCTTTGCCCTCTCCCTGCGGATGAAGTTTCCCTATGAGATGGCTGCCACCCAATCCTTTACCGCCGCCAGCAACAACTTTGAGCTGGCGATCGCCGTGGCGGTGGGCACCTTTACCATCACTTCCCAGGAAGCTCTGGCCACCGTCATCGGCCCGCTCATCGAAGTCCCCGTGCTGGTCGGCCTGGTCTACGTGTCGCTGTGGCTCAAAGGGCGCTTCTTCCAGGGGAAGACGCCCGCCCCGGCGCGGCAAACCGCCGCCGGAGGCAGGTCATGAGCGGGAATTCCTCCCTACCGTCCCATGTGGAGTCTCTTCGCACGGCGCCCCTGGCCGCCTACCTGAAGGTACTGGCCGAACCGAAGCGCTTGCTCATCCTGGACCTGCTGATGCAGGGGGTGCAGTGCAACTGCGAATTGGGCGATGCTCTGCAGATGCCCCCCAACCTGATCTCCCACCACCTGAATATCCTGCGCCAGGCTGGATTGGTGGATGTGGAGCGGGACGCGCTGGATGCCCGTTGGATCTACTACTCTATCAACCGGGCGGCCCTCGACCGGCTCCATACCGCCTTCGGCGCCTTCTTCGACCCGGCCCGCATCCAACCGCGCCATCCCAACTGTGGCCCCCAGGCCGCCGTGGCGCCAAGCGCCCTGGTGCGGGTAGGTGATATCGGCGTGGCATGCCCCCGAGAAGTAAGCGCCCAAGAAGTAAAGCGTGGATAAAAAGGGAGATATATGAATTCCGTCACCTCTACCCCCCCCAAACGCCGGGTGCTCTTCCTATGCACCGGCAACTCGTGCCGGTCGCAGATGGCCGAGGCCATCGTCAATGCCCGCCTGGGCGATACCTGGGCCGCAGATAGCGCGGGCACCCGGCCGGCGGGGTACATCCACCCCCTGGCGCTGCGCGCCCTGGAAGAGATCGGCATTCACCACAGCGGGCGCTCCAAATCCACGGAGGAGTTCCGCGCTGCGCCCTTCAACCTGGTGATTACGGTGTGCGACGCGGCGGCGGAAGATTGCCCGCTCTGGTTGGGACAGGGCCGGCGGCGGCACCTGGGCTTTCCAGATCCGGCCAAAGTCACCGGCACAGAGGCTGAGGTGATGGTCGCGTTCCGCGCCGTGCGGGATGATATGCTATCGCAAATTCTACCCCTGCTCAAGACCACGATAGAGGTATAAGCAGAACCTGGCTGCCAAGCTGGGTTTGTGAAATGGAGTCTATAGCCGGTGATCTGTAAACGAAAGGAACCCCAATGCACATAGCGGATATCAAAACCATCGCGGTGGTGGGCGCAGGATTGATGGGCCACGGTATCGCCCAGGAGTTTGCTCTGGCAGGGTATGAGGTACACCTGAACGATGTCAGCGCCGAGCGGCTACAACAGGCGCGGGAGGGTATACGCAAGAACCTGGCGATGCTCTCCCAAATGGGACTGGTCGAACCGGCGCAGGCCCAGGCCGTCCCGGCGCGGGTGCATACCAGCCCCTCCCTGGCGGAAGTGGTGGGCAGCGCTGACGTGGTGATCGAAGCGGTGGCCGAAAACCTGCCGCTGAAACAACAGCTCTTCGCGGAGATGGACCAGCTCTGCCCAGCGCATACCATCCTGGCGAGCAACACCTCCTCCTACCTGCCCAGCGTCCTGGCCGGCGCCACCCACCGGCCGGACCGGGTGCTGGTGGCCCACTATTTCAACCCGCCCTACCTGCTGCCGCTGGTGGAGCTGGTGCGCCACCCCGGCACCTCCGACGAGACCGTCACGGTGATGTATGATTTGCTGACGAAAGTAGGGAAGAAGCCGGCCATCGTCGCCAGGGAAGCGCCCGGCTTCATCGGCAACCGGCTGCAAGCCGCCTTGATGCGCGAGGCGCTCTACATTGTAGCGCAGGGCATCGCCACACCGCAGGAGGTGGACACGGTGGTGCAGAACGGCTTCGGCCGGCGCCTGTCTGCCGCCGGGGTCTTTGAGATCGCCGATATCGCCGGGTGGGATATCTACCTGGCCCTGATGACCTACCTGCTGCCGGATATGGCAAGCAACACCACCCCGCCGGAGATGCTGCAAGAGAAGGTGGCGCGCGGCGAGCTGGGCATCAAGACCGGCCAGGGTTTCTACACCTGGACGCCCGAAACCACCGCCGCAGCGCGCGCGAAGATCGCCCAGGCATTGGTACAAATTGCCCGGTGGTAGCACGACACGGATTCCTGGTTTGCCAGGGGCAAACGACGGATGCACGGATAGGTGCCCCCCCATCTGTGCAGAGGGGCAGATACTACCGGTATCTTGATCCATTCGGCATTACCGGATGTAGTACTTTCCCCAGAGACAGCTACTATATGTGGGGCACTACACCTTAAAAAGTGTAGCTTGAACACCGGCTATGCCTGTCACCCTGTCACCCCGTCACCCCCTCATCTCACTCCCTGGTCCACTCGACGATCACCCAGGTGGAGAGGGCCATGACGGCGAGAAAGAGGAATTGGAAGAGGAGGATGCCCCAGATATAAGGCCGCGCCCAACTGGCCCCGCCCAAGAACCAGGTATACGTGGCCGTGAGGATGGCTACTATGAAGAAGATCATGAGCCAGCGAGGCAGGGTTAGCCCTGCCCTCCAATGCTGCGGTTTCACCCGGGGATTCTTCGTCAGAGCGTTACACCACGAGCACTTGGAGTAGGCTTCGCCGCTGAGTTGTCCGCTCATGGTAAACGGTTCCTCACAATTCAAGCACTTCTCCGCTACGCGCCATTCCTTGACTTTGGAAAAGTTTTCCATATGGGGTCCCCTATGGCTTGCGGGTTATTTCCTTCATCTTATAACCGGGAACCCATAAAGTCAAGGGGCGCGGGTCATAGGATGATGATCTCCCGCTCCTCGGCTGCGTACGGATTGGCGGCGGGCATGATTCCCGGCAGCGGCAGCGCCACCGCCGCTCGCCCTGATCACCAGGGATGTCAGATCGGCCACGTCGAAGTCGGTGCGCTCTTCCTGATACTTCCACGACGCTCCTCGATGCGCTGCCACAGGGCAGTGGCCAGCAGGGGGCGCCAGGGTTCCAGGGCGCGGCCGGCCAGCTAGGCCGCCTGGTTTACCCGCGCGGCGTAGGCCGGCAGCGCCGCCACGTGGACGGTTTAACAAGTTAGGATTAGGTCCCAGCGCCCACAGGTCATCTATCAACGTCTGGCGTGGGTGGGGCTAGAGGGCCTCGTCCATCGGATCCGCGTTGGCTTTTTCCCGGTTATTGGTGCGGATCAGAGGCGCCACGATGGTGCGGCTGGAGAGTACCGGATCGGGCAGGCGGATGGCGCTGAAGCTGCGCGGGCAAAAAGTGCTGACGTAGCGGATATGCCAGCGATTATCCGGCCCCAGCTCCTTCACCGGCACGGTGCTGCCGCGCCGGTTGCCTGCCAGCAGCAGGGCGCGCTTATCCGGGTCCGTCTGGCGCGGATCGGACGGGTTTTCCGCGTCGTCGAAACATAGCACCGCGCCGTAATCGGCCATGTCGCGCAGGCTGGCATAGGAGCCGCCTGCCAGGATCAGTTGCCCCAGGTACCCCAGGTACCCCAGGGTGGCCCGCACTCCCCATTAGGCCACAGGAAGCCGGTCACGTTAAAAGCATCCAGGAAGCAGGTCGCCAGGATATAGCAGGCCAGTATCTCGCACATGGTGGATTGCTCCGCCAGGCACACCTCCACCGGCAGCGCCTCCGCGGGCGCATCGCCGCCCTCGCCGAACATGCGCCCATCCTGGCGGGCGATGAACAACCGCAGGTGGGTCTCCTCTTTGGGCGGGTTGTGCTTCACAATATGCCCCGTGCGATCCAGCGACTCCGTTTTGATACTGCGCACGTGCAGCCAGGGGACGGCGCAGCAGCAGCGGGGGATCGTCCAGGATTTCCAGGCGCGGGGAGGCTGCCTGGGGTTCTGGCCGGGGCGCCTCCACCAGCGCCTCCATCTCAGCCAGGGTATGCCCGGCTGCCAGCCAATCATCTACCCCCAGCTTGCCGCCATCCAGCGGGCGGTTGGGCAGGTAGACGGCAGCTACGTGGGCGCCGCGCCGTTGCAGGTGCTCGGTGAGGCACTCCAACGCCTGGCGCACTTGAGGTTTGAGCATCACATCGGAATCGAAGACCATGCGCACATCGCGCACATCCAGGGCGATATAATCCCAGTCCGCCAGGAAGACCGTGCCGCCGCTGTCATTTTTACCGCGCCAGTTCCACACCCCCAGCAGGGCGATGGCGCACAACCCCTGGCAAGCCAGGGCGTCGCCCTTCTTCTGTCCCTCGGTGACCCATAAGGGTGTGGCCGGGTCGGCGAGCTGCGGCTGGCAGGCGGGGGGGCAGTCGATGCGGCTGCCGGCCCCCTTGGGGACCTCATACTTCAGCACTTTGCATGGGTAGATGCCGTCGGGCAAACGCCCCTTGCTCTTCTCTTTGATCACCCGTGGCTGATCCGGCCGTAAAACTGCCGGCCCCTGCCGCCCGTCGGTAGTCCAGAGGGGCAGCAGCAAGCCAGGCACACGCCGTTGCGCGGGGGCGAAGCCCAACAGCTCCAATTCCCTGTCATCCGTCACCGTGCGGTACCCCCGGGCGTGAATGGTTTCTTCAGATATAGCGCTCTCTGCCTGCAACATTTTCAGATGGTGGGCTCCCAATAGGGGACCCCCGCTTGTCTGCGCCTGCAACAACTGTTGTTCCAGAGCGGGGGACAACGCTTCTTCCCGCCTCGCATCCAGGGTGTGCCCGTGGAGCAAGTCGCGCTCGATGGCTTTGCGCATTTCCCGGCGATACTATTCATAGAATTCGGCCACGTATACAGAGTGCATCACGTCACCGTGCAGCACCAGGAACAGCGCCGGCAGAGCAAGCTGCTGCCAGGTTATGCGCGGGCCGTTATCACCCTGTCGTTCGCTGAAGGCAGGGCGCAGGCCGGCCCACCGTTGTTCGGTAAACAGCGCCCGCCGGCTGAACCAGGTCTGTACCAGCTTGCGCGCTGCCTTTTGATTGCCCTGCTGCGCTTTCGTCAGATAGTAGAGAAAGTTTGTATCTGTAGCCAACTTAAATGGCCGCCGGCGGGTTCGTTGGGTACTGGGTTCGCCTCTACCGCTCACGCAACACCACTACATCTAGTGGCTACCGCCACCCATTGTAGCCAGTCTCTCCCCACCTGACAAAGCAACGCATGATGGAGCAGGGCGGGTCGATAGATCACGGAAAAAGGGGGATGCCCTCCGCCGCCCCGACCTGCCGGAGGGGGAATCCTCGATGCGGGGATGAAGTTTTTGTGCAGCACAAGGGCAATGTGTAAAGATACGCCAAATCCATCGCAAATACGTACCACCTGTTGCGGTACGTGCAACACCCCCCGGTTAGTATGGGATTAAATATCCCACATTGACAGGAGGTTTGCTATGTACCGGAATAAGGATACGCAGCGGCTGGCGCAGATTACCCGTTTGCTGCAGCAGCACGCCGAAGGGCTGACCCAGAGCCAGATCGCCCAGGAGCTAGGGCTGCATCGCTCTACGGTGATGCGCGACTTGCCGGCGCTGGAAGAGAGCGGCATCTTGCTGGCCGAGGACGAGCGCGGCCGGCTGAAGCTCTTTCGGTAAGGCGCGGCGGCCGGGCGCAAGAAAACTGCTCCTATTCCCATTGAATAAATTAATGGGTAATTCACATATTGCGCCTGTCTGTTGCGGATTTGACGGTAATTGTATGGTATGATCGTATAACCGCAACATAGGAGGAAATAATAGAATCTATGGAACGCGCATCAGGCAAGGCCGCACGCCTGCTACAAATCGAAGCTCTATTACTTGACTACCGAGAGGGATTGACCCAGGCCGAGATTGCCCGGCGCCTGGGCGTCGATCGCTCTACCATCTTCCGCTATCAGAGTGACCTGGGTCAATTTCAAGTCTATGAAACAGATGACGGGCGCCTGGCTATCAACCGGGACGGTTATTTGAATCATGTCAGATTCACCCTCCATGAAGCTCTTGCTCTGCACCTGGCTGCCCGGCTAATGGCAACGCGCATGGATAGGCAGAACCCCCACGCGGCGGCGGCCCTGCGCAAGCTAGGTTTGGCCCTGGAACGCCTGGCCCCGGACATCAGCCGCCATATACTCGCCTCCGCCGAGGTAATGGACACGGCCGCCCAACATGACGACCCGCTCTATGTACAGGTATTGGAAGGGCTGACCCGCGCCTGGTCGGACCGGCGCAAAGTGCGTATCTGGCACTGGCACGAGCAGACCGGCCAGGTCTTTGCCTACATCTTCTCCCCCTACTTCATCGAACCCTACGCTGTGGGCCAGACTACCCACGTCATCGGCTTGCGCGAGCCGCCCGGCGAGCGGCGCACCTTCAAGATTGAGCGCATCCGGCGCATCGAGCGCCTGGCCGAATCCTATGAGATCCCGCCCGACTTCGACCCGCGCCGGCTGCTGGCCGATGCCTGGGGCATCTGGTACACTGAGGCGGAGCCGGTGGAGGTGGTGCTGAAATTCCATCCCCGCGTAGTGCAGCGGGTGAAGGAGACCACCTGGCACACCTCCGAGCGGCGGGAAGAACCCGGCGACGGCAGCCTGGTCTGGCGCGCCCGCATCGCCGCTCCGCAAGAGATGCTGCCCTGGATCCGCGGCTGGGGGGCCGATGTGGAAGTTTTGGAACCCGCCGAGCTACGGCAAACTCTTAAGAGGGAAGCGCGGGACCTGGCCCGCCTCTACCATATCTCCTCAGCAAGCCAGAACGCCACCCACGCGCGCCTTTTGCGCTGTTGGGGCAAGACCGACCGCAGAAAGAATGAGGCCCATCTTTTTCACCCGGCCTTGTTCCATATGTTGGATGTGGGATTTGTCGCCAGAGAGTTGCTCGGCGAGCGCGCCTCACCCCGGTGGCGACAGGTCTTAGGTCGTGCCTTGGGGGTTGATCCCGCGACCTTAGCGGATTGGTTGCCCTGGTTCGTGGGGTTGCATGATATTGGCAAGATTTCCCCCGCCTTCCAGGGCAAGAACGAAGCGCAGAAGAGCCGCCTGATACAAGAGGGATTCTCCTTCGGCAACTGGGCCTGGAAAAACGATCTACCTCATAGTGCCATCAGCCAGGTGTTTGCCATAGACCACGGCCCCGCAATTCCCCTACCTGACCTCTGGAACCAGGCGTGGCATGAAGCCACCGGCGGCCATCATGGCCGGTTCATCGCCCCGGAAACATTCAATCCCACCCGGCGCCGGCTCAAAGATGAGCCATCCGATTGGGCTGCGATGCGTACCGAAGCCGCCGAGTTGCTCAAAGCGCATTTGCTGCGCAATACGCCGCATTTCCCTGAATCGGTAGACATCTCGGCTGCCACAATGGCGCTGACCGGGTTTACCATCTTATGCGATTGGCTGGGGTCCGATAGTGATTACTTCAGCTTATGGCCCACCGATGATATAGCAGAGTATGTCGAAAGGAGTGTACAGCAGGCACGCAAGCGGGTGGAGGCTGCCGGATTCTTCCAGGTGACACTCAGCCAGACGGCAGTAGACTTCCGGTCGCTCTTCCCAGATAAACTTCCACCGCGCCCCTTACAAATGGCGATTGACAATATACCGGCAGACCTACTCACAGAACCATGCCTGGCGATCATTGAAGCTCCCACCGGGGAAGGCAAGACAGAAGCGGCCCTGGCCCTGGCGCACCGCATGGCGCAGACCAGCGGCACAGAGGAGTTGTATTACGCCCTGCCAACGACGGCAACCAGCAACCAGATGTTTGGCCGGGTGCAAGAACACATTTACCGACGGCTGGGCATGGCGGCCACGGTGAAGCTTGTTCACGGCCAGGCATTCTTATTTGAGGAGGAATTGACGCTGCATCCTCTCAGCAACGGGGAGAACGGCATAGACTCCGCTGCCGCCGAATGGTTCAGGTCCAATAAGAAAAAGGCTCTGTTGGCGCCCTTCGGTGTCGGCACCATCGACCAGGTGGAACTCGCCGCTCTAAATATACCCTTTGTCGCTCTGCGCCTGGTGGGGTTGGCTGGCAAAGTGGTTATTCTGGACGAGGTCCATGCTTACGATACCTATATGACCACGATTGTAGAACAGCTCTTGAGATGGCTTTCATCATTGGGCGCATCGGTGATTTTGCTCTCCGCTACGCTTCCCTTGACACGGCGGTTGGCCTTGATGCAAGCCTATGGGCAAGCCTACGGCGCTGCTCCGGGCAGAGATTTCCTGACCAGCAACGCGTACCCTAGCCTATGGGTCGGCCATCGCGCCAGAGAATATCACGCGACACCGCCTGCCAGCCAGGTCGACCGCCATATCGAAATCCGGCCGCTTACCTTTCCAGACCTGGAGAGCGACGGGGATCAGTTTGAGGCGCAAGCCCGTTGGTTGGTGCAGGCCGTGGCGGAAGGCGGCTGTGCCTGCTGGATCGCCAACACGGTGGACCGTGCCCAGAGAATATTTCAAGCAGTAGAGGCTCTGGCGTCGCCGGATGTGATGCGCATTCTGCTGCATGCCCGTTTCCCTGCCGATGACCGCCAAAGATTAGAGCAGGAATTAACACACATGGTTGGTCCAAAGGGAACCCGCCCGGCCAAAGGGATTGTGGTGGGGACGCAAGTGCTGGAACAAAGCCTCGACCTGGATTTCGATTTTATGGTGTCGGACCTGGCTCCCATAGACCTTTTGCTGCAACGGGCCGGGCGGCTCGACCGGCATAAAAATCCGCCTCCGGTTTCCCACTTCTGGATCTATTACGCCGTAGATTCGCAAGGTGCGCCGCAACTGGGCGTAAATACCCTGATCTACGATGAGTATATTCTACAACGTACTTTGCAAACCTTAGACGGGCGCCATACGCTGCACCTCCCCCAGGATTACCGCCCCTTGATCGAGGCAGTCTATGGGGGACCAGAACCTCAACCCGGCGACCCCTTGCGCCCGGCATGGGATAAGCTGCGCAGGAAAAGTAACGATGCGCTCGATCAGGCGCGGCAACGCTTGCTGCCCGAGCCCAACCCGCAATGGTCTATCTGCGCCCGCGTAGCCCGCCTGATTTTTGAGGAAAACGAGAACAGCGCGGCCTGGATTGTGGCCCAAACCCGGCTGGGCGAGGAGAGCCTGACGGTCATTCCCCTGGAAAAGAGTGGCAACATCGCCAGGCTGTGGCCTGGCGAGGACACGGTAGGGTTGGAGGCTGCCGCCCCGCGCGAAATGGAAATAAATTTGCTGCGCCGCAGCATCCGCCTGAGTCATCATCAAGCCATCGCGGCCTTACGCGACAGCCGTACACTCTTACCACTCCTCTTTACCGGGTCCGTATTGTTGAAAGAATGCGTCCCCCTATGGTTAGAACAGGGACAGGCAGCATTACCGATTGAAAAAGGCATGGTACATTTCCGCCTTGACCCCCGCCTCGGGTTGGTCATTACACGACAAGGAGAAAACCCATGAGTAGCAACGGTACAACCGTATTACCTCCATCGTTCAACCTCTGGACGGAGCCGTGGATTCCCCTGGAACGGGCAGATGGTGAGGTGGAGCGTCACGGCATCGAGCAAACCCTACTACAAGCCGGAACATTCACCGGGATATACCACGTCTCGCCCCTGGTGGTAGTGGGTATTCATCGCCTACTGGTCGCCGTGCTGCAAGCCAGCATCCATCCGCGCGAACCCCCGGACCTCAAGCGGGTATGGCAAGCCAGGGCGTTTCCGGCACAGGCGGTAGCGGAATTTGGTAAACAATTCGCCGCCCGTTTCGACCTGTTCTCGGACAGCGCACCCTTTTTGCAAAGCGCCGATCTGCCGCTCCAGCAGCAGAAGGGACAGGATGCCAAAACTATCGCTTACCTGATGGCCGAGACGCCCGCAGGCACCGAGATTACCCATTTTCGTCACGGCTCCGCGGATGAGCAGGCGTTCTGCCCAGCCTGCGCGGCGCAGGGATTGGTCGTGATCCCCTGCTTCGCCAGTTCAGGTGGTGCAGGCATCAAACCCTCTATCAACGGTGTGCCGCCCTTGTATGTGCTCCCCGGCGGCGGCACCCTCTTTGAGAGTCTGGCGGCCTCGCTCACGCTGCCGTATTACCGGCCCGGCGATCCGCCTAGTGGATACGACCTGGCCTGGTGGGCGCGCCCGCCCCTGGTGCAGCGCAGCCAGGAGGCAGTAGAGGTAGGCTATTTGCACAGCCTAACCTTCCCGGCGCGGCGCGTGCGGCTGCATCCTGAACTGCTGGACATGTACTGTACCCGGTGCGGCCGGCGCAGCCTTTGGGGGGTGCGCACGATGATCTTTGAGATGGGGGAAAACCGGCCCAAAGAGGCCGCGCCCTGGCAGGACCCTTTCGTGGCCTACCGCCTGCCGTCCCCTAAAGAGCTAAAGACGACGCCGACGCCCATCCGCCCCCAAGCGGGCAAGGCCCTATGGCGCGAGTATGCTGCGCTCTTCTTACCCCAATCCCAGGAGGCAGAAAAGGTTAATCACATTACCCGACCTCGGGTGCTCTACCAGCTTGCCAATGAGGACACCGGCATCGAGACCTCTCCCTACCCATTTCGCTGCATTGGCCTGCGCACCGATAATA
This sequence comes from Chloroflexota bacterium, assembly GCA_009692745.1. GTDB lineage: Bacteria > Chloroflexota > Anaerolineae > Epilineales > SHYO01 > SHYO01. Next base: position 22,419 of record SHYO01000055.1, read on the forward strand.
AGGCCAAGATATTCGAGTGGATAGACGCAGAATTTCAGGTGCCGCTCTCGCTCCTAGACGACCCAGACGCCGGGGATTTGGTGCAGGAGGCGATCCAATTTGCTACCGACTGCGCCAGAGGCATCAGCAGAATCTTCCGCGAGCTAAGCAGCAGGACCAAAAAGGCCGAGCGGTATAGCAGTGTCAGGCAGCGTATGGAATACCGCTACTGGGGTGCGCTGGCCCAGCCCTTCCGCCAGTTTGTGCTGGATGTCGCTACAGCCCCGGAGCGCCAGACATTACCCCAACAGTGGGCCGATGATGTTGTGAACATGGCGCGAGAATCCTTTGTCCAGGCTCTAGCAGAATTCAGGGAGGATACGTCCACCCTGAGGCTGCAAGCCATAGGGGAAGACCGTTGCACGAAACAGTTAAACTTATTAAGAAAGGAGTATGTGTCTCATGAGTGAGCCGGTTAGTGGAACCAAAATCTATGTTTTCTGCGAGCGCCTGGGTCGCCTGGATAACGGCGAGCGCGCCCGCTTAAAGCGCAGCGCGGGGCAAACGCTGGCCGGAGCGCGACGCGAGGCGCTGGGGCTGTTTTACAGCGTGGTACCCCCCGGCGTCCCACCCTTTGAGGAAGATGCCTATTTCCTGGTCGCCACCTTGTACCCGCTGGCTGATAGTAGCAAAGAGGGGAACATGGGCCAGACGCTCAAGAACTGCATTTCCGAAAACAACCAAAAAGGAGTGGAGCGGCGGATGCGCATTCTGCTGGATGCCGATGCCAGCCAATTGCCCTTCCGCCTGCGCCAGGCGATCCGTTTCATCCAGTCCAACCGTGAAAAGGTCAACTGGCCGCGTCTGTTGCAGGATCTGTTAGCGTGGGACAGCCAGGACCATTATGTGCAGCGCCGCTGGGCGCGTTCATTTTACGTTCAATCATCACAAGATTCTAAATAAGGAGAATTGACCATGCTTGTTCAGATTCACATACTACAAAATTATGCCCCGTCCAACTTGAACCGCGATGATAGCGGATCGCCCAAAGATGCGGTCTTTGGCGGCTACCAACGTGGCCGCATTTCCAGCCAGTGCATCAAGCGCAGCATACGTAGATCGACGGTGTTTAGCGAAACTTTTGAGCAAGATAGTCTACTGGGCTATCGTACTAAACTGCTGCCCGGTCGCATCGAGAAGCAACTGAGAGACTTAGGCATAGATGAAGCCACTATTCAAGCCATTGTGAAACGCGTGCCGGAAATCGGGCGGGAATCCACCAAAGCCCGCGAAGGTGACGAGGGCGAAGGCGAGGCAGAGGCAGCAGGGCAGGTAGAGGGAGAGGCCAGGTCGTTGAAGACCCAGCAGTTGATCTTCATAGGCGAGAACGAAGAGCGCCCCCTGGCCGAAAAGTTGCTGGCAATCTACCAGGAGGCCGGACCTAAGCAATGGGCCAAGCTCAAGATCAACGAAATTACTAAAAAGCTGGGTGGCAGCATACCGCGCTCTGTAGATATCGCCATGTTTGGCCGCATGACGACTTCGGATGCTTTTGAAAATGTGCAGGCAGCGGTGCAGGTGGCCCATGCGCTCTCTACGAATGCGTTGACCCAGGAATTCGACTTCTTTACCGCTGTGGATGACATCTCCGGCGAATCGGGGGCGGGAATGTTAGGGGATGTTGAATTCAACAGTTCAACCTATTACAAATATATGAATGTGCATTGGGAGGAGCTACAGGAGAATCTAGGGAAAGACGCAGGCGTGGCCCGGCGCGCCGTGCTGGCGCTGCTGGAGGCCGCCGCCACTGCCCAACCCAGCGGCAAACAAAATTCCTTCGCCGCCTTTAACTTGCCTGACTTTATTCTAGTCGAAGTTTCCGACAAGAATCTGCCGGTCAGTTATGCTAATGCCTTTTTGCGCCCTGCCCGCGCTAGCGGCGATAAAACTCTGGTAGACGCTTCGATCATTATGTTGAGCGACTATATGGGGCGCATCAGAAAAAACTATAAGCTGGATGGCAAGCGCGCATACACTGCCGTGCCAGATGTTAATTTGCCGGGGGTGGCAGCTAAAGACTCCTTGTCTGAGTTGCAAGAATGGCTGGCGACCCAATTGCCGGAGGCATAACTATGGCAAACATCCTTTTCTTGCGGTTAGAAGGCCCGCTGGGGCGAACGTGATACCGCGCCAGAGCCGACCAAATCCGGGATCGTCGGGATGCTGGCCTGCGCCCTGGGCCTCAACGCGGACGAGGACTTGCGCGTACTGAGCCGAGCGCTGCGGGTGGGCGTGCGCTACGACAAACCGGGGGTTATGATGGAGGATTTCCATACCGTTGTGGGGGGCGTTATGTCCGCGGAGGGGAAGGTCAAAATAAATGCCACCACCCGCCAGCCGGAAACCGTGGTTTCGCACCGCGCCTACCTGAGCGACGCCTCCTTCCTGGCAGTCGTCCAGGCGGATGATCCCTCTCTGATCGCGCGATTAGCCGATGCGATCCAGGGCCCCGTATGGCCGATTTACCTGGGCCGCAAATCCTGCCCGCCGAGCCTGCCACCCTTTGAGGGAACCGGCACCTATCCCTCGCTGAAGGCGGCACTGGAAACTGCGCCACTCTGGTCTAATTGGGCGGGAGAATCCAAACGCGTGCGCATCGTTATCGAGGTCGCTCCCGGAGAGGGAACGCGACGCCGGGATGAAATCGATTCGCGTGTACGCCGCACCTTTCTCCCCCGTTATGTCTACGATGATATTGTCGACCTTATCACCCAATACCGCGAGATATAAAGGAGTAAACCCATGTACTTATCCCGCCTGATCCTAAACCCTCGCTCACGCCAGGTGCAGCGCGAGATCGCGGAACCTTATGAAATGCACCGGACTATTATGCACGCCTGGCCGGAAGAGCTGCCCGACGCGGAACGGGTGCTCTTCCGCCTGGAGTCGAATCCGCGCAGCAGTCTGTTACTTTTGCTGGTGCAGTCCCACTTACCCCCCGACTGGTCCCGGCTGGATACCGCCGGAGAGCGCGGCTATTTGTTACCCGAGGGTGAACCGCCGAGCCACCTGCCGCGCCTTTCGGTCAAGTCCTTCGATTTGCGGCTGCAGCCGGGGCAGGTGTTGGCTTTTCGCCTGTATGCTAATCCGACCGTCAAGCGGAACGCCAGGCGCGTCGGTCTGCTCCGCGAGGAAGAGCAGGTAGCCTGGCTGGCGCGCAAAGCGGAGGCCGCAGGCTTTAACCTGCTTTCGGTCCAAACCGGCCATCAGGAGAAGGCTGGCGGGCGTATTCGCCGCGACGGTCAAACGCATGATTTGACGCTTTTGGGGGTCCAGTTTGATGGTATGCTGCAGGTGCGTGATCCTGACCGGCTACAATCCTGTGTAGCTCAAGGGATTGGCAGCGGTAAGGGGCTGGGCTTTGGGTTACTCTCCATAGCCCCACCGCAAATTTAGCTCTGCAGTTATAGCGGATACACTCTGAAAGGAGTTAATGGTACTATGCGCGATTTGCACGAATTACCCAAG
>SHYO01000056.1 GCA_009692745.1 Chloroflexota bacterium
GCCACTCGCCGATCAGCAGCGGCCACTTCTCCACCAGGTCACCGCCGGTATCGTGGTAGCTGTAGACCATGTCCGCCGCATTCTCTTTGGTCGCGCCGGGGGCGTTGCCCGGCAGCCAGGCGCGCTTCAACCGGCCGAAGACATCGTAGCCGTACCAGGTGGTCTGGCCGTTCGGGTCCAACGTGCGCTGCAGCCGGCCGAAGAAGCCGCCCAGGGGTGAGGCGCTGCTATCGCCGTTGACACCATAGTAATAGGCATACGACACCTGCCCCCTGGCATTGGTGGTGGTGAGGGGGAAGGTGTGGTGCAGGCCATCGTACTGCACAGTAGAGGTCAGGACTCTGGGGTCCACCACCTGGATACGGTTGCCGAACCCATCGTACCAGTAATTCGTGTACAGATGCTCGGCGTCGTCCTGCACATTGGCCTGGTCGCTCCAGGTCAGGTCACCGCGGGTGGGGGATGTGGCGTAGGGTAAAGGCTGGCCGTTGCCATCCCGGTCGTAGCGGTATCCCGTGCGGGACTGCGCCTGCCCGGCCCCGTCGAAGACCTCTGCCAGGTAGGGTTTGGCGATGATCCAGGCGCTGATGGTAGGTGTGTAATGGCGTTCTGTGCTGCGCAGCAACTGCGTCCCGCTGTACTCCCGCACCTGGGTCAGATTGCCGTATTGCGCGTTACCCTGATAGGCAGGATCATAGGCATAGGTCGTGCGGTGGCGTTGGGAGCTGCCATCCGGGCGGTAGGTGTCCGTGCTCGCCTCCGCCTGATAGACGAAGGTGACCGTCATGCCGGCGGTGGTCGTCACCCCGGTGTAGGTGTTCTCGGTCTTCGCCAGCACCTGGGAGACGCTGTTGGTGGTGGTGATGGCGGTCGGCAACCCGTTGTAGACGTTATCCACCTTTACATAGGGCGAGCCGTCTGTGGGGTGGGGGGTGCCGTCGATCCGGAAGGTGGTGGTTACTACACTCCCGGCTGAGTCCGACGCGCCCACCTGTTTGAATCCCAGGAAATCGTGATCCCAGGGGTCAGGTTTCCAGTTCCCATCCCGCGGATCGATTTCCGTATACACCCCGTTGGTGTACCGGTAGGTGGTGGTGATGGGCGGGCTATTGGACAGCAGTCCGCCGCTCTCTATCTGCTGCGTCACCCGCTGCCGCGAAAAGCCTTTTTGCGCTCCCTGCCCATTCGGCTCGATCACCTGGCTCTGGGTTCCGATCCTATTGGCATCTCGCGGGCCATCCTTGGGGAACCACTCGGTGTAGCTATAACCCACCGCGCCGCTGTAGCCATTCGTGGCGGTGATCAGGTAAGGCCGGTAGCGCTCCGTTTCATAACAATCATGGCCCCCACACTGATCACTATTCGCATAGTCCGCCATGATGCGCCGGGCCTCGTAGCCGAAGACCCACGGTGGCAGTTTGGCGCCGTTCGCCGCCTCCTGGGTCACGGTCATCAGGCGCGCAGGTTTCCAGTTGGTATTCACGAACAGGGAAGACACCGAGTTATGCGCAAATACATACCCGAAGTTGTATTTGCGAATCAGTTCACTACCAGCCCGAATCTCGATGGAATCTAACTTCTGATCCTCCCAGGTGTTCAGCTTATTCAAATTCGTAATTACACTTTGGTTGCCGGTATTCACATCCCAGCGCACACTCCATTCACCTACCGCATTGGCGGAGGTGATGGCCTTCATAGAGGTGTTGAATTTGATGCTATATTCTCCCACGGTATCGGCGGCAGCGGTATTGGTGGTATAGGTGATGGTGGAGGGGAAAGCCTGGTGGACCGGATGCCAGCCTGAGGGGGGAGAAGGGCATATACCTAACGCATTCGACCAGGCCTGGTTGGTAATGGAAATCACGTTACTGTGGATATCTTGAATGCTTTCCAATAGCCAGCGGGTGTTGACCAGATCATCATCAATGGTCGAGTCCTCGGTACAATCCCCTACAGCGCCATTGACGCGACCGGAGGTGCCTTTCTGCCGGCCATCCTGTTCATTACTCCCACTATACACAAAGGTGCTTTTACCGAACGTATACCTGGTACCCTCCTTATCTGTCACCTGCCAGTAGGCGGCATAATCTGAGAAGGGTTTGGCTTCCCGACCACTGGCGCTCCCCAAGACCTCGATCTTCCACAAATTGTCGTTCAGCAGGTGCCAGCGGGTGCTGCTATTCGGGTCCTTGATCAGCTTGCTATTCACCCCGTTCAGGCTCAGGTAATAGCTCTTGCTATTCTCAGCATCGTTGTAGGAGATGTTCCCCAGGTCCAGATTCCAGCCCAGCCCTGCCCAGGAGCCATCGGTGAATTGGTTTTCATTGACCCCGCTGGTCTGCCAGCCGCTGCCCTTCATCTCATTGACCAACCCAGAGTTGTAGACCAGTTTCAGGCTGGGCTTGATCCCCACCGGTCCGGCGGGTACATCGAGGTCCAACTGGTAGGCAGCGGCGCCGGTGAATTGCTGGGTCTGGAAATCGTGCAGCATATCCGGCAAGACCCAGGCCAATTGGCCGGAGGCCAGGTAATCGGTGAAGTGGTCCACCACGGTGGTAAGGCGGTGGGCGACGCGGTCTACGCTGGTGGGGAGCGGCACCCAGTTCTGCGCCCCTGGATCGTAATAGGCCAGGTAGAGGGTCGGCTCGGAGAGCAGCCCGATGTTATCCGGGTCATAGGTCAGGGTGAGGGTCAAGGGTTGGAGGAACTGGTGGATTTCCACCTGCGCAGCGTCCTCAATGGCATTCAGGCTGAAGCCGGTTATCGCATCCCTGCCCCGGCGTTCGGGCCGCGCGGTGAAGTAGATGGTGGTTGGGTGCGTGACCGCACCCGGCGGGATTTGCACCACCAGGCTACCATCGGTGGAGGTCAGCACCCCGCCACCGGACGCGGTGACCAGGGTGGAAGCTGTGGCTGAAGTAGTAACCGGCATGGTGGGTTGGGGTGTGGGTGTGGCCGAGACGGTGGGAGAAGGTGTAGGGGACACGGTGCCCGTGGCCGAAGCCGTGGGAGAGGCTGTAGGCGAGGTAGTCGGCGACAGTGTTGGCTCGACGGTACCGGAGGCCGAAGGGGAGATCTCGACGAAGCTCTTGCCAACCGCTGATCGTCCCGGCAAAGTACCTACCGCGCTGGCAGCGGAGGCATTGCTAAAGAAACCCGTGAGCCAATTCAACGGTAGATCCGGTTGGGCCACCAGCAACAGCGCAACCCCGGCCAGTACGATGCCGGCCAGCAAACCCCACACGACACGATAGACTTTGGGCATGATATACCTCCAAAAGGGTGGCGACAGGGACCGGCGCACCGCAGTGGCTAAAGAGGAGAGCGGGTAGTCTGCAAGTGTTCGGATTCAATGAGTAGATTCTTTTAAGACCAAACCCTCAATGCACTTATTCTGGCCGCGAGAAGATTAAGTGAATTTGAGTGGAAAGGGCAATCTTACAGAACCGCTATCAAAGTTTTTCTTCCAAGTTCCTCTCAATTATTGTAATCATTAAACTTCGATTTGTCCAGAGTGAAGTGGTCCTAATCTGGTCAAAATAGGTAGGACTTTCGTCTTAGAATTCAGTCCACTCGCGCTGAACTTATTGTATACCCAACCCCACCAGCAAACCATGGCAAGCGCAGCTTAATTGTTTTTCTCCTTAATATCTGATAAAATACCTATCACAACGATTAACACCATTACGCTGGGGGCAGCTCCAGACCGGCGCTCTCCCCTACAGTAATACCGGTCACATACCATACCGATGAATGCTCAACAGGTTGCCGATGTGCCAGGAGGGTGACCATGGATCAGCCATACAGTCTGAAAGCAACGGTAGATTTACCAGCGGCCGGGCAAACCGGCGTCTATCCGCTTACCTGGGAAAGCAGCGCCGCCGGTAAGGTCCGCGGGGAGTGTCGCCTCGATCCCGCGGCGGCGGAGCTGCAGGATGCGGTGATAGGCTTGCGCGGTCTGAGCCAACTGCGGACTACGCCGGAGCAGGCCGGCGCGCGCCTATTCGACGCTCTGGTGCCGGCTGGTCCCGTGCGCGACTGGTTCAACGCGGCGATGGAGAGCTGCCATAGCGGCAATGCGCTTCACATTCACCTCGAGATGCATCCCCCTGAGTTATTAAGTCTTTCCTGGGAGCTGCTTTTCCAGCCCGACCTGCGCCAATTTTTACTGGCGATACCGGGAGTAGAGATCGAACGGTATACGGAAAGCGGCGGGCAGCCGCAGGCTACCGGCGCGGCGGAATTGTCGGTTGCGGTAGTGATGTCGACCCTCGATCTACAGGCAGAATTTGAAAGATTGCAGCAATCCCTGGCCGTCGGCGAGACGTCCGGTAAGACCATCACTCTGGTGAATCCATTGAACGGCAGCGCGGATTGGGGCCAATTGCTGGCCCAACAGATGGGTAGTACCGTGTTGCACCTGGCAGCGCCGGTGCGAGATAACGTCTTCGAGGTGCGCCCGGGGGTCATCGTGCCGGTTAAGGACCTCGCCGGTATATTGCAGCAGACGCCGGTACGGTTGGTGGTGCTGGATCCACCCCAGGGGGGCGCCATGTCTTCGACCATTCCGGCCGCCAGCGAAATTGTGCGCTACCTGGGCGTTGAAATCGTGGCGCTGCAATTTCCCCTACCACGTAGCGCGGCGGAGCGTTTCTTCCGCTATATGTATGCCGGCTTACAGGATGGCCTGGCGGTGATAGCGGCGGTGGAAGAGGGGCGCAAGGCCTTGCGGACCATGGGGCGTTCCATGACCCGCGAGGACCCCCAGGGGATGTCCTGGACTGTCCCGGCGCTATTGACCAACCAGTATCACGGAGATATGCTGGAGCTGTCCCGGCGCGAAGCGCATGGCGCCACCAAATCGGTGATCGGCGTTTTGCGCACCAATTATAGCTCATCCAGTTCGATGGCCGTTTTCTCGGACCAGGAGCTCCCTTCCTTCCAGGCTACACCTCCGGCGTCCCCGGTAGGCGTGGGGGGGGCCCTGCCAGTCCCAGCCGATGATCTAGGAGCGGTGCTGGGCCAGTTTATCCAGAAAATCAACATAAACGCTGATTTGCCCCCGGCGCGCAAGGATGAAATCGCCAACCGGGTCCGTGTGCTGCAGGATGAGTTACAGGCGGCCCGTCCCGACCTGGGAGCGATTCAGCAGAGCGTACGCTATTTACGGGACCAGCCCGATTGGGTGGCAGATCAGACCGAAAGCCTGCTGGCTAATCCGCATATCCAACAGGCGATCCAGGATGTCACCTGGCGCCTGATTCAACGGTAGCTCCCCACCGATTGAAACCGGTGTCTGCTACGAAAAAATCGGTTTACACCGGTTCGGATCGTTGATTTCGTATTTTATAACCCATTTCAATGGGTTTATCGGTATCAGCATCGAATTCATTCGATGAGAGGTGCGTGCAGCCATGAATTTACTATGGATCATCTTCTTGGTGCTTATCGGGGGCTTGACCATTGGATATGTGCCCCTTTCCTTCGTTTCCGATTATATCCAACGGCGGCGTGATCCCATGCGGCCCAAGCGGGATCTGTCGGACCGCATGCACTTGCCCCTCAACATCTTCGAAGATCCGCCCCAGCCCAGTTGGGACCTGGTAAGCTTTATTCTGCCGATCGGGTATGCCACTGCCGCCGTCACCCTGGGTATCTTCCTAGCTTATCCCGCTGTGGCCGGCATCTTGTATGCGGCCGGAATTCAGTTAGGTGGCATGCCGAAGAACCTGGTGGAGCCGTTACAATCCGTTTCGCGCCCCTTGTTCTTTGGCTTCTTGGGCTCTTACATATTCGTGGTGACCACGTTGCAGCGGCGCTTAAATGCCGGCGATCTGAACCCCCAGGCCTACATCCAGGTAGGAGGGCGCGTCGTGGTGTCACTAATTGTGGCCGGCATTGTGGCTATGACTTTTCCCCGCGTAGGGGTAGATATTGCCAGCATGGAAAACGATCCGGCGCATATTTTTACCCTGGCGCTGGTCTTCGTCATCGGCATATTTCCCGAAGATGGCCTGCGCTGGCTGCAGAACCTGGCGACGAACTTGCTGCGCACGGCCGCCAAACCGGTGGGCGGCGACGCCCTGATGATGGATCCCGCCTCCTATCAGGAGTTACCCCTGACTACCATCCTGGGCATGAACCGCTGGCATGCTTTCCGCCTGGGAATAGAGGGTATCGATAACGTCAATAACCTGGCGAATGCGGATTTACAGGTGCTGCGGCGCAATACGCGCTATTCCACCCAGCAGCTCTTCGACTGGGTCGACCAGGCGATTTTGCTTTCGGCTGTCGGGCGAGCGCCGGTTGATGTGCCCTGGTTGCCGCAGGTCCGGCGCTATTCGGATTTTGTTATCAGCTATCGCGACCCTGACGGGTTAAATGCACTGCTGGACACGGTGAAGCCGGAGGAGCGGGATGCGGAGCGGCGTCGCTTGAAATTGCTCTCGCTGACCCTGGAAGAAGCTCCCAACGCGGAAGCGGTGCGCCTGTATAAGCTTTTCGAGGCTGGCCGGTTAAGCGGCTCGTTGGAGCATTTTTACGCTGCCCAGGTCTATCTCAACGACGAAATGTACGAGCGGGCGATGGAGGAGCTGCAGAAGGCGATTGCCGCCAACCGCACCGACCCGCGCATGTATGTTGCCCTGGGCCGGGCAGCTTTGCAGGCCTGGCTGAACGGATACTATACCGGAGATCCGGACAAGACCTTGCTGGAAAGGGCGATCGCCGCCTTGACGGATGCACTGACCTTGCGCAGCAATTATACGGAAGCCCTGTTTGTACGCGCCCAGGCGCGCCGTTGGCTGGGACAATATGTGGGTGCGTTACAGGATTACGAACAGATCCTGGCGTTCGATGCGGGCAGCCAGGACGCGCAGCGCGGGCGGGCTTTGGTCTATCTGTTGGACCAGCAAGGGCCAAAGGCACGCGCTGATCTGCAAGCCGTGCTACAGGCGCACCCGCAGGATGTGGAAGCTCTGGTGCTGCGCGGGCGACTGCTGCTGGAATCGGGCGAATTGGCGCAGGCGGCTGAGGATCTTACCTTCGCTACCACGATCAATGATCAGCAGGCCGAGCCATTTTTCTGGCGCGGTGAGCTCCACTACCGGGGCGGGCGGTACGCCGATGCCGCCGCTGATCTGCAGCGCGCCTTGGAATTGAGCTACCCGGATAAAGTCCTGGTGCAGGCGCACCTGGCCTGGTCCCTCTTCCAGTTAGGTCAGGGAGACCCTGTCAGCTTGCTGGACCAGGCTGTCTCCCATAACCCGGCGCATTTCGAAGCTCACGTGCTGCGTGGCCTCGTACTGCGCCAACGGACTGTGGCCACTGCTGGCCAGGCGGCGGAGCCATCGCTGACGGATCTACAAATTGCGGTCAACGATTTCACTACAGCCATCCGCAACCGGCCCTTGATACCCAACTGGTTGTACTTGACCGCTCTGGTGAACCGGGGGATTGCCCTGACCGGCCTGAAACGGTTGCGCGAGGCGGAAACGGATCTGACTGAGGCGATCAAGATCGGCAAAGGTAATGCAGCCCTTTATGCCCAGGTGATCGCCCCCCCCCAGGCGCTGGTGGAAGCGCTGCTGCAGCGGGCGCAAGTGTACCACGAGCGGGGCATGAACTCCGTCGCTCTGACCGACTTGGATAAGGCTATCGAAAGCGCGACCGCGCCGGCTGGCGGCGATATGCCCGCCGAGACTAGCTCCCTGTTAGTACGCACCTATCTGCAACGGGGTACGTTACGCCTGGCATTGGCGCGCGAGTCCGCCGACGATCATCTGGCGCAGCAGGCGGTGGACGATGCCGAAGCCGCCCTGCCCCTGGATCAGCAAAATGTGGATGCCACGAACCTGAAGGCCCTGGCGCTCTGGCAGATGGGGCGGCGCACCCTGGCGCTGACCCTTTTCGATACGGCGGTGGAGCTGAATGCGGAATATCCCATTACTTATTTGAACCGGGGAGAAGCTAATGCTGCCCTGGGCCGGATTGAGCAGGCGCTGGCCGATTATATAGAGGCGGTGCGCTTGTGCCAGGGCGAGTTCGCCCGCTATTACGCCAAGGCCGTGTTGGGGCTGGCGGCGCTCTTCCTCGACCCGCGCGTAGCGGACGCGGCGCGGGTGCGGCAAATCCTGGAGGAGGGGCTAGGCCGGGAGCCGAATAACCCGGACCTGTTGTTGGCGATGGGGCGGTTGTTAAACAGCAACGGGGACCGGGAAGGGGCGCTGGCTTATATCGACCAGGCGCTCAAACAGCAACCTGGGAATATCCAAGCGCTGCTGCTGGAGGGGGACCTGCTGCGCCAGACCGGCAATTTCGAGCAGGCCGAAAAAATCTTTAACCAGGTGATCGCCACCCCGAATGCCACCTGCGAGGGATACCGCCACCGCGGCCTGCTCTATGCCTACCGCGCCTACCTGGAACAGCAGGTGGCCCAGAAGCGCAGCCTGGCGCAACTGGCGATGAAGGACATGGACCGGGCGATCGAGCTGAAGTGCGAGCCGTTGGGCGAAACGTACCGCGAACGGGCGCACATCCGCGCCACGTTGGGGGATTTACCGGGCGCCGGGCGCGATTTGAACCAGGCCCGCTCCCTGGGGAGTGTCCAGGAAGACGATCTGCAGAAGCTGGCCCGCTGGCAGAGCATCCAGGGGAACGGCGCGGTGAGCCAGCCGGAGGCGCAGAAGACTATGTAGCCTCACTTTTCATTATAGGCAGTAGGTGCGGTTTTGAACCGCACATGGTTTGCTTGATGCGGCAAATCGTGCGGTTGCAAACCGCACCTACGAGATTAATTCCGCAAATGGAATCTCTTCGGTGCCATTAAATCGTCCCACAAAATCGTATCAAAGACTCAGGTCTGAACCAATTCCGCCAACCCCAAAGCTGCCAATCGTGCCTGGCTGGGCATTCCCGTAACGGGATCCCAATCCATCACCTCCAGGTAGGCATCCCGCAGGTCTGCCACGTCGACCACTACTCCAGCGGTCGGGCCGGCCGGTTGCGGTGGATGGCCCATTGTCCGCGGCGCTACGCGGGTCTCCAGGAGATTATACCCTTCCCGCAGGCCAAAGATCAGCCGCATGTCCTCAATACGTTCGCCGATTTCCAGTACCTCCGGCATGGCGATATCCCACCCGGTGACGGCCGACAGGAAGTCCGGCACCTGACGCGGACCCATAATCCCCCCGCCGTTGAGACACAGGCCGGTAGCATTCAATGTATTGGTCCATTGGTTATCTTTAGCAAAGGTCCAGGCGTGGAAGCGCACCGGGTCTTTCGTTTTCAATTCCGGATCGATGCCGAAGAGGGCCAGATGTTCTGCAGGCATTTTGAAGGCATCGACGCCACCTTGCGTATGGCGCCCCGGCGTGGGAGAGACCTGGTAAAGCAGGCCAAAATCTTGGGTTTGGCGCGGGTCATGGGCCGGCAGTTCTTGCCCGCCCGAATGGATGGCGAAGCTTTCAGAGCCGTGGCCGATGCTCTGCGCGGCCCGCATCACGCCCTCGGCCAACAAATCACCGATCCCCTGGCGGGCGGCGATGCGCTTAATCAGCGTGATAGCGGCGGCGCCATCTCCCCAGCGCATAGATAAACCGTCCAGGTCCGCTTCGGTCAGGATACCGCGCTCGAAACATTCCATCGTAAAGCCCACGGCGGACCCGGCAGAGATCGTGTCCAGCCCCATCTGGTTACACAGCAGGTTCATTTCCATCACGACTTTGACATCCTCGATGCCCAGGTTGCTGCCGGTGAGCGCCAGGGTCTCGTATTCCGGTTTGTGGTCCCGCAGCTTCTGGCCATCAGACTCCCATTCCAGGATAGTGCCGCAGCCCTGGTTGCAGTGCCAGCAGCTATACTTGCGATAGGTGTAAGCCATGACGGCCGGTCCGTCCAAGGTTTCGGGATGCGGAAAGTCCATGGGGTAATTGCCGCGCCAGTTTTTGATCGGTGAGCGTCCCATTTGCAGCAAGGTAGCCATGTACCCCGGTGTGCCGAAGGTGCGCATGATCTCGGCGTTGGGATCGGCGCGGAAGGGCGCCAGGTATTTCTTGCGCAGTTCCTTCATCCGGTCTGGCTGGGCTACGGCCGGCACCATATCCCCCCGCGCTACCACGGCCTTTATGCGCTTCGATCCCATCACGGCGCCCAATCCGGAGCGCCCTGCCGCGCGGCCTTTGTCATTCATAATGCAGGCGATGCGGGCCAATCGCTCGCCGGCCGGGCCAATGCAGGCTACCCGCGCATCTGCGCCGTGGCGGGCGCGCAGGATCTCCTCGGTTTGTACGGCATCCAATCCCCACAGGTCGGAGGCCGGCAAGAGTTGGGCGTTCCCGTTGTCAATCAGGAGGTAGACCGGCTGCGGAGAAATCCCGCTGAAGAAGACCGCGTCGTAACCGGAAAACTTGAGCGCCGGGGCAAATTCCCCCCCGGAGTTGGCATCTCCCCAGCCACCGGTCAGGGGGGACTTCCCTACAGTAGTGTAGCGGGTTGACATCAGAGCGGGGGTACCAGTCAGTGGGCCTGTGACCAGTCCTAGAACATTTTCAGGGCCTAAAGGATCAGCCCCACGGGGGATCATCTCGTAGAGCAGCTTTGCTCCCAGGCCATAGCCCCCGATGAAGGCCCTCATCAGGGGCTCATCGAGGGGTTCGTCGGTGAGTTTACCGCGCGAGAGATCGACATTGAGCCATCGTCCAGCATAGCCACCTGGTGTGGACATCTCCATGCCTCCTTGCCCTTTTACATGGGCAGTCTGGTAATACTTCGGTGTCTCTGGCAGCAACCTCCAGCACCATCGGGAGCCAGATAGTACGCGCTGCTTCCAGAGATCAGGGAAGTGTATTATTACGGTTATTCTTAGAATAGCGCATAAAAGTCAAGAGGAAGTCTTAAAACGGTCAGAAAGATGGTTGAGATTTTGCCGGTATATTATCGATCGTGTCCCTAAGCTGTATCCGCAATTGTATCTCGATCTATTGCGTTGACATCTGGATTCCGGTATCCTTTCAGCGCAGGTTTGCGTATTTAGAGTAGCAGCGGGGTCTGTGACACCTGTAAATGCAAGGGGAAGTTTATTTATGAAACCCATGATGGTCTGTATGAGGGTGGTTGCACTGCTTTTAACCTTTGGCGGCTGTAGCGCCGGTCTGGATGCGGACACCGGCGACCAAGGAGGAGATCCCTATACTGCGCTGGAAGCCCAGTGGCAGCGCAAGGGCGTGCAGGTGGAGCCGGCGGCTGAGGTCGTACAGCCGTTTTTCACAGTAAAAGGCAGAGTGGTGCGCCTGGATGGGAAGGAAGTGCAGCTCTTTGTTTTCCCTTCAAACGCGGAAGCCAGTAAAGATGCGACTAAGATTTTTACCCAGGGAGCGCAGACCGTCCATGATCTGAAGCTGCAGTACGGCATTCCGCACTTCTACCGCAAGGGTAGGGTGATTGTGCTATATATCGGCGAGGATGAGCGTACGATGCAAATCCTGGACGGGGCTTTGGGCCGCCAATTCCTGGGCGGCTCCGGCCCTGAAGGCATGGGCGGCTGTTACATCTGTAACTGACAGGGGGGCGATCACCTGTAACTGACAGGAGGGCGATCACGTAGGATCGCCCCTACTCCTCCACCCAGCCAAAGGTACAGCGCACGGCTTTTTTCCAGCCGGCGAAGAGGCTTTCCCGTTTGGCGGCGTCCATCGCCGGTTGCCATTGGGCAGCGATGGCCCAGTTGGCTCTCAGCTCTGCGATCTCCTGCCAGAGACCAATGGCTAAGCCTGCAGCGTAGGCGGCCCCCAGGGCAGTTGTTTCGGTAATCGTCGGGCAAACCACCGGCACGCCCAGGATGTCAGCCTGGAACTGCATCAGCAACTGATTGGTGACCATGCCGCCGTCAACCTTCAGGGTGGTGAGGGGCACGCCAGAATCCTGGTTCATAGCATCCAGGATTTCACGGGTCTGATAGGCGGTGGCTTCCAGTGTGGCACGGGCGAGATGTCCACTGTTGACATAACGTGTCAGGCCCAGGATAGCGCCGCGTGCGTCGCTGCGCCAATAGGGCGCGAAGAGGCCGGAGAAGGCCGGCACAAAATAGATGCCGCCGCTATCTGCCACGGTGCGGGCCAGGCTCTCCACCTCTGCAGAGGTCTGGATAATGCCCAGGTTATCCCTTAACCACTGTACCAGGGCGCCGGTGATGGCCACTGAGCCTTCCAGAGCATAAACGGCCGGTTGATCTGCGATTTTGTATCCTAAAGTGGTGAGCAGCCCGTGGCGGCTGGGGACGATGTCTGTACCGGTGTTTAACAGCATAAAACAACCGGTGCCGTAGGTGTTCTTGGCTTCCCCGGCTGTGAAGCAGGTTTGGCCGAAGAGGGCGGCATGTTGGTCGCCCAGGTCACCACATATGGGGATAGCAGCGGCAAAAGGTCCGGTTTGCAGCGTTTGCCCGTAGAGCGCCGGATCGGCAGAGGGACGGATGGTAGGTAGCATCTGGCGCGGGATGTCCATGATCTCCAGAATTTCCGGGTCCCAATCCAGGGTGCGCAAATCCATCAGCATGGTGCGTGAGGCGTTGGTCGGGTCTGTCATATGAATACCGCCCTGGGGGCCGCCGGTGAGCCACCATATGAGCCAGGAGTCGATATTCCCAAAGAGGGCTTCCCCGCGCTCCGCCGCCCGGCGGATGGCGGGATCATAGTCCAACAGCCACATGATTTTGGGGCCGGAGAAATAGGTTGCCAAAGGCAACCCCACCCGCTCCCGGAAGCGATCCTGTCCCCCTTCGTTTGCTAGGGCATGACAGATGGCAGCGGTGCGCGTATCCTGCCAGACGATGGCGTTGTAATAGGGTTGGCCGGTGCGCTTATCCCATACCAGGGTGGTTTCCCGTTGGTTGGTGATGCCAATGGCGGCGATATCGCCGGTAGCAAGCCGCCCTTTTTCCAGGGCACCATGGATGACCTGCCGGGTCCGCTGCCAGATTTCCAAAGGATCATGTTCCACCCATCCAGCTTGCGGGTAGATCTGGCGGTGCTCCAGTTGGTGCGAAGCAATCACCCGGCTGTGGCGGTCGAAGATCATGCAGCGGGTGCTGGTAGTGCCCTGGTCGATAGCAGCGATATAAAGGGGTGGCACAGTGGGACCTCCTGCTTGGTGGATCTATTTAGTATACGCATGGGTGCAGGTGAATGCAAGCATAAGTCTCAGGGTAATCGCATGCAATTTGGATGTCGCACTGCAGAACTATCCTGGTCGCATGTGCGGCCAATGCGAGCGAGACGCTCGCGCTCCCAGGAATTCATTAAGTTGCGATTGCACTGGCATATGTCTTCCCCGGCCGCAGGTCAATAGGCCGGCGGCGTGTAGATGTTGATTGTCTCTAGAGGGCGGTCGGCGGTGTTGGTGATCTCATGGGCTTCGCCCTGCTCGACCAGGAGTAAGGAGCCGGGCCGCAGGTGGACTTCCCGGCCGTTGACCACGGCCATACCCTTACCGGCAATTACATAGAGCCATTGATCGCTCTGCGCATGCCGGTTCTCCAGCCCTCCCGTGCTTTCGCCGGCTGCCAGGACCATTGTAGCAGCCTGGGAGCGGCTGGTGCCGGCGATGATCTCGAAGTCTTGTTGCATGGTGACGACTTGATGTTTCATGGATTCTCCTCTCAGACGGAGCGATTGTGCCAGGATATCAGAACCCCGCGTTGCTTCCCTCTATTGCAGCATGAAAACTGTGGCATAATTTGCCAACTGTGTGTGGATCAGGGCATTCGCATCTTATGGATTTCCGTGGTGCGCACCTTTCCGCACATCCGTGTTAGAATCCATGTCGTGCTATTTTCATAGCCGTATTTATCCTGTCCCATCCTGTTCCTATCCTTATATCCTGTTGGGTTTTTTGTGTTTTCATGGTAGCTACGGTTGCCCTAGGTGCGGATTTTGACAGGCGCGGGCTTTGGTCTATACTGGCCGAGGAATTTAGTATCATCCTGTCGTGTGCTAATAATTTCTTTACTGGGGGAGGTGTATGATGGCTGGTGCGGCAACATCGATAAATGAGATCGAGACCCCGGCGGTGCTATTGGACCGGGAGCGGGTAGCGCAGAATATCCGGCAGATGCAGAAGTTGGCAGACGCCCACGGTGTTCAGGTGCGGCCGCATATCAAAACCCACAAATCCCCTGAGATTGGCCGCATGCAATTGGCAGCCGGCGCGAGCGGGATCACGGCGGCGAAGGTCGATGAGGCGCTGGTCTTTATAGAGGCGGGCTTCCGTTCGGTGACGCTGGCTTATCCCCTGGTGACAGCAGAAAAATTGGACCGCCTCTTCGCGGCGGCCAGGGCAGCGCAGGTGGATCTGCGCCTGATTGTGGACAGCAAGCCGGGGGTGGAAGCCATCTCTGCCGCCGCGCGCCGGTATGAGCTGGCCCCCGCCATCTTTATCAAGATAGACGTGGGATTGCACCGCTGCGGGTTGCTGGAGGATGACCCGCGCCTGGTGGAGCTGGCGCAGCAGGTGGCAGGTGATACGGCCTTGCGGCTGGTAGGCATCCTCTCCCATCCCGGACAGGCCTACGGCGCCCCGACGGTGGTGGAGGTGCGGCAGATTGCGCAGCAGGAGCGGGAGATTATGGCCCGGGTGCGGCAGCGGCTGGCACGGCAGGGTATCGAACTGGCGGAGGTCTCCGTGGGTTCGACGCCGACACTCCTGGCCACGGAAGATTTCAGCGGGATTACCGAAATACGGCCTGGTAACTACGCCTTTATGGACCGCACGCCGTTACGGTTTAACCTGATTGGGCCGGAGCGCATCGCCTTGACGGTGCTGGCGACGGTGGTCAGCCGCAATGCGGAGTATGCCATCGTGGATGCCGGCTCGAAGGTACTGAGCTCCGACCGGGGCGCCCACGGCATGGCCGGCATGGAGGGCTTCGGTCTGGCCTACCCGGTGGATGCTTTCCAACAGCCGGAACAGGAAATGATCATCGCCAAGCTCTCGGAAGAGCACGGTATCGTGCAGCACCACGGCCGGCCGCTGCCGGTAGGGAGCAAGGTGCGCATTGTGCCCAACCATTCCTGCGTGGCAGCCAACCTTTCCGACAGCTACGTGGTAGTCGAGGGGGATAGGGTAGTGGACCGCTGGCCGGTGGCGGCGCGCGGAAAAGTGAGATAAAAATCCAAACAGGATATAAGCTGAACAAGGTTCAGCCGGATAGCTAGGATGGAAAGGATTTTGCTGGACAATTTGGCAAATTATCCAGAGCGCAATAGCCGGAATCTAACTGTAGGATTCATAAGAAAAGGGGATAATGCCGATGGCATTGAATGGCAGGGAAGTCAATTTGCCGGGGCTGCGGGTGACATTGGGAGAGCCGCGCCAGGTGCGAGAAGCAGTGGGTTTCTGCTGGTTTCCCAACCTGGACCAATTTGCCAGCGGGGAGCTGTTGCTGGGTGCAGGTCTGACGGCGGATACCAACGAAAACCTGGCCGACGCCTTTAGCTATGTGATCTCGCGGGACAAGGGCGAGACCTGGGGGCGACCTTTTGAGGTGGCCGAATATGGCGGTGGATGTATTGCCCGGTACCCGGCGCGCGACGGGGCGTTGATCGGGCCCCAGTTCTATACCTGGCCTGATCCTGTGGGACAGTGGCGCCGTTTCTCCAGCCACTTAAATCACTTTGAGGCTAATGGGCAGTTCTGTTTCAGACCTTTGGGATTGCATGTGGAAGGCTTGCCGCGCGATGTCAGTCCCTCGCGGTGGGCTGGTAAATGGGGGAGGGACTGGCCGGCGCGCATGGTTTTCTTTGGCCACGCTATCGAGATTGGTAACCAGGAGATGGTGACGATTGCATCGATCTTCTACCAGGGAGATAGCCGGGGGACGGTGACGGCGCTGCGCTCGACCGACAGAGGGCACAACTGGCAATACCTGGCCGATATCGCCGGGCCGGAGACGGCCCCGGAATCGAAGGAGGGGCCGGGGGAGCCAAACCTGGTGCAACTGGCCGATGGTGACATCATGTGTGTGATGCGCGTCGGTAGCGGGCCAGGCCAATATCTGCGTCGCAGCTACAGCAGCGATGGGGGTAAGACTTGGGCGGCGGTGGATGTATTGCCCGCCTATAGCGTGGCGCCCTGCTTGCACCGCCTGCAGAACGGCGTGATTGCCCTATCGACCGGCCGGCCGGGGATTTACCTGTGGCTGTCTACCGATCCGCGGGCCAGGAGTTGGGCATCAATTGACATCGTGGCCCATCACAATAGTTGGGCTAGCTCCAAGCCGGAGCATACGATTGTGCCGGTGATGGTGGATGACCGCACGGAGCGGCACAATAAGGACCAGACGACGGCTTATACGGAAATCGTGGAAATCTCGCCGGGACGGCTGCTGATGGTCTACGACAGGCTGGCCTTCGGCTGGAACCCGGTGCCGAAGGATTCCGCAGAGCGCAACCGGATTTATGTGCTACCGATTCAGGTGGAGCAGATGTAGCGAGCTAAGATGTTACCGGCCCAGTACGTCGCAGCACTGCACTTTCCAGGACGTCATCCATCGCCTGTTGCAGCAGGGGGAAGATGAAGAGGCCCACCCCGGCGCCAAAGATGGCGCCGGTGATGGTTCGCAGAATATAGTTGCTCTCGCGGAAGCCGAAGAGCTGGGAGAAGCCGTCGATCGCGATCGGTACGGCGAAGATCCAGGCGATGCGCCAACTTATAGGCTGGACTATCTTGCGCAAGGCCGCGAATATGAAAGAAATCAACAGCAAGGTGATATAGATGCCGACGTCCCGTTCACAGAACGCCACCTGGTAGCCGATATGGGGATCGCGGATTGGTTGCCAGAACAGGAATATGACGTTATCCACCCCGGTAAAGGTTTTTATCTGCTCCGGCGTATAGACGAACTGCTGCCCGCCGATAAAATAGGAGCGGGAAGGTAGTTGGTGGCAGGTGAGGTGATAAACAGTATAGATTATGCCTGCTGGCTCATGCATGCCGTTCAGATCCAGGATGGGAGCCAGGAAAGGCAGGCCGATGAAGATGGCCAGACAAATCTGAAAAATTAGTAGCCAATGGCGTGCTACTTTTTCAACCAGGGCGTAACTCCAACGGGAAATGGTGGCTTCCACCCCCGTAGCGGGATTTTGGCTCACAGGTTGTGGCTCCTTTCCCTTTCTAAGGTCTCACGCAAACTTTTCTCACTCAACCACGGCAGCTCTAACGTCTCGCTGTTAATCTGGACCACCGGAATCCGGTCCCAATAGCGGTTAAAGAGGAGGGGATTGGCATCGATATCGACTTCCTGGATGTGAAGTCGCATTTCCAGCGCCAGTCGGTGCAATAGTGCCAGGGCTTGTTCGCATAAATGGCATCCCTGGCGGGTGTAGAGGGTTACCGGGATAATTGGCGTTGGCGGAAATGGTGCCTGGTCCGGATGGGTCGTGCTGCGCATGGGCTTTTACCTGGAGACACGCCGCGCGGCGGGGCGCTGTTGGCGCGATTTCTCCAACTCTGCGAGCGATTGCAGTTCGCGCCGCAGTCGTTGCTGGCGGATATATAGCGTGGCGACGTAGATAATAAAAGACAATAATATGACGACATACACAAGGGCCATATATGCAACATCAGACGACATGTTTTCTCTCTCTCTGTCGAGAGTACTCGACGCGGGATCGGTATGCGAGGTTGACCAGGCGTAGTTTCAAGGCAGCCCGCAGGTGTTGGTATTCCTCATTTGGCACTTTCCCCACCGCAAAATCTTCATCCAGGCGGGCAACGGCCCATAACAGTTCTTGCCGCTGCGCTTGCAGACCACCAGGGGTGAGTTTAGCGCCGGGGGTGGTCTGGGGTAGCGCCTTAGGCTGTAGATTTAACCGGAATCGCCCCCGCAGAGTGGGATAGAATAGCGCCAGCAAGATCCCCACCAGCCCCAGGGCCAGGCCGCTATTGCGGATCAGACCCTGGTCAAGCCCGGCCGGTAGTACTGTGGCTGAAGTTGGGAGCGCTGCCGCCGTAGTTGCGGCGGTTGTCCCAGCGGTAGCCGGGGCTGCGGCCACCGGCGGCGTCTTGGGCAGATTCGTCAGGTTAATTTGGAATGGCTGCGCCGCGGGAAAATTCTGGGTGCGGAAGGCCAGAAAACTGCTGCCGGAGCCATTGGCCAGCTTGTCCTGGGGCGCCAACCCTGACACACTCACCTTTTCCCCCACGTCGGCGACCAATACATTCACGATATCTGTCGGGTAAGGCACCATGCGTGTGATACTCATGGTGGGTGATTGGTAGGGCAACTGGTAGGTGAAAAGTACCTGGCGGCTGCCGGGCGGCACAGGTAGGGTATCGCGGAAGCCCGTATCCGTCAGGGAGGTACTGCTCTCCATGCGCGGATCGCCGAATTTCAGGTTGTTGGTGCCTGCTGGCAAGCTGAATTGTAGGGTTGAGCGGGGGCCGCCGCCCACCGGCACCTTGCCGATATAGGTCCAATTGCCGGGGTTATCGATGAAATAGAGCTCCCCCACGCGCAGGTTGGTTGCATCGAAATCCAGGATCAGGTGTGCACGCGAGATACGGATCACGGCGGCATCGTCGGTTGTGTCGTACACTTTGACCTGCTGTGCCAGAGTGGCGTCGCCCTTCGAGAAGTCCAGCAGTTCACTGAAGTATTCTACCCCTTTGTAGGAAACTTGCAGACCATAGGCACGTCCGGCGGCCCGCGAGAGGCTGGTGAAGTGCACGGCGCCTTCGGCATCGGCCTTGCGGCTGATCTCATCCACCTGCTGCGAATCCTGTAGTGCCACCAGGGTGACAGATATCGGGCTGCTCTGGTCCAGGCTACTCCCCGGCGTCTCGTTTACCAATTGGACGTTGATACTGCCATCTTTGGCGCTGGTTGAGAGGTCGGGGCGCAGACTCAGGCTGCGTATGTAGGCGGCGGCAGCCTGCAGATCTGGGACGGAGAGGTTGGCTTTATATTCCGTAACCTGCTTGTGACCGTTGGTAACGGTGGCTTCCAGTTGTTGCTGCGTTTGTCCTTTATAACGTGCCAGGTCCTGTAACTTAACATTGCCCGAATTCCCCTGCGGCCCGTGGCAGGCGGCGCATTGGGCGCCGTAGACCTGTTTGCCGCTGGCGACGAGCTGTGCCGGTGTGCTGAGATACCAGATGTAAGAGGTCACGTCCCACATCTCCTGAGCAGACAAGGTGTTTTGCCAGGGAGGCATGAGGCGTTCGATACGCCCTGCGCTAATCGTTTGCCAGAGCTGATCCGGGCTGCGGCTCTGGGTGAATTTGGCATCGGTGAAATTCCCCGGTGGGAATTGGAGCTGCCCGGAGGTAGCCAGTGGTCCCTTGCCGTCGCCGGCATCGCCGTGACAGCGGGTACAGTTCTGTTGGTAGATGGCCCGGCCGCGGGCCGCTTGGGGCGGCAGGTCAGGGGCCACGGAGGCAGGCGCCGGGCTTTGCGGCGGCGGCGCCGCCTGGATGGCGGCAGGGGCGCCCAGCAATATGGCCAGCGCCAATAGCATGGCGAAACGCTGCTGCGGCAATAGTCTCTTAATCAAGCTCTGGTCCTGTTCTGAGAGTACTCAGTGCTGAGAGTACTCGGTTTCAAGCTTTTTACCGGGCGCGGCCGCATTTAGCACAAAAACGGTCTTCCGGCTGCATTTCCGCGCCACAATGCGTACAAACCAGCGGGACGGTTGCCAGGGATTCGCCGCAATGCGGGCAGAAAAGATCCCCCGGTCTCACCGGAGCGCTGCAGGTAGGGCAGGCGGCGCCGTTGTGAAGGGCACCCGTGCTAGCCGCAGGTGAAACGGCTATTTGGGCGCGTAAGGCCGCTATCTCGCGCTCAATCTCATCGGCTACCTGCTCAGCAAGGCTGAGCTTGGCGATGCGGGTCGAGAGTACTCGACTAATGTCGAGAGTACTCGACGCGGGATCGGCCAAAGACGATGCTGCCAAGGACGATGCCATATCCTTTTGCGGCAATCCGGCTTCCACCTGGAGTTGGTCCAACGCCTGCAGCACAGCTACTGCCTGGGTGGTATACCGCCCTTTCAGGCGCTGGTAATCGGCGGCGGAGAGCTTCCCGGTGTTATAATCCAGCTCTAAATCCCGCAACAAGGCCAATGCGGAGAAGCGCTCGGATTCCAATTGTTGCTGCCGTCCTTCAAGCTCTGACATCTCCTTATCCTCCTCAGGTCGTAGAAAAGGAGAGAGGATTACCACGACCGCCAAGAGGACAATCAGGAGCGCCAGGATTGTAAGAGGTATGGTCATCGTACGATCAAGGAGCTTGGGTAAGTTGGTCTAAAAGCGCGGCCAATTGATTGGCAGTGACCGGGCCGGTGAACTTGGGTGTCTGGCTGCTGGTACCCGCGGCGGGAAGGCCGACGATATTGCCCTGTTTATCGATCACAAAGGTCTCCGGTACACCCTGCACCCGGTATTGGTGGGAGATCTTAGATCCCAGGTCAGGACCGTTGGGATACGTGTTATGGTATTCCTGTATATAGGCCCTGGCTTCGGGCTCAGTATCGACGTAATTGATGCCCACAAAGACGACGCCCTTATTCCGGTAATCCTGCCAGGTCTGCTCCAGCAGTTTGGCTTCGTCCCTGCAAGGGGTACACCAGGAGGCCCAAAAATTCACGACCACGACCTTACCTGCCAGGTCCTGGCGCAGCGAGAGTGGCTTACCGTCGAAGAGGGTGAGGGAAAAATCGGGCGCCGGCTGCCCCGCCTGGGGGCCTGGAACGCCCGCCGTGCGCAGACCCAGGGTGAGCAATCCCAAAAAAACCAGCACAATACCCAACCCAACTCCCGGCCAAAGCCAGCGCCGCCATATAGGGCGCGCTTCTACCACCGCTTCGTGCGGGGCGCTAAATTCTTCATTCGTGGTGATGCTATCCATGGCCAATGCTCTAGAAATCCTTTAATTCCTGCTCCACCCGCCGTAGATACTCCTCGGGTAGGGGGCGCGTGGCGGCCGGTGCCTCGGCCGGCTTGCGCCGCGCCACGTTCCGCAAAACTACGGCTACAATAATGGCGCCGGCTATCATCCCAATGAGCGGGAATACCCAAACCAGCAAATTGAAACCGATGGCGGTAGGCTCGTTCAATACTTGCTGGCCGTACTGGATAACGAAATACTGCATAATCTCATCGTCGGAAACGCCGGCCGCCAGTTTCTGCTGGATCAATGATTTCATCTGCACGCAGACGGGTATCTCGCATTCGGTTAAGGTGCGGCCCTGGCACAGCGGACAGTTTAAGCGGTCGGTGATCCGTTGGATGTGGGTGGCGTCCGGTGCTTGAGCCAGTGCCGTCTGGGCCAGCGTAAGCCAGGCCAGCGCCAGCAGGCCCAACATCAGGAGATACCGCGGTTGTAACCGCACCCTGGGCTTTATCATACGCCTCAGATCCGGGTGCTGGCCCGCTCGGCTACCGCTTCGGTCACCGGTGCAGGTTCGCGGCGCGCGGCCGGCCAGGCAGCGATAATTGTGCCGAGGATCAACAAAACCCCACCCAACCAGATCCACATCACCAGTGGGTTAATATGCGCTGTGAACGTGAGGCTATTAGACTGGGTATCAATCCCGGCGACAATCACGTAGAGATCTTCCTTAGGGGTGGACCGGATAGCCGGAATGGTCATCACCTGGTTGGCAGCGGTGAAGAATTCCTGCTGGGGCGAGATGACGCCTACCTGTTGGCCCCCTTGCGAAACCATCAATTGGCCGTACAGATCTTGTTTGACCAGGTCGCTATCCTGCTGCAAGCCCAGGTACGTCAGGGTGTAATCTCCAATTTGCATGCTTTCTCCCGGGCTGAGGGCCTGGGTGACTTCCTGCTTATAGAATTGGGAGCCGACAATGCCCAGGCCAATAAAGACTACGGCGATATGCACCAGGTATCCACCATACCGGCGCCGGTTGCGCTGTATCAGGTTGACCAGGGCCTGGAAGGGATTTTCACCCGTGGCGCGCCGGCGGGCGATGGTCCCGTTCACAAACTCCGAGACCGTGGTGTAGCCGGTGAATAAACACAGGCTAAAACCGATCAGGGCATAAACTTGATGGACGCCCAGCAGGAAGAGCGCCAGGGCGCCGATGCCGGTAGCGATCGCCGGGCGGATCAGATGTCGCAGGAACTTCTCCGTGGTCGCCCCACCCCAGCCGATCAGGGGGATAAACCCCATCACTAACATGGTCAGAGCAAAGATTGGTCCGACCGTCTTGTTAAAGAAGGGCGGACCGACCGTGATTTTATCGCCGGTAAAGATTTCGGAAATCATGGGGAAGATGGTGCCCCAGAGGACGGCGAAACACACGCCTACCATCAACATGTTGTTGAGCAGGAAGCTGGCTTCGCGTGAGACCAGCGACTCCACTTGATTCTTGCTGCGCAGCAGATCGCGCCGGTAGATGATCAATCCTACCGCCATCAGCAGTACCAGGGTCAGAAAGCCCAGGAACATGGGGCCCAGGTTTGACAGGGCGAAGGCATGTACCGAGGATATGACGCCGGAACGGGTCAGAAATGTGCCGAATATGACCAACCCGTAGGTGGCTACGATGAGGATCATATTCCAGATTTTCAACATCCCTTTGCGTTCCTGCACCATCACCGAGTGGATAAAGGCTGTGGCGGTAAGCCAGGGTAGTAAGGAGGCGTTTTCCACCGGATCCCAACCCCAATAGCCCCCCCAACCCAACACATCATAGGCCCACCTGCCGCCCAGCAAAACGCCCATACTGAGAAATGTCCAGGCAATCATAGTCCAAATGCGGGTGGTACGGATCCAGGTGTCGTCCAGCCGGCCGGTGATCAAGGCGGCCATGGCGAAGGCGAAAGGGACGGTGAAGCCCACGAAACCCATATAGAGATTCGGGGGATGGATCATCATGCCGCCGTGCTGCAGCAGGGGATTTAGCCCGGTGCCGTCTGCCGGAATGAAGGTGAGGCGCTCAAAGGGGTTGCGCAAAAAAACCAGCACGGTCAAGAAGAAGGCCAGGGTCAGCATCAGTACGCTGGTGGCCCAAGGCAATAGATCGCGGTGCTGGTTCCGGGTGACCAGGATGACAGAGATCGTATACCCGGCCAGAATCGTAGACCAAAAAAGGAGAGAGCCGGCTTGCGCGCCCCACAAGGCAGTGATCGTCAGGTAGAGGGATTGGCCAAGCTGGGTGGTCTCGGCTACATATCTGACATTAAAATCATGGGTCAGGAGCAGGAACTCCATCATCAGGGCGGCGCCCACCGTCAGGCCGGCGGCCACTAAAGCAGCATTACGCCCGCTCAAGACCAATGCTGGCCGGCGGGCGCTGACGCCGTACACCGATGTTACCATACTGTAAACCGCAGCAGCCAAGCCCAATACGATCAGCAAATAGCCTATATCAGCCATATAGTATCTCTCCGCTAAGATTCCCCGGATATGCTCATGAATAGATATTGATGCAGTTCGTCATCTATCAGAAACCAAGTTCCTGAGCGAGAGCGGCACTTGCTCTGGCAGAAACCTGGTTTCTAAACAGGCACTCTCGGCTACGACTTTTTCTCAGTAACTTGAGCTTCATACTTGGAAGGGCACTGCACAAAAAGGGTGGTGGCGTGGAAGACGCCGTCGGAGCCGTACTTACCCTCTACCACCACATTCTCGGCGTTATCAAATGTATCCGGCACCGGACCGTGATAAGCCACCGGTAGGGTTGTACCGCTATCATCCTTAAAGGTGAAGCTCATATTCAGGTTGCGCGCATCCCACTTCACGGTGGATTTATCTACTACTCCTGTGACCCGCACCCCCCGGTTCATGGCTTCGGTCCCTTTCTTCTCTAATTCGGATACGGTATAATAGTAAACCGATGAAGTTTGGAAGCCTTGAAACATCAGGAAGCCGATAGCTGCTACGACTAACATGCCACCAATAACGAGACGCATTTGCTTTAAAGCCATGTGATTACCCTTTCGTGACGAAGCGCTGGAAGGTGGCCCCGCTCTGAGTCGCTCACTCGTTCCACCTTACTAGCAAATTATAGTCCCACTGTATAGAAGTGTCAAAGAGATTACGCTCTGCTGTGCCCCTTTTGATTGCCGGGCAGGTGAAATTTCTCGGAAGGGTCCGGCAACGGTTCCAGTCATTAAAGTACTATTCATACTTCAGCGCATCGATCGGGTTAAGTGCGGCAGCTCGCCGCGCCGGGTAAATCCCAAAGAAAAGGCCAAAGGCCATGGCGACGCCCAGCGCGATTAATGCGGTACCTGGCTCCACCAGAGTAGTAAGCAGACCGCTTACTGTGACAATGGTAGCAATCGCCCACCCCAGCCCCAATCCTATCAACCCACCGAGTAAGCTCATTAACAACGCCTCGGCGATGAATTGGATCAAGATATCTTGCTCACGGGCGCCCACCGCTTTTCGCAATCCAATCTCGCGGGTACGCTCGGTCACGCTCACCAGCATGATATTCATGATGCCAATACCCCCCACCACTAACGAGATGCCGGCAATGGCCGCCAGGAAAATGGTCAGCATCGTGGTCACGCTAGAAAGTGTGCTCAGCAGTCCGGCCTGGTTTATTACCTGAAAATCATCCTTCGTGCCATCTGCCTTGAGATTGTGGCGCTCGCGCAGCAGGATCTGGATGCGCTCCTGTATGGTAGCCAGGTCGCTGCTATTCACGGCTGCCAGGGCAATATTCGAGACGATGTTCGGGCCGGACTGTGTTCGAGCCGCTCCCAATTAACTTGACCGGCCCGCGCCACTCCCCCTATAATCTCCTATAATCATTTTTCTGTCCTTGTCCGGTAATACTTACAGGGAAATTATCCCGTAGGAGAAAACTCATGATTGACGGTGTAGATCTGCAATCGGTACTGGCTTTCCTAAGCGACCTGGAAAAAAACAATAATAAAGCCTGGTTCGAAGCGCACCGCGCCTCCTACCAGCAGGCGCGTGACCATTTCGAGGATTTCGTGGAGGAGCTTATCGCGCGACTGGCTCCCATTGCGGACCTGACCGGCGTCTCGGCCCAGGATTGCATCTTCAGAATTAACCGGGATGTGCGCTTCTCGAAGGATAAGTCTCCCTATAAGGCCAACATGGGCGCGCACATCACTCCCGGCGGCAGAAAGTCTACCTCCCTGGGATATTATATCCACATTGAACTCCACGACCATTCTTTTCTCGGCGGGGGGCTGCATATGCCCACTCCCGAACAGTTGGCGAAGTGGCGCGAAGCGGTGGACCAGGACGCGGCCCGTTTCAGGCAGATTATTGAGGCTGAGGATTTTGTCGCCGCGTTTGGTCCGCTGGAGGGCGAGCGGCTGAAGACCGCGCCCAAAGGCTATCCCAAAGACCACCCGGAACTGGATCTGCTGGCCCTGAAAGAGGTCACGACGGGGCGCCACCTGACAGACGCCGAGGTGGTCGCGCCGGATATTGTCGACCGGACGGTACAAGGCTTTACCCTGATGAAACCTTTTATAGACTATCTGAATGACATCATACGCTGAAAAGAAGCCCACATGGGGGCACCCACGCAGGGGTGCCCCTACCGTAGGGGCGGCCCTATGTGGCCGCCCTATGTGACCTCCCTCCTTCTTGAAATGTGGTAACTACTCAGCCACCGGATATAGACTGATGAAAGGTCTAACATACTACATATTGTGGTTTTTAAGTCTGAATCGGGCATTTATAGCCCGTTCAAAAATGCTATTTTGAGGCCCAATCATCACCTTATGTAAATCTAAACACTAC
>SHYO01000057.1 GCA_009692745.1 Chloroflexota bacterium
GAGAGACATGCTGATCTCCTATGTGATCAACTACTTAACACGCAGGGTAAAATTTGTCAGGGAAAAACTCCGTCGTCCTCCCTATGATACCAGATTAACTCTGAATGACCACTTATGCCCGGCCGAATTCGCCAGCAAAGTCTTGGCAACTGATACCATGAAATCATACAGCTGCAGAACACATCTCCCGCGCTTGTTAAGGTTCAAATCTTAGTGCCATTAGGCGGGACGCCTGCCGAACAGAGTTCGGGGCGCTCCCAGGTTATTTCAGTACTCTGAGTAAGATTAATATAAGGACCAACGGTAACAACAAAGGTTCCAGCATCGGGATGGGCAGGTAGCTGATCAACATCTTGGCAAAGGATGAAAGCAGATCCGGCCGGATCAAACCCAATTCCTTCGTGGGATAGCCGAATTTGTCCATGTAGGCCCAAATTGTCCCGCCAACCAGGTACCCATTGATCGCACCAACTAATCCTCCCATGAATGCACCACTCAACCCCGGCGGATTCTTTCCCTTAAAGTCCAGCGTGTCACCCTGGTAGGACATAAAGGTGACGGCGATGATAATCGTGGTATACAGCAGGAAAAGGATCGTCTCGCTGCTTAAAGCCCTGTCCAACCCCCCGGCGATGGGGTTGGGATAGGCGGTATTGACGGCTCTGACACCCGTGGCCAGCAGCCGGCGGGAATCCAATAGATCTGCGACGATATAGATAGCTACCAGGATGATCAGAGTCGCTCCCAATTCCCTCAGAAAACCACGTACGACGCCGATGGCGGCAAAGATAAGCACTATCGTAAAGAACAGAATTTCAATAGGATTCATTGCTTATCCTTACCGTCCCTGGGCACGAACCAGGTTGGCGACGATCAGTACAATGACCGCGCCGACGATGGCGTAGATCCAATAATCTTTCAGGATTGCCACCAAGGAGCCGGTGGGCAGGATCACCTGGGTCACCTCATTCGGTCGCGGCAGGTATAATCTGCTCAAGGTAATGTAGCCAATTAAAAAGCCATTCAGCAACCCGGCAAAGAAGCCTACAATATGGTTATAACTGCCTTTTAGCGCTTTGTAGCGCCGTTCCCCCAGGATGTAGCCTATGATGGCGCATAAGACCAATACTAAAAAGGTAAAGGTAGGTGCGTTATCGGCGGTAACGAGCGGCGTGCCGCGCACCTGTTGTAACACCTGGGACGGATTATCTGAACCTAGTCCTCCGGTTAGGGCAAAAAGAAAAAATACCCAAGCCCGGTTGACTATATTCGCCAGGAAGTCGAATTCGAACCCGACTAGAATCAGCCCTAAGAGTAGGAATCCCGTCACGAGTAATTCCTTGGGCCAGCCGCGCTTGAAGCCGATGAAGCCGAAGATTAAGGCCAGCACCAGCAGCAGGGTTGGGTCGCCGATGGTATAGGTGACGTTTACCATGGCGCCGTTCCGTGCATTATGTTGGACAATTTGCCAAATTGTCCGGCTTTAAAGTTGTAATCTACCATTACCGTTCTCCCCTGTTTGATCCTAGGAGCGAAGGGGCGGGAAAGGGATGGCGCCCGTTCTGACGGCGCCCGTTCTGACGGCGCCCACCCTGGGCCACCTCTTGTAACAGTTGGGCCAGATGGTCGGCGGCGTCCGGGCGGCTCAAGCGGTTGGCCTGGACTGCCATCTGTTGGCGGGCAGCTTCGTTGTGCAGCAGGTGCAGCATGAGGGGTAGAAGGGTTCCGGCGTCGGAACGCTTTGCCAGGGTTGCCTGGTCCAGCCCGGCATCGTCGAGTATGACCGCAGCGCCATGTTTAGCCATAAAATCGGCATTCACTTTCTGGTGGGCCCCGGCGAAGGGATAGGGGATGAGAATACTGGGAATCCCCATGATCGGAAACTCACCCAAGATAGCGGCGCCGGCGCGGGCTACCACCAGATCGGAGGCGGACATGGCATCGGCCATTTCGTGGTGCAGATAAGAGTATACACTATATCTAGGTTTTTGTGAAGCAGGCAAAGCATCTCTCATGCGGCACATAGCATCATAATCTTCGGCGCCGGTGACATGGATCACCTGGCAACTTTTTATGAGCTCTGGCAGGATTCCGCCAAATGCTTTGTTAATATTATGCGCGCCGCGCGAACCACCGAAGACTAAAACGGTTAAAATCTTGGGGTCGAGGCCCAAGATTTTACGCGCCTGCGCCGGGTCCTTTTTGACAAAACTGCGGCGCACCGGGTAGCCTGTGGTCACCACCTTATGCGCCGGGAAGTAGTGTTCGACTTCGGGAAAGCTGACCGCTATGCGGCTGGCAAAGCGCGCGGCGAATCTGACAGCCCAGCCGGGCTCCAGGTCGGGCAGATAGACCACGCTCGGGACGCGCCGTACCCAGCAGGCCAGCACTACCGGTACGGAGACATATCCGCCGGTGGTCAGCATGACATCCGGGTGGAAGCGTTTGACCAGGTTGATGGCCTGGGCGAACCCACTTACCAGCCGCAGCATATTGCCCGCCAGGCGCAGCGGATGCATACCGCGCACCTGGCCCGCCGGAATAGCGGCAAACTCCAACCCGGCGCGCTGCACCAGCTCGGTTTCGACGCCACCCCCCGTTCCGACGGCCCCCCCTATCCAGAGGATACTGGGCGAGGATACGCCGGTGGTAGGAGCAGTGGCCGGCGGGGCGGTGAATTTGCCCCCGGCGTATCCTCGCCGCTCCCGCGTATCCTCGCCCGGCGTACTCGCCGGACCGGCAGATTTATGCCCAGCAATTAAGCGCTCAGCGACGGATAAGGCGGGGTAGACGTGGCCCCCGGTACCGCCACCCGATATTAAAACTCGCATAATCTTTTCCTGTGGGTGCAGAGACCCTGCTAGTTCGAGAAATACTCAATAAAATGCCGACAGCGGCCATCGTGGAAACCAGGGCAGAGCCGCCATAGCTGACAAACGGCAGGGGAATACCGGTAAAGGGAATGGTGGCCGTGACGCCGCCCACGTTTACCAGCGCCTGCAAGGTGATCCAGCAGGTGATACCGGTGGCCAAGACGGCGCCATAGGGATCACTCGCTTTCAAGGCGATGCGCAGGCCGCGGTAAGCCAGGGCCGCAAAGAGACCGATCACCATGAGCGAGCCCAGCAGTCCCAACTCTTCCCCTAAGATGGCGAAGATCGAGTCGGTGTGGGGCAGGGGCAGCCCCATAAGTTTTTGCACGCTATTGCCCAAGCCCCGCCCCGCAAATCCGCCGTTGACCAACGCCTGCAGGGTCAGGCCGATTTGGTACCCTTTGCCGGAGGGATCGGCCAGCGGATCCATGAAGGTGGTGATGCGGCTCAGGCGGTACGGCGCCTGGATCAGGATGATCGCCAGGGTCGCGCCGCCGAACATCAGGCCGATGCCAAGCTGTAAGAGCTCAGCTCCGGCAATAAAGAACATGGTGACGGCGATACCCACCACGATCATCGAGGTGCTGAAGTCGGGCTGGAGCAGGATCAGGCCGGTGATCACGCCGATCAGGATGGCAAAGGGGATGAGACCCAGGGTGACATCTTTGATCTGTTCTCCCTTGCTGGAGAGCCAATCGGCAACATAAATGATGACGGCCAGCTTGGCTATCTCACTGGGCTGGATGGAGCCTGATTGCAGCAGCCAGCGCTGCCCACCGTGCAATTCACCGCCAACCAGCAAGATCACGATGAGGAGCAGCATGGTGGCAGCCATAATCGGGACGGAAAAGCGGCGGATATAATGGTAATCCAGGCGCCAGAGCAGTAACAAGGGACCTGAGCCCAGCACCAGCCAGACTATCTGTCGCGCCAGAAAATAGAAAGGATCGTCGTCCAGGAAAAAGTAGGTGGTGCTATAAACCATTAAGAGACCGAGGCAGAGCAGGGAAATGATGATGCCCAACAGCCAATAGTCTGAATTGCCCAGGTTTACATTTGGTTGACGGCGTAACAATTGCAACTCCCTTCTATTCGTGGGGCGAACCCCACTATTTGTGGGGCGGGCACGTAGGCCCGCCGCTACTGCTGCTGGGCGGGCACGTAGGCCCGCCGCTACGCAAGGTCGTTTACCAGGGTCTTGAAATGCAGGCCACGGGATTGGTAATCTTTATAAGCATCGAAACTGGTACCACCGGGCGAAAGCAGGACTACGTCACCGCTCCTTGCGGCGCCGGCGGCCAGGGATACGGCCCCCGCTAGATCGGCGGTGGTATATGCCTGCGGGTGGCCGAGAGCGGCGTGAATCAAGGGCCCGGCTTCGCCAAAACAGATCACCTGGCGGACAGATTCCCGCGCCTCCGCAGCCAGCTCCTCCCAGGAGAGCCCCTTATCGCGCCCCCCCAGCAGCAGGATGATCCCCCGGCCGGGGAAGCTGCGCCCCGCCGCCACGGTGGAGGCGGGGGTGGAGGACTTGCTATCGTTAAACCACTCAACACCGGCGTGGCACCGCACAAATTCGATGCGATGGGCGCCGGTTTTGAATCCGGCTAGAGCGGCGGCGATACCCTCGACGGGCACGCCGGCCAGCAGGCCGATGGCGGCCGCCGCCAGGGCGTTTTCGATGTTGTGTTTACCCCGCACCTGCAGGGCGTCCAGGGCACAGACCGGGAAAGTGCTGTCTCCGGTGCTCAGGCAGAGCATCCCCTCTTCTACATAGGCGCCGGGATGGAGCGGTTGGGAGCGGCTAAAGGGCATGACCCGCCCCGTGGCAGTATTGGCCCAGTTGCTGGTCCAGGGATCATCGGCATTTAAGACGGCCCAATCGCCGGGCGCCTGGAATTCCAGGATACGATGTTTGGCCGCGCGGTAGGCAGCATAATCACCGCCGTAATCGACCAGGTGGTCCGGCGCGATGTTGGTGATCGCGGCCAGCCAGGGGCTGCGTTCCAGGAAGCGCAATTGGTAGTTGCTGATCTCCAGCAGCACCAGGTCGGCCGGCGCGATGGCCTGCAGGAAATCCAGCGGGGAGGCGCCAATGTTGCCGGCGACGTGGCTGCGCACGGGGCCTTGGGCCAGGATGGCGGCGGCCATTTCTGTGGTGGTGGTTTTGCCGTTGGTGCCGGTGATACCGATGATGCGCGCCGGGCAGCGATCGAAAAAGAGCGATAGGTTGGAGACCAGCGGGATACCTTGCTCCACGGCCTGCTGCAAGACGGCCATGTTCTGCGGATATTTATAGGTAAAGGCGCTCTGCACCACGCCAATGATGTCACATTCCAGCAAGCCCTGCAGATAGCTGGGGCCCAGTTTGAGGTGCGCGCCGGCAGCGGCCAATTGGGCGACCTGGGCGGCGAGGCGCGGATCAGTAGCCAGCTCTGCCTGGCTCTGCACGTGGTGGACCTCGACGGTCGCTCCCTGTTGCAGGAAGAATCGCGCCAGCGAGTGGCCTTCGATGCCCAACCCGACGACGCCCGCCCGCAGTCCGACAAAGGAGGTGGGGCCGGTTAGTTGGTTTTGGATTTTTTCCCGCTGATTTTCGAACATGAACGCGACGGTCTCCTGAGAGAAATTTTGTGCGGTTGCACACCTACCGGTTGCACACCTACCGGTGACGCACCTGCAAGGCCACAGATGGACAAATTGCAAATTTGTCCAACAGAAAGCTAAGCCAGGGCCAATGCGACACCGAGCATGGCGCAGAGAATGCCACACAGCCAGAATCGCTGCACCGTCTGGGTTTCGGACCACCCTTTAAGTTCAAAGTGGAGGTGCAGCGGCGCCATTTTGAAAAAGCGCTTGCCGTGCGTCCACTTAAAGTAGCCTACCTGAATAATGACGGAGAGCGCCTCAGCGATGAAAACCAGGGCTATGATCGGCAAGAGCAGCCATTGGCCGGTCATGAGGGCCACGGTGCCCAGGGTAGCGCCGATACTGAGGGCGCCGGCATCTCCCATGAAGAGTTCTGCCGGATGGGCGTTGTACCACAAGAAGGCTAGTAAAGCCCCTACCATGGTAAAGCAGAAAGCCACCAGGAAGCTTTGCCCTTGCAGATAAGCGATGATGCCATATGCGGCGAAGGCGATAGCGCTGAGGCTGCCGGCCAGACCATCCATACCGTCGGAAAGGTTGACGGCGTTGGAGCCACCGACGATGAAGAAGACAGCGATAGGGATATACCAGAGGCCAATATCGATCTTATCCGGGATGGTGGGAATTGCGATGCTGCGCAGCTCCAGGCCAAAATATAGGACCAGAGCTACGACCAGGGCGAAGAGGATTTGCCAGGCAATTTTGGTGCGGCCTGACATTCCTCCCGCCTTGCCCATGCCGCGCACACCCATATAATCGTCTATTGCGCCCAGGACGCCGAAGGCGACCAGTACCGCCATAGGGACTATCACGGAACGCCCGATGAGGGTCAGACCGAGGACGTTGATCAGGTTTAGCCCGGCGGTGATGATGAATACCGGGATGAGAATCATCAGCCCGCCCATGGTCGGGGTGCCCATTTTCACCTGGTGGCTGGTCGGTTCTTCCACGCGGATCTGTTTGCCCATGCGGTATTTTTTCAGGAGACGAATTAACGGCCCCCCCCAAAAAACGGCTGCCAGAAAAGATAGAGTGCCCAGAGTTAAAGGAAAAGCCATTTAAACCTCACGTTCTACTAAATCAATTTCTACTAAATCAATTTCTTGGACGATATCTTCCATGTGAACGCCCCGGGAACCTTTAATCAGCACAATATCGCCGGGTTGGAGCAGTTGTTTCAGGAGTGAAGCTGCCTCCTGATTGCCGGCCGCAAAAAAGACCTGGTTGAGTTGTAGCCCGGCGGCGAGGGCAGCCTCGCCGATCAGGCGGCCCCTGGCGCCGGTGACCAGCAGGAGATCTACCACCTCGGCAGCGCGGGCGCCCACTATCTGATGGGCTTGAGTTTCATAAGGGCCCAATTCCAGCATATCTCCCAGGACGGCGATGCGCCGGCCGGTGAGCTCTTGCAGCAGGTTGAGCGCGGCCACGCTGGAATCGGGGCCGGCGTTGTAGGTGTCATCAATGACATGTGCGCCGTTGATGGCCGGCGCCATGACCAGGCGCAACTGACCAGGCAGGGATTTTAGCCCGCCGATGATTTCGTCCCAGGAGAGCCCCTCGATTAGGCCGACCGCCGCGGCGGCCAGGACACCATGGGCGCTATGCCGGCCCATCAAGGGGAGACGGCCGAAGATACGCTCGCCTCCCTTGGGGTGGAACCAGAGGCTGATGCCTTCCAGGCCGTTGCTTTCCATCTCCTCGGCGCGCAGGTCGGCATCTGGGCTGAAACCGTAGGTGAAAACGCGGGCGGGTGTCCAACGGCGCATCTCTAACACCCGGTGATCGTCGGCATTCAGGACGGCGACGCCGTCGGCCGGCAGAGCCCGCACCAACTCGGATTTGGCCTGTTGGATACGTTCAACCGTTCCCAGGCGCTGCAGGTGGGCTGTGCCTACGTTGGTGACGATACCGATCTGCGGTCGGGCTATCGCTGCCAGCCGCTCGATCTCGCCAATATCATACATGCCCATTTCCAGGATAGCTCTCTGATGTTGATGCTCCAACTTGAGCAAGGCAAGCGGTAAACCTACCTCGCTATTCAGGTTCCCCGGAGATTTAAACGTTTTATAACGGGAAGATACGACCGCGGCGGTTAATTCTTTGGTGGTCGTTTTGCCGACGCTGCCGGTGATGCCCACCACGCGAATTTGGGCATGTTGCTGTCGCCAGTAGATGGCGATCTCCTGCAGGGCTATCAGCGGGTCGGGCACCAGCAAGAGCCAGGTTTTGCCGCTGCCCGTTCTGACGGCGCCGTCAGAACGGGCGCCGGTGGGGACATTCAGCCAGCGGGTTTGTGGGGTGCGCGCCCCACCGCCAATAGTATATTCTGCGGCGGCTGCCAATACGGCCACAGCGCCGCCGGCCAGGGCCTGGTCTATATAGTCATGGCCATCCGCCCGCTCCCCCTTCAAGGCCACAAACAGACAACCGGGCTCGACTTGGCGGGAATCGCTGACTACGGTGGAGAACAGGGTTTGGGACCAACTCTGCCACATGGTAGGATCAGCTTGGGCGGAAAGCCCCGGCTTGAGAGCGGCGATGATATCGACTAGTGTAAGTTCAGACATATGCTCCAGGTAACCCTGATGTAATCCTGACCCACTAAGAGTGCGTAACTGCCATTTTTGCGATCGGCCTTGATGGGCGGGCGCGTAGGGCGGGCACGTAGGGCGGGCACGTAGGCCCGCCCCTACTGCCATTTTAGCGATTGGCCTGGTTAGCCGCCAGACGAATATTGTCTGGGGCAATACCTAAATAGCCCAGGGTTTGCTTCATGATGACGCGTACCGCCGGTGCGGCTGTTTGTTCACCCAGAGGTAGCTGGGGTTTATCAATCTTGGCCAATATGATGATTTGTGGATCATCGGCCGGGGCATATGCCACGAAGGAACCAATGGTCCAGCGTGGATCGTAGCCGGTGGCGGTGGGAATTTCCGACGTACCGGTTTTCCCGGCCACGCGATAGCCGGGAATGGCGGCCCCGGTGACTTCGTTTTCGACGACCCCGACCAACATCTCATTTAAATCGTGGACCACGCGGGAGCCGACAACCTGGCGCACGATAGTGGGTTGGACCGCTACGATGGTATTCCCATCTCGGTATTCTTTAACAATATGCGGGCGCAGCAGTTTGCCGCCATTCGCGACGGCGGCGACGGCGTTGATGACTTGCAGCGGGGTCGCCGCCATGCCCTGGCCAAAGGAGTTGGTATAGAGATCCGCCTGGTTAAAGCGGGGGTGGCCGGGGAGGCGCAGGATGCCGGAGACTTCTCCCTGTAGTTCCACGCCGGTAGGCTGGCCGAAGCCAAAGTCTACCATATATTTATAGAATTTAGCCTGACCCATGTAATCGGCGATATGGACGGTGCCAAGATTTAAAGATTTCTGCAACATCACAGGGATGCTGGTGATGCCGTGGGACATGCGATCCCAGTTTTCGATGGTCAGACCGGAGATGGTAAAGGAGCCGGTGTCATTATAGGTGCTCTGCGGCGTAATCACACCAGTATCTAAACCTGCCGCCACGGTAACCACTTTGACCACGGAACCCGGCTCATAGATCTTGCTGATGGCGGGATTCTGGAAGAGATCCGGGTTTTTCTGGGCGATTTCGGCGAAATTGCTGGGCGTATAGGAAGGGTAGGAAGCCATGGCCAGTATCTCCCCGGTTTTGGGGTTCATGACGATGGCGGTGCCGCCTTCGGCTTTATGGGAGATGATAGTTTCAAAAAGGACCTGCTCGGTGATATCCTGGATCACCCGGTCGATGGTGAGATAGATATCTGTGCCATTCCTGGCGGGCACGAATTGGAGTGGATCGATAAGCTTGATACCACCCAGGGAACCTGCCTGGCTGCGCAGTCGATCATCCAGCATGCTTTCCAGGCCATAGACACCCTTGCCATCTGCATTGACATAACCCAATATGGTTCCGGCCAGGCTTCCCGCAGGATTGTAACGACGGGGGGCTACCTTCAGATGTAGTCCCCGCAGTAGGATATCGCTCTGAACGGCAGCGGAGATCTTCTGGGCTACATCGGCCTGAAGACTTCGGGCCAGCCGCAGGTAGGGGCGCTTGATGCTCAAGTTGGTTTCGAGATCGGTAGCCGACATTTTCAACAACGGCGAGAGAAAAGTGGCGGTGGCTTTCGGATCTAGATAGCGGGTGTCGGCGTCTAAGTCGTACTCGGTGACATCTACCGCCAGAGGATACCCGTTGCGGTCAAAGATGGTGCCGCGCCAGTGTGGGGCATCGTTGGTCGCGCCGTGAGCCATGAGATCGGGTCGTTGGCGCAGGATATTATCCGGCCAGACTTGCCAATAGGCCAGGCGGGCGGCCATGATGAAGGCCAGCAAAAAGAAACATATGAGGACAAACATCAGCCGATAGCGGTAAGCAACCATATGTGCCAGATATCCCGGACTGAGTACAGTTCCGACTGCGGAGTACTCAGCTTTGAATACATTAATATATGTAATAAATAAGGTAATTTCTGCATTAATCTCATCATTTATAACGAATTCTACCCAATTTTATGCCGATTAAATGCCGAAGAGCAGCCCATCAGCGGCTGCTCTTCACCAGAATTTAACCTTCTGGAGAATTCCTTGCCACCCTGAGGTGGCTAAGTGCCACCAGTTTACAATCTCAGGTGGCATTTCCAGGGAAGATAATGGTGGACCGCTGCTGGATACTCCCACGGGTTTGTCACCTGCGCTGGCAGGCGGCTGCCCATTATTAGAGGGCAGGGTATCCAATGTGAGATAGATGGATTTCTCAGCCGGCACCATGCCGATCTCACGAGCACGCTTCCGGACTTTGTCCAGGGTCGTGGCTTGACCAAGGATAGCTAGTTGTAGCCCCTTCTCCTGTTGGCGTTTTTCGCGCAGCATTTCCTGGTCGGCAATGCTGAGGCTCAAGCGTGTGCCGTTGCTAACCAATTGCAGGCGCAGGAAGCTGAAGGCCAATAGGGTGATGGGAATCAACGCTATAAGGAATAGGGTGGTGGTATCGATGGTTAGCTGCCCCAGGTGTATCTGGCTGCCAAGCTGCGCCAGACGGGAAAGGGGCAACCTCTGCCGGGTGCTAGCCAAGGTTGGTCTCCAAATAATCGGGTAAGCGTTCCGCAACGCGTAATTTGGCGCTGCGACTACGCGGATTTCGATTGACTTCCTCATCGGTAGGCTGAATCGGCCGGCGCGTAACGATCGTTAAAGTACTATGATGGTCGCAGGTGCATATCGGCTGCTCGGGAGGGCAAATGCAATCCCGCGCTTCCTGCTGGAAGAAGTTTTTAACGATCCGGTCCTCCAAAGAATGGAAGGAGATCACTGCCAGGCGTCCTCCCGGTTTCAGGCAATGGAGCGCCTGGGGGAGCACCTGTTCGAGTACTTGCAGCTCTTCATTGACAGCGATGCGCAATGCCTGGAAAGTGCGGGTGGCAGGGTGAATTCCCTGGCGACCACGCCCGGTCACCCGGGCGATCAGATCGGCCAATTGGCGGGTCGTGCGCAGCGGGCGCGCTTGGACGATGGCCCGTGCAATGCGCCGCGACTGATGTTCTTCCCCATAGGTATAGATCAGGTTGGCCAATTCCTGTTCCGGCAGGTTGTTGAGTAGATCCGCCGCGGTTTCAGGTTGGGTAGGATCGAAGCGCATGTCGAGCGGGCCGTCCTGTTGGAATGAGAAGCCACGCTCTCCATCGGTTAGCTGCATCGAGGAGAGACCTAAATCCAACAAGATGCCATCACACGGTATAAAACTATATTCTTGAGCCATCTCACCCAGGTTCGCGAAATTACTATTGACCAAAACGGCACGCTCACCGAATGATGCCAGGCGTTCAGCGGCGCGGGCCAGAGCGTCGGGGTCGGCATCCAAGCCGAGCAGACGGCTGCCAGAACCGGCGGCGTGCAGGATTAGCTGGCTATGCCCGCCAGCACCCAGGGTGCCATCGATGTAGACACCAGCGGGGCGTGGCTGCAAAGCATCTAACACCTCTCCAGGTAAAACGGGTGTGTGCGTAGTCATGACACGCAAAAATGGTCCTTGAGTATTAAGATTGCCTTTTCGGTTGAGGGCTTCGGCGCCCCAGATTGCGCTTATCACTAATCATAGCCTCAATTATAATTGGATGCCCAACACTCCCAGTTGTTCGGCGTTTTGGTCCGCCTCTGCCAGCATACGTTGGGTCTCTTTCGCCCAACTCTCTTTGCTCCAAATTTCCAGCCGGTTGATGCTGCCCACCATGACCGCGTCATCCGCCAGGCCTGCGTGGTCCCGCAGGTAGGTGGGTAGGAGGATGCGTCCCTGGCGATCCGGCTCCAAATCCGCGCCGGAGGTGAACATGCGGCTGATGAGGCGGGAAGATGCCTGCGTCAAAGACATTGATTGCATCTTTTCAGCCATCGTGTGCCAGGTGGCCAAAGGAAATACAAACAAACAACCGTCTAAACCACGTGTCACAAATACGCCTGAGGACAAGACATCGCGGAATCGCGCTGGGAGAGTGATGCGCCCTTTGTCGTCGATTGTGAGATCAGTCTCTCCCGAGAAATACAACCTTCGCCCCCGTAGGGGGTTGGTAAACCGGGATTTATGTTGCTATTGCCCCACCTTCCCGATCCATCAACCCATTTTAAACCACTTTATTCCACTTTGCCCCACATGTACCCACATTTTAATCGTTTTTTGGTCTTTTGACAAGGGGGTACAGAGGCCAATTTGCAAACTTTAATGTTGGAGATGGGGTTTAGCACAAATGTTCTATGCAATTGGACATTTGTGCTACTTTGTGGTACTATTAGCTACTAGTATAAACGTTCTGGTATTTGGGGGAATGAGTTGACCCGATGAGGGTAATTGCATAAAATGGAGTCCAACAGGCCATAATAAGGAGGGGGATCATGTATCAGAGAATAATCGTGGTGGGTAATTTGGGAAGAGATCCAGAATTGCGGTATACCCAATCTGGCCAGGCGGTATGCCATTTTACTATGGCAACCAGCCGGAAATGGTCAGGGCAAGATGGGCAGCCGAAAGAGGAGACAACTTGGTTCCGGGTTTCAGTGTGGGGCAAGCAAGCGGAGACTGCGAACCAATATTTGACGAAAGGACAGAAGGTGCTTGTGGAGGGGAGAGTATCTGCCCAGGCTTTTATGGGGAACGATGGCCAACCAAGGGCTTCACTGGAGATATCTGCTGATGCTGTTCGCTTTCTTGGCGGTGGTCAGGGGACAGGACCGGGGCAAGGACAGGCTGATGCGGGCGATACGGCGCCTCCCAGCAACGAGGATGAGATCCCCTTCTAATCGGTAGGGGTTGTCCTTTTGACATAGCAAGAGCAACGGGGTATAATTTTGCCCCGTTGCTCTTATTTTTTACTCTGCCAGATTTGGCGAAAATCTGCCGGATCGCGGCACAATCGAATGTGGCGTAATGATGAGGAGAAGCTGACCTAATATGCGACAACGTACGAACACATTTATGGCTATTATTGCCGTCCTGGTGATAGTGTCAATTTATATTGATTTACCGATCCAACACTTGCCATTCTTTGAAAG
This sequence comes from Chloroflexota bacterium, assembly GCA_009692745.1. Lineage (GTDB taxonomy): Bacteria > Chloroflexota > Anaerolineae > Epilineales > SHYO01 > SHYO01. The sequence goes on from SHYO01000057.1 coordinate 13,086, forward strand.
CCTGCTCTTTTGGCGGCCAGCGAATTTGCAGACCTTGAAAGTGGCAGAGGGGCTGGACCTGCAGGGCGGATTGCAGGTCTTGCTGCAAGGCAAGAATCCCGATGGTACGGTGCCTAACGCGGATCAGATGGTGGCTGCTAAAGGCATCATCGAGAACCGCGTCAATGGCCTGGGCGTGAGCGAGCCGTTGATCCAGATTTCCGGCCAGGATAAGATTGTGGTGGAACTGCCGGGAATTACGAATCCGGATGAGGCCATTAAGACTCTGGGAGGCACCGGCTTAATGGAATTTGTAGACGCCGGAGATACACCCTTCCCGGTGGGTTCTCTGGTACGAACGGATTTAAGCACTACCGGGGAAGTGGTAACTCCGGCAACCCAGACGAATATCTCGTCTACGACCACCTCAGGCATCACCGATACGACGGGCGTCTCACAGACGGCCGGTGTCACGGATACCCAGGGTGTGACCACTACGGGTGCGGCGGTTACCGGTTCGCCGACGCCGACGCCGACCGAAGCGCCGATTTTCAACCAGACCTTCCATACGGTGATGACCGGAAATATGTTGACGGATGCCCAGTTGCAGTTTGATCAAACCACCAACCAGCCGATTGTGGGCTTCACCTTGAATAGTGAGGGCGCGCGCATTTTTGGCGATTATACACGCGCCAATGTAGGAAAGTACCTGGTGATTGTGTTAGATAAGCGGGTGATTTCTTCACCGGTGATCAATGGACCGATTCCGGATGGCCAGGGGGTGATCCAGGGTAGCTTCACGGTAGAATCGGCGCGGAACCTGGCGATCCAATTGAAATACGGCTCCCTGCCGGTACCTCTAGAAGTCGTACAGCGCAGTACTGTGGGGCCGAGCCTGGGCCAGGATTCGGTGCGCAAGAGTTTGATTGCCGGCGCGATCGGGTTAGCGGTCGTCATTATCTTCATGCTGACCTACTATCGCATGCCGGGCATCCTGGCATCTCTGGCGCTGTTGATCTATGCCACTTTCACCTTTGCCGTGTTTAAGTTGATCCCCGTGACATTGACCCTGCCCGGCATTGCCGGGTTCATCTTATCCGTCGGTATGGCGGTAGATGCCAATATCCTCATCTTTGAACGCATGAAAGAGGAGATACGGTCAGGCCGCACATTGGGCGGGGCGATTGAGGCGGGCTTCTTACGCGCCTGGCCCTCGATTCGCGATTCGAACTTCTCCACCTTTATCACCTGCGGTATCCTGTACTGGTTCGGCTCATTGTTTGGCGCCAGTATCGTCAAGGGTTTCGCCCTGACGCTGTTTATCGGTGTGGCGATTTCTATGTTCACCGCCATCACCGTGACGCGTAACCTGCTGCGCTTTATCGAGGAGAATTTTGCCATCGGGGCAGCCGGGGAGTCACGCCTGAGAAGGTTGACCGGCTTTGATTTAAAACCCGCCCCCGTCGAGAATTTCCCCCAGCCAGAAAACCGGGGAGAGGCATAGATCTGTTTATCTTCAGACGCACGGTGCTCACCAGCCCTGGTTACAGAATCCTTGATCCTATTGCTCGTTGGCGAGTTGGTTAATGCCCCCACTACGCGGTAAGTTACCCTCGAAATTTCTGATGTGCCTGGGCCTGGCCGGCGGGCTGTTATGGATGGGGTTACTGGCCGGGTCCCAGCCGATTGTGGCGCACTTAGCGGTTGCCTCTGGCCAGGGCCCTGCTTTCAGTCCTCTGCTAACACCATCGGCTACTGCTCAGATCGACTCCCCGCCCATAGGGTCATGGGTGAATTATCCGCTCTCTCCCACTACGAAGAATTTGCGGGGCGTTTCAGTTGTGAGTACCGGCGAAGCGTGGGCGGTGGGTGATGGCGCGGTGATGCTGCACTATAAAAACGGGGTATGGCTCGATACGACGCCGGCAAATGCGGGGCAATTTCAACAGTTAGCCTGGTACGGCGTCTCGATGGTGAGTGACACGGTGGGATGGGCGGCGGGAGAATATTTCGATATTTCGACCCGGATCACCCGGGGTATCCTGGCGCGCTATGATGGCGCCACTTGGACGATTCTGACGGGTGAGATGGCTACTAGCAACTTTGCGCCCATCCGTCCCTTGCGCGGTATATATATGCCCACGCCGGATGAAGGCTACGCCGCAGGCCTGGATGGCGAGATCGTGCATTATTACAACCTTATCTGGCACCGGGAAATCCCTATGGGTCCATCTTTCTATACTGTAGGAGGGTACGGGGTACATTGGGCGTGGGTCAGCGGCGAGGTAGGCAAACAACTGTATTCTGATGGGGAGAATGGTTGGCAATCGGCGGGGATTTGGACGCATGCAATGGTAAATGGGACGTCATTTGTCGATCACGATTACGGTTGGTTCACGACCGATGGGGTCGGCGTGCTGCTCTATGACGCGAAGGCTTATGCCTGCCCGCAGAATTGTAAAACGCAAAACCTGGTGATTAGCCAACTAGCCGGCGCGGCTCTACGGGCGGTGAAGATGATTAGCCGCACAGATGGTTGGATGGTAGGGACGGGGGGGGCCATCATACACGGGCCAGGAGATGATCCCTATGATACGACCAACTGGGAGATTGTGCGGCAGTCGCAGCATGCTGAGCCGGATTTGAACGCCATCGATATTGCCGCAGGGCGGTATGGCTGGATCGTAGGGAATCAGGGGGAAATCCTGCAATATGTGCTACCGGCGGGTGCTACTGTCACGGCTACGGCTTCCGCCACGGCTAAAGCCACCGCGGCGGATACGCCTACGGCCAGCCGGACTGCCGCGGCTACCGTGACTTTGAGCACGACAGCTACTGCCTTGGTTACGGCGACGCAAACCCCGACCGCGACAAATACGGTGGTGTCACAACCGGCGGGGCGCCTGTACCTGCCGTTGGTATTACGCACAGTACAGCTTCAACCATGATGGGGATGGAAATTTTGTCAGATCGGGCCAGATATGCTATACTGTGCCCGCACTCATAAGATTGTAGATGAAAGGTGAGGGGATGCAGTGATAGATATTATTGGCAAGCGGAACTTGTATTATATTATATCCGCCGCGGTATTGGTACCCGGGATCATTGCCTTGTTGCTGTGGGGCTTACCGCTGAGTATTGACTTTACAGGTGGATCGTTGTGGGAGTTGCGGTTTAACCAACCAACTGCCGTTCTCCCGGCAGATCTCATTGCCATATTCGACCAGACCGGGTTGCCCGGCGCGTCGGTGCAGACCTCAGGTGCGGATGGTTTCCTAGTCCGGTCTAAACCGATGGATACGGAAACTAAACTCCAGGTGCAAAACGCGATCCAGGCCAAGTATGGGGATTTCACCGAGCTGCGCTTTGACTCGGTGGGACCTTCGGTGGGTGAGCAGACTAGCCAACGGGCGTCCCTGGCGGTGATCATAGCATCCATCGCGATTTTAATCTATATCTCCTTCGCCTTCCGTAAAATTCAGAAATCCTGGATGTATGGCATTTGTGCTTTGATCGCCCTGGTGCATGACGTATTGGTGGTTATGGGCATCTCGGCGATTTTGGGGAAGCTACTTGGCTGGGAAGTGGACTCTCTGTTTTTGACCGCTTTGCTGACGGTGATCGGTTTCTCGGTACACGACACCATTGTAGTGTTCGACCGGATTCGCGAGAATTTTAGCCGGATGCGGGGTTACCCATTCGAGCAGGTAGTCAACCATAGCATAGTGCAGACGCTGAACCGGTCGATCAATACCTCTCTCACGGTGGTATTGACCCTGCTGGCATTGACCCTTTTCGGCGGTATCACCATCCGTCACTTTGTGGTTACTTTATTGATCGGTATTATCAGCGGCACGTACTCCTCAATTTTCAATGCTTCGGCGATTTTGGTCACCTGGCAGTCCGGCGAAGTGGGGCGCTTCTTCCGCCGTAATATACGCCGGGAAGAAGTAACTGCTTAGCGCTGCAGGTGGTTATTGTTGGTGATAGAGTTTGGAGCGTAGCTGTAGGTTGCAGATACTTGAATAAATGTTGGACTCTGCGCAGGACTGATACTTGCGCAGAGTTTTTTTATAGCTTGTTGCATGGTTGAGGAGCAGAGGATGGAACTCCGGGAAGCAAGGATTTTCCGCGGCCCGAATCTATATAGCCCTGAAGCTGCGATTCTGTTGGAGCTAGAATTGGGGGAGTTGCAACATCTGATCCCGGCGCAAATCCCCGGCCTGATGGGACAAATGCTGGCGCTGATGCCTACGCTGGCGCACCGCGATGGGGTCGGAGAGGTTTTCATTGCGGCAGCGGATGAGGCCGGCAATATCGCGCCAACCCTGCAGCGGGGTTTGTCCTGGGAGCAGGTGGTGCTCACTCTGGCCCTGGAAATTCAACACCTGGCGGGGGGAGCGCGCAACAAAGGATCTACCTGCTCCGCTGGTCGCAGCAGGGGTACCTGGGGGGGTAGGCGGGTGATTTACGGCTATCGGGAAGAGGAGACAGGGGTAGGGGCTGGGGCGCTGGCAGTGGAGCTGGTGCGCCACCTGGTGGCTGCCCATTTCCAGGCCGAAAACGGCGGCGTAACTGGCAGGGGTATTGCCACATGGGAGCGCCAGGCTTTCGATTTTTCAGAGGCTTTAGACCGCATTTGCCGGCTGTTCGCAGAGCGGGCTCCCAGTGCCAGTATGCAAGCCCTGCTGGTGACGGCGGCAGAACGGGATATTCCGGCGCTGCGTCTGAGCCGGTTCACCCCAGATCTCTTTCAATTAGGCCAGGGTAAGCAGCAGCGGCGTATACTGGGCACGATGACGGCTGAAACCCGGCAGATCGGAGCTGCCATAGCCGGAAACTGGTCCGTGGCGGCGGAGCTGTTGCAACAGGCAGGTATTCCAACAGCGACAGCCGCGACAGCAGGGGGGATTTACCGCATCCTGCTGGTAGGCCAGCAGGTGGTCTCTGCGATCTTGGCCGGCCCGGCCGGCCCGGTGGAGGATTGTACCGACGAGCTGCACCACGAGACTGCCGGTATACTGCGGCGCATGGCCACGATACTGGGCGTGGATGTGGTGGAAATCGTATGGAAGTCTCCTGACATTAAACGGACCGTAACTGAAGTAGGGGGAGGGATCATGGAATTGCGGGTAAACCCAGCTTTGGAGCCCTACCTGCAAGCTACCAGCGCCTCCCGTGAGAATATTTGTGGTCCGATACTGGATTTGTTATTTCCGGCAGGCCGGGAGAGCCGGGTGCCGGCGGTGGTGATCGGCGGAGCCAATGGTAAAACCACCACGGCGCGCATGTTGGCGCATATCTTGAAAATGGCCGGGTTGAAAGTGGGGTTGGCTACCAGTGATGGGATGTATGTGGATGCTACACGGTACATGCGCGGTGACCATACCGGGGCAGCCAGCGCCCCACTGGTGCTGCAGGATAGCACAGTAGCGACGGTCATACTGGAGATTTCGCGCCAGAGCATTTTAACGGCTGGGGTAGGGGTGGACCGTATCGACGTGGCGCTGATCACAAACTTGGGGATGAAGCGGGGTATCCCGGATGGCGACGAATGCCTGAGCCGGCGGATTTGCGCCGAGGAGTTATTGCTGGACCTGGTGCCGGCGAAGGGATGGGCGGTGCTGCCGGCAGATGATTTCCTGGCTACCCAAATGGTGGGCGCTGTGCATGGTAGATTGCTGCTGTTTGCGCCTGTGAGCCAGGAGCAGTTGCCTGGGGTGAAAGCACATCTTGCGCGGGGGGGGAAGGCGCTCACGCTGGAGCCGGGCGCCAACGGCCGGATGGTGACGCTGTGGGAGGGGGAGAAGCGCACCTCCGTATTGTGGTCCTACTTGATTCCGGCCACCCTGGAGGGGAAAGCGCTTTTTAATGTGGCAAATGCGATGGCAGCGGCGGGCGTGGCATTGTGCCTGGGGGTTTCGCTGGAGAATATTCGGCAGGGGTTGCGTACCTTTGCGACCAGTTTTTTCCAGACCCCAGGCCGGTTAAATGTCTTCGACCAGTACGACTTTCGGGTAATCGTCGACCAGGCGCATACGCCTGAGGCGATTGAGGCGATGGCCGGGACCATCCGCAAGATGCGGCGCGGCAGGGTGGTTTGTGTGGTGGGTTTGCCAATGCCCCGTCCCGCCGCCGATCTGCGGGCGATGGGGACCGCGATTGCCAGTGTGAGCGACCGGGTGATCTTAACAACGGGACCTGCAGGGGAGGAAACAACGCTACTGCTACGACAGGCAGTATTGGAGGCGGATCTGCCCCCCGATCAACTGCAATTGATCGAAGATGAGATTGAGGCCATAAAATACGCGCTGCGCCAGGCGCAACCCGATGACCTGGTGGCAATCTTTGCCGTGGATGTCACCGCCGTCTGGAAGTGCGTGATTCAGTTCAGCCGGTATAGCCGGGTGGCCGACGCTTCCGCCGAGGATGGGAGTCTCTAAGTGGTGAATGGAAAGCTTCTGAGTTCCTCTTCATCCACGGCGGACGCTCGGAGAATGGCTATTGGGATGTGAATTTTCGCTCTTTGAAGAGATCCCTGAGTAAAGATTGGTGCTTGGCTTCAGCCTCGCGGCAGTCAGGACACAGTGATTCGCCTTGTTCCTCTATAAACGGCGCATAACAACGTAAACATCGCGCAGATAGCCCGGCATCATTTTGGTTGCGAGCGATTGTAGAACACGGACTCGCAACGGCACGGTGCGAGCCCGGTACTGCCGGCGAGACTGCGCGGCTGGCCGTATACACCTCCTTGCCTGTAAAGAGTCGCAAGAAATTACGGCGGGATAATCTCTGATCCGGCATTTCTTTGGCGTTCGACATTACTTGTACTCTTCCAGAATATCTTAATCCACTCATAAAGGTCTTGGTTCTTTATACCTTCACTAACTTGACTTTGGTATCGTAGAAACTCGCGCTGCCGCCAATCGGATCGGTGAGACAGGTGGTCTGCATGCCTTCGTCGAGTAAGAGTACCGGATTTGCGCACAAGCCGACCGCGCGGCGGGCATCGCCCTTGATCGTCTGTCCGTCCACAACCACGTCGCGCGCGCCGTACGCCCAGTGCCCGTACGACCACGAGACGAGGACGACGCCAGGACGCACGCCTTGGATCAGTTTCACCCTGCCCTGCACCGGTTCGCGCTGCCCGTTGCCGATGTCGCGCATTCCGTCTGGGTTAGTGCGCGATGCCAGTTTCACTATGTCGCCATCGCGCAAACTGAGCGCTGCCGCATCGCGTGGATTGATCAGCACTGAGTTTGACGGCAGGACGCCCATCCCACCCTGCGTCCAATAGTTGCTGATCGTGCGCGACTGACCGCCCGTCACTTCTTTGTACGTGATGATGTAGAGCGGCAGGTTCTGATCCTCGACCGGTGTGCCGGTGCTGTTGCGGATCGGCTCATAGTGTGCGACACCGGCGAACAGTTGGCCTGTGATGCTGTCCTTACCTGTCGCTACCGGTTCGATGTAGAGATTGAGTTGGCGCGCGTACGGGTGTCCCAGGTAATCGCCTGCGTACCCCTTGCTGAACGCTTCAAAGCGTCCGCCGCGATTCAAAACGTACACTACCTTGCGCCACAACGCATCGCCAACTGCAGCTTTCCATTTCGCCTCATCGAACACGCCTTGCGGTAGATGCCGCCGCGCCTTGCGGAAGATTTCCAGTTCTGCGTCATCCGCGTCCGGCACCGCATCCGAACCGTCTTTCACATCGCCGAACGCGATGTTGGCGACGCCGCGCAGATAGTACTCTTCAGGGCGATTGAAATCGCCGTGCTCGCCAAATCCGCCTTTGCCGATGCCCGGCAAACTGAGGGCTTTGCCGATCGCCAGCATCATCGCTTCCATTGAAATCGGCATTTCCTCGCCGTCCACCGTGACGATTTCGGGGATGGGCGTCGCAATCGGTTGGCGCACGCGGATGTTCTTGGTCGGCTCGGGCGGCGGCGAACCGAGGAATGCCCAGCGCTCGGCGTAGGTAATGTCCGGGAAGAGATAGTCGGCGTACATCGAGGTTTCTGCGATCACGATGTCGTCCGCGATGAAGAGCGGAATCTTGTTCACGTCCGCGAGCATCTTGATTTGCTCAATGCCCGCAGGTGTGGCCAGCGCAGGTGTGTCCATGTGCAGCCACAAGACTTTAATGGGGTACGGATACTGCGCGTACGCAGCGGGAATGACTTCCTGATAGACGTTCGACGTGTACGGATAGAACGGGCGCGGCGCGGGATACCCTTTGAATAGGGTCGTCTTTTCGTACACTGAACCTTCGCGCGTCTCCTTGATACCGAACGCGCCGATCTTGCCCGGATGGTCCCCGCCGAGATCGAACGGTTTGTCCTTGTTGCCAATAGCGTTCCATGCGCCGCCGCCGGCGCTCAAGCCGCCTTTCCAGTCCATGTTGCCGACGAGCAGATTGAGCGCGATGAGCGCTTGCGCGGTGTAATAGCCATTGGTGTGTTGCACCGCGCCGCGATAGAATTCGACCACGGCCTTTTTACCATGGGACGTAAATTCATCCGCCAGGTCCACCAGCGTTTTTACTTCCACGCCCGCGAGCTGCGCCCATTCTTCGATGGCTTTGAGTGATACTTCGTCCTGCAAAATCTGCAAGTCGCTCTTTACCACGAGCCCTTGCAACGTTGTGTGTACGAACAAATCGCCGACGACGGCATTTTTATCGTTGGCCGGGTCCACGAGCGTCGGCGTGCTGTTTACGAGCACGACGAACGGATCGAACGCGTACGAATTGCCGCCGGATGTGACAAAAGTCGTTGTCGTCTTGCCCGATGCATCGGTCGCATCTTTCTTTTCGACGAGCTTGAGATCACTGCCACGTAAAAGCGCGCCGGCGTGTCCCTTCTCATCTATTTTGACGAGCCACGTCGCATTCGTCCAACTCTTTTCCTGCGCGGCGAGTGCGGCGGCTTTGTTCGCGTTTGCGAGGAATTTCGCGTCGTAGCGTTTGTTGTTAATGATCCAGCGCAGCATGCCGAGCGCGAGCGGCAGATCACCCGTCGGCATGACGGGAACCCACCATCCTTTGGATGCTGTCTTGGACAGGCGCGGATCCACGACAGCAAACTTGAAATTGCGCTCGACGAGCGACCTGGTGACCGCCTCGGCCATTATTGTGGGACCAAGGTTCGCTTCGAACGCGCCTGTGCCCCAGTAGATGACAAATTCGGCGTTGAGCGTATCGGGTTTCATGTGGTTCGGTCCCGTCGCCCGGCTAGAGCCCGTGTACTGCGCGGTCGTGTAGGTGTACGCAATGTGGTGTGACTGCTCGCAGATTGTCGTGTGATCGTACCAGTTGACTGAACCGAAGGAGTTGAGCGTAAAACGCTGCGCAAAATTGCTGCGCCCTGGCTCGATGCGTCCCGCGAGGAAGACGAATTGATTGTTCTTGACACCTAGATCGGGATGTTCGGGATCAATCAGCAGGTTCAGTTCGCTCACATGCTTGGTCTTGAGCTCGTCCAGCGTCATCTTTTTCGCCGCGACGGCGGCCGCATCCGCCGCGAGTCCCGCGATCACTTTCGCGTCCTTAGTCGTGAGCACGTCTTTCAAGCCAGGCACCACACGGTCTTCGCCTATATCGGCAAAGAGCTTGCCTCCATTCACGATCTCGTTGATCGCCTGGTCGAACGGAATCGTTTTCCACTTGCTCGAGCCGCGCGGGACCGCGCGCTTGAGTACTTTGACGATGCGGTACGGATCGTACTGCGTTTGAATCGTCGCCTGACCTTTGGGGCACAGTTTGCCGTCGATCAGCGCTGCTCCGGCAAGGGACGTGTTGTAGTCAATGGGCGGCAGCATGTTGTTGGGACTGTAAGGGTTGCCGTCCACTTTTACCAGCACGCCGTTTTGAATTTTGCCTTTGATTGTGCACTGCGTATTGCACTGTAAGCAGGCGCCATAGATGATATTCTCCGGCAGCGCCAGCGGATACTTGTTAACATCTGCTGCCGTTGCTTCGGGCGTTAGATCGAGTGCCCACTTGATCCCGCCTGCGAAGAGCATAGTGCCAGCGACAAACGCCGAGGCCTTGAGGAAGTTGCGGCGTGTGATATCGGGTAGTTCGAAAAGTTCATGTTCCTGTTGTTCGCTCATGGTTGCATCTCCTGTTGAGTGCATGCCTATTCTGCCCCAACTTCTGTTACGACTTTTTCACGTGGCACAATCGGCAGCAGGTGATAGCCGATCAAAAAGGCGAGTAAACCTGCTGAGATAATCCAGACTTGCATAAGCCACTCAGTCGCAGTGGGGAAGTAACTGAAGGTCAGGCCCGGTCCTGTAAATGCCTCCTGCAAGCCGCGTAATTCGGGCACCGCGAGTCCGGGGATGACGATGTTGAGACGTACGGTTATAAATGTGACCGCAATCAACAGACCTGCAATACCAACCCAGGTTGTAGATTTGCCGCGCACTATCAGAATCAGGCCAGGAATGATCACACCGAAGCCGATATGTACAACCCAGAATACCCACCAGAAGGATCCGAACAGAAGGAGGCTCAAACTCGCGACAGAGGCAGGAATCGCGGAATAGAGCCCGATGGAATACTCCGCCCACTCGAGCAGCACGTCGAGCGCGAGTAGACCGAGCACGATCTGACCAAGGAACGTGACAGTGCTCTTATGCTCTTCGCTTCCCTGATTGGGTCCAAAGATCAGAATGACGAAGGTGAGCAGCGCACCACCACTCAACAGGGCGCCAACGAGGAACACAATTGGGGTCAAACCCGTGTTCCAGTACGGACGCGCGCCCACAACGCCGAACAATGCACCTACGCGGACCTTCAATATATATCCAGTATAAGGTAATCCTCAGAGATTATCTAGCCGTGAAACCCCGACAAAATAAGTGGCCCTGTCCGTAGACTTACGGACAGGGCCATCCCGTGATCTCATGGCGATCGGGACTATTAATCAGGCACCGGACCTGGTCCCGTAGGCTACTTCCAATGCGCCTGGGCGCGAATCGGTGAAGAGAGCTCTATTCATCTCCGGCGCCACCCCGCTCTGGTAGTAACGCCCACCGGCGCAACTCCGGCAAAGGATTTGCCCGGCCAGCGTGATTTCGCGCTCGTTGATAATTTCCTCACCGCACGCAGCGCAGGCGACGCGCACCCCTGCTCGGCTGATAATGCGCTCTAACGGCGCCGTCAGGATTACAGGTTGTACGCAGAGCAGCTCAGTGACGGGCATGATCTGGTAAGCATCCAGGTAGGCACGCCAGCGGCTGTGCGCCTGGGGGGCATAGGTTGGCGCTAGAATGCGGGACCGGGGGTCAGGCCAGATACGGATGGCGCGCCCGGTGCGGATATCTACAAAGGTGGCGGCAGCCTTGCCATAATCCACCAGCCGCAGGGTGCGCCTGCCTAGCCAGCAACCTGTGGTGACTGAGACGCCATCGGCAAAGCAGCCATCGGTTTCGACAAAGGTAAACAGGCGTTTATCGGTCTGAGGCAGATCCAGGTCTAGTAACTCAGCGGCATATAATCCCATCCTGACACCCAGTACCTGGCGGGGGCATAGATGTTGATGCAGGGCAGCGGATTGGTCCAGGTAATGGATCAGATCGGGCATGGTATATCTCCTTGTACCTCTAAGATCTTAAGCGGAATGCGGCTCTATACCAATCTATTATAACAAGGGCGCCGGGCAAATCTAGCCGTAAAAACCCGACAAAATCAGGATGCTGTCAGGGAATTCCCCGACAGCATCGCGAAATCGACAAGGGAATCCTGCTTTCCTTCAAGCGCTAATCTAATATCCCCGCGTCTAGCGCATACTGGACCAGGCCAGCACGGTTGCGCACGCCCAGCTTCTCCATCAGCCGTGCCTTGTAAGTCTCTACGGTGCGGACGCTGAGACACAGGGTCTCCGCAATCTCCTGATTCCGGTGGCCCAGGGCAATCAAGCGCAGCACTTCCTGCTCTCGAGGGCTCAGGTTGCCTTCTCCCGGATCATGCCGGGCGGATGGTGGGGGCTGGTGCTCTCTCGTCCAGGAGCGTCTTCATATGCTGCGGGTGCAGGAAAATGCCGCCGCTGGCGACCGTGCGGATGGCAGCCAGTAACTCGTAATCCGCGGCCTGCTTCAGCACATATCCCGCGCCGCCCGATGCCAGCACCTGGCGCAGGTAACTGGGGTCGTCATGCATCGTCAGCACCAGGACCCGGCTTTGCGGAGCATGCAGTCGCAGCTTGTCCAGGGTCTGTAGGCCATTGCAGTGAGGCATGTTGATGTCCAGCAATGGGTGGGCGTCAAGATTTTGCGAGGGGAGGGTATTTGGGATCTATGCGTCTAGCACGACCAATGGGAGTGCAACGCCAGGGATGGTTCGGCGCAGGACGGCGCGGTTCTGCTGGGGCGGCTGGCAGTATCAGCGGTGCAAGTTGCGGTTGCTCTGCTTGGGCTGCTGGCAGCAGCGGGATCAGCGGCGGCGACCGCCGGTGGATATCAGGCTGTAGCCCTGCTGGCTGTCTGGCGGCGCCCTGGGGTGTGGCTGGTGGGGCCGTGCGCTGGGGCTTCTGCCGCAACACCGCGCTGATTTCGCGCCAAGCTTCCTCCCAACGATCATTGCACACCACGTTGCGTAAGGCCAGCATCGGATTGACA
>SHYO01000058.1 GCA_009692745.1 Chloroflexota bacterium
ATACCCGCCGGTATATTCAGCGGGAGCTCACAGCTTTGATGGATCGCTTGGGCGCCTGTCTCTTGACGGCCCGCCAGCCATGGCGTCTTGAGCCGCGCGCGGTGCGCCAGCGCCCGAGACCCTACCCGCCCTTGAAGGGATCGCGCCAGGCTGCCCGGCAGGCTCTCCTCAAACAACTAATGGAACCTACCAAATCTTAGTGCCATTAACCAGGATGGTCGCGCTCCCAGGTCGTAGTAAATCCGGCGGGATATTGTTAAAACCTATGCCAGCTTGCCATAGATCAGTAATATCGTGCATAATGCAACAGACATAATCTTAATCAACAGGCGATACGCGGTAAGAGAACAGATATATGCCAAAATTACGCGTTTTGACCATCTTCGGTACCCGGCCTGAAGCTATCAAGCTGGCCCCGGTCATACTGGAGCTGCAAAACCACCCCGCACAGATTCAATCTCGCGTGTGCGTCACCGCGCAGCACCGCGAGATGCTGGATCAGGTCTTGAACATTTTCCAGATTGTGCCGCATATTGACCTGGACCTGATGCGACCGGGGCAGGCTCTGGCGGATCTCACGGCACGGGTGCTGGTAGAGCTGGACAAGGTCTTGCGTGCTGAACAGCCGGATGTGGTGTTAGTACAGGGCGATACTACCACGGTGATGGCGGCCGCGCTGGCGGCGTTTTATCATAAGATTTCGGTAGGCCATGTCGAAGCCGGGTTGCGTTCTTACCATCGCTATTCCCCCTTCCCCGAGGAAGTGAACCGCCGTATCGCCAGCGTGATCAGCAGGTATCATTTTGCCCCGACGGATATTGCCCGCCAGGCCTTGCTGCGGGAGGGTATTCCCGATACTGATATTTATGTGACCGGCAATCCCGTGATCGACGCCTTGCAGCTCATCATCCAACGCCCTCTGCCTGACGTCGCCCGCCAGCTTCTGCAACAGGCTGGAATCCTTTCCGATGGGGGAGATCGCTCTCCGCTGAAGCTGATCCTGGTGACCGCCCACCGGCGCGAAAACTTCGGCGCCCCTTTTGAGAGCATTTGCCGCGGTTTGAAAGCGATTGTGGAACGACATCCCGATGTGGTGTTGCTCTACCCGGTCCACCTCAATCCGAACGTGCAGGAGCCCGTTTATCGTCTGCTGGGCCAGGTGGACCGCATCTTTCTCACGGCGCCGGTAGAATACGATGTCATGGCCCATCTGATGCACGCCGCTACCTTGATTCTGACCGACTCCGGCGGCATTCAAGAGGAAGCCCCGGCCCTGGGCAAGCCGGTGCTGGTGATGCGCACCGAAACGGAACGGCCGGAAGGCGTTGAGGCCGGCGCCGCCCGCCTGGTAGGGCCGGATGAGAGCCGTATCCTGGCAGAAACCGAAAATCTCTTGCGCGATCCGACTGCGTACCGCCGCATGGCCCAGGCCATCAGCCCCTACGGCGATGGCCGCGCCAGCCAGCGGATTGTAGCCGCATTGCTGGACCGGCAAGGACTTGCGTCATAAAGTACTACTCTATCAATAATAGGCGATGATTTGGACGTACACATGAAATCTACAGCAGGCGAACACCGGCGCCGTATGCCCTTGCCGGTGGCCGAGCGACGTATGCTGCTGGCGGGAGTAGATCTCCTGGCTGTCAACGGAGCCTTGCTTTTGGCGCTGGCCGTCAGGCCGCGCTACGAGTTGGGGTGGCGTTTGCTAATGCAGCACCCCCAGTGGTTCCTGCTGTTATGCGCTATCTGGATCTTCCTGGCCCATGCGTTCGATGCCTACGATCTGCGCATAGCCGGACAAATCTCCACCACCTTACCAGCGGCGATTAAAGCCGGCCTGGCGACCTCATTGCTCTACCTGGTGATTCCTTTTCTCACTCCGGTCTTGCCCAATTCGCGCCTGGAAATTGCCCTCTACCCCCTACTCACACTCCTGCTCCTGGGAGCCGGGCGCATCCTGTATACGCAGATATTGGCCCAACCCTTCTTCGACCGGAGGGTGCTGATTATCGGCACCGGACCGCCGGCCGCCTCCATCGACCAGGCCATCCGCAAATATGGCGACGGTACCTATCGTGTCGTGGGGCACATAGAAAATCTGCCGGTATATCCAGGTTGGGATCAGGTGAGTGTATCGGCCGGATCAGCCGCCGAAGCTGAGTACCCTCAGCCCGCATCCAGCCGCAGCAGCCGGGTCGCGCCAGGTTACTCGCCTGAGGTGTTAGGAGATGGAGCAGCCCTACCGGAGCTGGTTAAGAGGTATCAGGTGACGACCCTGATACTGGCTACCATCGGTGAGGAGAATGGCCAGCTTTTGCAGAGCCTCATGGATTGTCTGGAGCAAGGCGTAGAAATCCTGCCCATGGCTTTTCTGTATGAGCAGCTTACCGGCAGGGTGCAGGTGGAGAACGTCGGCGGCCATTGGAGCGTGGCTATGCCTATCTACCACCTGGGCACCGGGGCGCTCTGGCCGATGGTCAAGCGGGCGATGGATATTCTGTTGTCAGCTTTGGGGCTGGTATTGTTAGGGCTGTTTTTGCCCTTTATTGCGTTGGGGATTTACCTCAATTCGCGTGGTCCTATCTTCTATAGCCAGCAGCGGGTTGGTAAAGGCGGCCGTATCTTTATGGCCTGGAAATTTCGATCTATGATCGTGGATGCCGAAAAGGAGACTGGGGCGGTCTGGGCACGCGAAAACGATCCCCGTATCACCCAGGCCGGAACTCTCATGCGCAAAGCGCGCCTGGACGAGCTGCCTCAACTCTGGAATATCTTCAAGGGCGAGATGAGCCTGGTGGGGCCCCGGCCGGAGCGCCCCGAGTTCGTGGCCCAATTAGCGAGTCAGATCCCCTTTTACCGGGTGCGCCTGGCAGAAAAGCCCGGCCTGACCGGCTGGGCCCAGGTAAAATACCCCTACGGCGATTCGGTGGAGGCCACCCTGGTGAAATTGCAGTATGACCTCTACTACATCAAGCACCAGAACATCTTCCTGGACCTGCTGATTCTGTTGAAGACCGTCCAGGTGATGCTAGGGTTCAAAGGACGTTAAGCGACCGGTGTAATTGTTCACATTTCCTGTAGGTGCGGTTTGCAACCGCACGTCTTGCTCATGGGGCAAAAGCGTGCGGTTAAAAACCGCACCTACGAAAGGTTTAAATCCGGATTTCTTTACCGTATTTATGAACAGTTTCCGACGGGTTTACCCCTTGGCCCCCGAAGCAGCAGCACCTACAATTAGTTTCTCTACCGAGGTTCTGAACAGTCGCGTTAAGCGACCGGTTTGCTTTTGAAGGACAAGATGCCTATGGCGCATCCCGCTAGGTGAAATTGTTCACATTTTCTGTAGGTGCGGTTTGCAACCGCACGTCTTGCTCATGGGGCAAAAACGTGCGGTTACATGCAGTGAAGTACAGTGCGCGCACCTACGAAAGGTTTAAATCCGGATTTCTTTACCGTAATTCTGAACAGTTTCCGACGGGTCTACCCTTGGCCCTCCAAGCAGTATTGTCTATAATTATGCCCAACAAGAAAATCGAGAATTTGTAATATTTATCATTATACATGGCGCGAAAATGCGATAGAGGCGGGACATATGCATAAGTTGCTACGTGGCATCATTCTTTTAGGCGTTTTATGGCTGGTGCTGGGCGGCATGGCTCTGGCGCAGGGTAATATTCAAGTTGTCGATACCAAGGCGGATATCTCTTTCGCCCAGTCCATCGTCTTTAAGGCGACATTGATATCCAGCCAGAACTTGACGCCGCAAAATGTGACTCTGTACTATAAAGTCAACGACGGCCCGCTCAACCGGCGCCCGGTGGCCGACTTTGCGCCGGGGACCCGGGTCCAATTGAGCGCCGAGGAGAAGATGCAGCCAGGGCAGATTCCACCCTTTGCCAACATCACGTACCAGTGGCGGGTGGAGATCCCTGGCCAACCGGCGCAAGATACCCCCCCACAAACGGTGCCCTATACCGATAACCGTTTCCAATGGCAGAATCTGGCGAATAAAGGCGTGACGGTCTATTGGTATAACCAAGATAAGGCTTACGGGCAACATGTGCTGGACACCTCCAACCAGGCTATCGCACGCCTCTCTACCTCTTTTGGGGTTTCCACGGATAAGCCGATTAAAGTGGTGGTTTACCAGAGCAAAGTCGAAATGCAACAAGCCCTTAGCTCGCGCGGCCAAACCTATGACCAATTGATCACCACGTTGGGGGTAGTGGTTTCCGAAGATACGCTCCTCTTGCTGGGGCAGCAAAGCGATCCGGATGCTACCACCAATCATGAGCTCACCCATGTCATCGTCGGTATCGTCACCAAGAATCCCTACAATGAGATACCTTCCTGGTTGAACGAAGGGCTGGCGATGTACAACGAAGGCCCTATTCCTGCCGGTAACAAAGGGGCGCTGGATGAGGGCATCCGCAGTAACACACTCATGACGATCCGCACTATGACTTCCCAGCCGGGCCGCCCTGACCAGGTCAACCTTTTCTACGGCCAGGCGCGTAGTATCGTGGATTTCATGTTGCAGAAATATGGCAAGGAAAAGATGGCCCAGGTACTCAATGTCTTCAAAGAGGGCTCCACCACAGATGGGGCTTTGCAGAAAGTCTATGGTTTTAATATGGATGGACTGGACCAACAGTGGCGCGCCTCGGTAGGCGCCCAACCTCTGCCTCAGTCCCAACCGGCTGCTGCTGCCACACCGCCAGCAGCGGTTCCTACCAGGCCAGCAGTCCAGGCGGTCCAACCCACCCAACCGGCGCCTGCCAATCCCCCGGCGCAGGTGCAACCTGCTGCTACCGCTGCCCCTGCGGTGGAGCAACGGCCGCAAACGCAGGTAAATCCCCAGGTGAACCAACCGCTGGGGGGCGGCCAGCTACTGCCCATTCTGATAGTTTTGGTATGTTGTGGCGCCGCGTTCCTGTTGATTGCGGGTATCGCGGTGGTCATTTATGCCTTGCGCCAGCGTCCTGCCACCCCGCCGCCGTCCCAATAGGTCAAATGCGCATCGCCATGGTGGGGTCTTTTGGCCTGCGGCCTAAGGCTACCATGTCTTCCAGGGCCCTGCCATTGGCGCGGGCCCTGGCCAAACGGGGGCACCAGGTAAACCTGGTATTGCCCCCGTGGTCTAATCCAGAGGATAGCGGGCGGACCTGGCAAGACAGCGGCGTAACAGTGGTGAATGTGCCCCTGCCGCTGCCTTTACCCCACCCTGGACATCCTGGCACTGTAACATGGCAGCTAAAGTTAGCAGGTCGCCTGGTCCAGGCCGTGGCTGCCCTACAGCCGGATGTCATCCACGCTTTCAAACCCAAGGCTTATGCCGGCCTGGCTGCCGCCTGGTTTTACCTGACCCGCTTTCCTTGCCTTGTGATGGATACAGATGATTGGGAGGGGCGCGGCGGATGGAATGAGCGGGGGGAATATTCCCCGGCACAGCGCCTGGTCTTCGCCTGGCAGGAATCCTGGGGGCTGACCCACTGCCACGCTGTGACAGTTGCCAGCCGGACACTGCAGGCGCTGGCCGAAGGCTTGGCTGTGCCACCACAACACATCTTCTACCTCCCCAATGGCACCATCCCACCTTCCCTATCAACTCAACCGGCTGCATCCTTTTTACGCAGCCAATGGGGCTGGCAGGACCGGCCGGTGATCCTGCTCTATACCCGGTTTGTGGAGTTTCAACCACAACGCGCGGCTCAATGGTTTGCCGCCTTGCAGCGCCACAACCCATCCGTCGCTTTTCTAGTAGTCGGCCAGGGGCTAGCCGGAGAAGAAGCCCACTTCCGCCAAGCCGCAGCTCGCCTGGGTATGGCGCCCGAGAGTCTACACATGGCCGGCTGGGTGGCGAGCGCTGACCTGCCGGATTATTTCGCGGCAGTTGACCTGGCTTTTGTACCGGTCGACGACACGCTCTTAAATCGGGCTAAATGTTCGGCCAAGTTGTTAGATTTGATGGCTGCCGGTGTGCCGGCGATTGTGGAGGCAGTAGGCCAATACGCCATCTACGTTGAGCATGGCAGCTCGGGTCTGCTGATTCCGAGCGGCGATGTGGCCGCGTGGCTGCAGGCGGCCACTGCTTTAATCGAGCATCCAGCCTTGCGCCGCAGCTTGGGTGCGGCGGCCCAAGCGCGCGTGACCCGTGATTTCACCTGGGAGAAATTGGCGGAAGTTGCCGAGGCGGCCTATCGTCGCTCGGATCGCTTCTCATAATATGAAATAGCCGGTCTGGATTGCCAGACCGGCTATTCTACCGAATTTTCTTCAATATTAGTTTGGTGGTTCACCAGTAGTATCCCTACCCGCCACCCGCACCCATGCACCACAAGAATATCTCCCGTAGGTGCGGCTTGTAGCCGCACGCTTTTCAAGCGGTCAGAGATTCTTCTGTCAATTGTAAAAAGGCGCTGGTTGGCGGGATGGTAGGATTCGGCCGCAGAATCAGCGTCTCCGTGGAACACTCCAAAGTTGTGCATTCGTCCGCCGCCGCAAAAAGCTCTGCCGCAATAGTCCCCTGGAATCCCAAGATCTCAACCTTCACCCCACAGGCCTGCAACCAGTGAATCAGCGGTACGAAATCTGAATCCCCGGTTACTAATACGATTACATCTACCCTATCCCGTAACGCCACGGCATCCATGGTGATGCCGATATCCCAATCAGCTTTTGATCGCCCGTTGGGCAATGACTTGGGGCGCTTGACTTTGATCTCGAACCCCATTTCACGCAAAACTGCACTAAAGTCGCGCTGGTCCGCCTGGTCTATCTCTACAATATAGGCGATGGCCCTCACCAATTTTCTGTCACTAAATTGCTCGATCAGAAACCGAAAATTAGGGTATGCATAGAGATCATTTTCTTGGCCGAATTTTTTCGCAGCGTAATAGATATTCTGGACGTCTACCAATAAAGCCACCCGCTGGTTCGGTAAACATTTTTGCATTTTCGTCTCCTCTATCATCAAAACCGCATAAAATTTGCCCATTAAATTATTTTATCATGCTATTGCAAATTTGTCACGTATATTTTTGATGAAAATTATCATTCGTTGAATTTCCGATAATATTCAGGGTGAAATTTCGGCCCTTGACAAAAACTAGTAATTCGTATATTATTTATTCTAATAAACAGAAACTCGTTTTATATTTAAGGGATTATGTCTGTAAGGTACGCTATCCTGGGGCTATTAGCCCAAAAACCACGACATGGCTATGAGTTGCGTTCCGCGTTCCATGCGGTGGTAGGTGGTGAAGAGACCTGGAATGTGAAGCCGGCCCAGGTATATGCCACTCTATCGCGCCTGGCAGAAGCGGGTTGGGTGGCCGAAGAAGGTGTAGAGCAAGGCAGCGGGCCGGAGAAACGCATCTACGATATCACGCCGCAGGGACGGCAGGCGCTGGAGCAGTGGTTTTATAGCGGGGTGGCGCCGGAGCACCAGCGCGACGAATTCTTCGTCAAGCTGATGATTGCGCTGGTGACTGGCGATGTGCAGCCGCGCCGGGTGATCCAGACCCAGCGGGTTTTTCTCTACCGCGAGTTGCACGCGGTCACGGTCCTGCGGCAGAGTTATAATCTGCGCACGCAACTGGCACAAGTGCTCATGATTGACAAAGCTATCATGCATCTGGAAGCCGACCTGCGCTGGTTGGATATGGTGGAGGGCCGGCTGGAAGAGATCCAACGCCAGCCTTTGCCGGAGCCGGATATCCGCCCGCGCGGCCGGCCGCGCAAGGTGGAAGTGTAGCTGAATAGTTTCACTGCACACAAGGGAGACAAATATGTCGCTCGTTCAAACCCAAAATCTGACAAAAATCTATGGCAAAGGCGAAACTGCCGTGACCGCCCTGAACCGCATCAATGTGCAGGTGGCTGCCGCGGAGTTCGTTGCCATCATGGGCCCCAGTGGCTGCGGTAAGTCCACCCTGTTATATTTGATAGGTGGGCTGGATCGCCCGACAGACGGCCGGGTGATTATCGATGGCCAGGCCTTGGAAGGTCTGGCAGACCAGGGTTTGACCGAGCTGCGCCGCCGCAAAATTGGATTTGTGTTCCAGTTCTTCAATCTAATTCCGGTGCTGACAGCCGTGGAAAATGCCGCCTTACCTCTGACACTGGACGGTGTGCCTATCAAGGAGGCCCGGATCAGGGCTACAGAATGGCTACAACGGGTGGGTTTGGGGGACCGGCTGCGGAGCCGCCCGGACCAACTCTCAGGTGGGCAGCAGCAGCGGGTGGCCATCGCGCGTGCGCTGGTGGCCGAGCCGGCGCTGGTCCTGGCAGATGAGCCTACCGGCAATCTGGATACGCGCGCCTCGGATGAGGTTGCCGGCCTGCTGCGGCAGGTGGCCAACACCTGGGGCCGGGCGGTGGTCATGGTTACCCATGATCCGCGGATCGCCGCCTATGCCGACCGCATTATTTTCTTGAAAGACGGCACGATGGTAGATGAGAGTCGTTTGACCCCAGCTACTGCTGAGACAACAGCGATGTGGCCCGGCAGGTAAGAGAGAAGGTGGATGCACTATGATAATACAAATGGCCTTCCGTTATTTAACGGGCCGCAAGCTGCGCACAGTGCTGACCACGCTGGCGGTGGTATTTGGCGTATTGATCGTTTTCGGGATGAACATTTTGATTCCCTCCTTGCTGCAGGCGTTTCAGGCGAATGTGCTGGCAGCTTCCGGTCTAGTCGATATCACCGTGACCAGCGTTACTGGCGAGGCCTTCCCTGCGGAACTGGTCAACCAGGTATCCGGCATTGACGGGATAAGTGCTTGGGCGCCTTCCCTTGACCGCGAGATTAACCTACCGGCCGATTTCTATGATGGCAATTCTGCAGTTGCTGATCGTATTAGCGCTATAGCCCTAGTGGGCATTGATCCCCAGGCTGCGCCAACGGTGCGCGTCTACCATATTCACTCTGGCCGCTTTCTGGAAGCGGGGGATACCAGCGCCGCAGTCATTTCCCAGTCCATGGCTGATGCCTTGGGGGTTCAACCAGGCCAGAGTTTCGCCCTACCGACAATTAATGGGGTGGTACATCTGCAGGTAGCCGGTATTCTGCCGCTTCAACCGCGCCTACTGCCGGGCAATGAAGAAGTATTGGTAACCTTGCCCCAGGCGCAACAGATGACCGGTTTGCAGGGCAAAATCAATATCATCGACCTCAATATGAGTACCACCGACGAGGCGCGGCGCCGCTCCATTCAACAGGCGGTGGAAGGTGCTGTGGGACCACAGTACCATGTGGGTGTGCTGCCGGCCGGATCAGATGTGCTGGCCTCGGTGAAGCTCGCCCAGGCAGCGTTCACGATGCTGGGTTTTCTGGCGCTTTTTATGGGCGGTTTTATTATCTTTAATACCTTCCGCACCATTGTGGCGGAACGGCGGCACGATATCGGCATGTTGCGGGCAGTGGGAGCGTCGCGTCGCACCATCGTAGCCCTGATCCTGGTGGAGGGATTGCTGCAGGGGGTGATCGGCACAGTCCTGGGTTTGCTACTGGGCTATCTGCTGGGCGCCGGTGTGTTGCAACTGGTGGGTCCTACCATGACCCAGTTCGTCCATGTGCAGGTAGGAGGGCCGCTGGTGTCACCGGGGTTGCTGCTCACCACGATCTTGCTGGGGGTAGGCGTCACTGTGCTGTCAGGTCTGATCCCGGCCGTGCAGGCCAGCCGTGTTACTCCACTGGAAGCGTTGCGTCCGCCGGTAGCGGAGATAGAATACGGCTGGAAAAGCAGGGCCGGCTTTATCGCCGGTATGGTTCTCATTGCCCTGGCGCTGCTAGCGATCATAAGTCAACAACTTAGCCTGGTACTGCTGGGTGGTTTGTGCCTTCTGGTCGGGTTGGTGCTGGTGGCCCCAGCTCTGGTATGGCCTCTTTCCAGCATCTTCAGCAGGCTCATTACGCTGCTCTACGCCCGCGACGGTGTGGCGCAACTGGCCGAGGGGAATCTTACCAGGCAGCCGACCCGCTCGGCCATCACGGCCAGCGCTACCATGATCGGCCTGGCGCTGATTGTGGCGGGTGGCGCTATGATCGCCAGCCTGTTGGGCACTGTGACGGATATTACGCGCAAGAGCCTGGGCAGCGACTACGTTTTCGTGCCGCCGTCCATAGGTCTGTGGGCCAGCGATATCGGCTCCGCCCCGGAATTTGCCGACCATCTGCGGGCAGTGGAGGGTGTGGCCGATGTCAGCACCCTGCGCTTTGCAAGCACCCAGGTGAAGGGCCAACCGATTTCCCTGCTGGGGATCGATCCGGTGACCTTCCCGCGGGTCAGCGGTTTGCAGTTTCAGCAAGGGGATGAGTTCGCTTACAGGGCGCTGGCCCAGGAGAGGGCCCTGATCGTGAACGGGGCCTTCCTGGCGGCTACCGGGTCCAAAATGGGAGACACGGTGGCGCTGGCTACGCCCGATGGCGCCCGTACTTATCGCATCGCCGCCGTGGGCGCCGACATACTGAATGTCAAGGTGACAACGGCTTACGTGTCGCAGGCCAACCTGAAGGCCGATTTTGGCAAACAGGAGGATGTGTTCATCCAGTTAAACCTGCGCCCGGGGGCTGATAGTCCGGCGGCGGAACAGAAGATACGCGCCCTGACCGCCGGCTATCCGCAGTTCAAACTGATTGCGGGGCGGACCTATATACAGGATTTACTGCAGCAGACGACGGCAGCTTTCGTAGGATTGTTTATCATGCTCATATTTCTGGCCTTGCCTTCCTTGATTGCCATGCTGAATACCCTGGCGATTGGGGTCATCGAGCGCACGCGCGAGATCGGCATGTTGCGCGCTGTGGGCGCTACGCGGCGGCAGATTAGCCGCCTGGTAGTGGCCGAAGCGCTGCTGCTGGCGGCGTTGGGCACGGCCTTTGGCTTGCTGGCGGGCTTATACCTGGGCTACGTGATGGTCAGCGGTTTGGGGACCATCTTCCCGATGGCCTATTCCTTCCCCGTGGCGGGCATGCTGGCGGCCATTGCGGTGGGCTTGATCTTCGGAGTGCTGGCCGCCATCATCCCGGCGCGCCAGGCCGCCCGGCTAGAAGTGGTACAGGCTTTACGGTACGAATAGAGCGTGCCAGTTCCAGTAGTCTGTCAAGGTTGATGGGATTTTCTGCAGGGGCGTACGGCTGTACGCCCCTGCAGTTGGTCAGGTTTTAATTCCACTGTTCCAATGTGAAGGGAGATGCATCCCATGCCCAACCAAGCTCTCACACCTGCACAAAAAGAGCAATTTATGCGGGACGGCTATCTGCATATCAAGCACGCCGTCTCGCGGGCGGAAGTAGCGGCGCTGGACGAAGAAGTGGACCGGCTCTTCCAGCGCCGGGGCGCCGACCCGCTGCAGAAGCCGGAATTGGTCAGCATCATCGAAACCGCGCCCTTCCTCAGGCTGGTGGACCATCCAGGACTATTTCCAATTCTGCTGGAGTTGTTAGGGCCGTACATCCAGCTCGGCGTGAACTCGGTCTTCGTGCGCGTGCCCAACCCCAACTACAAAGGCTTCGTCCATACCGATGGCGGTCCGGCCCTAAAGCACATCCGCACCACGCCGGATAGCCGGCCGCTGCAAGTCAAATTCCAGCTTTATCTCACTGATGTCTCCCAGCCCAACAGCGGCAACTTCCTCATCTTCCCCGGCAGCCACCTGCGACCCTTCCCCGAAACCGGCCCCTTACCCACACCCGCCGACCCCGGCACATTGCAATTCGTGGTCGAGGCCGGAGACGCGGTCTTCTTCCCCCACTCACTCTGGCACGGCTCCGCTCCCAACATCTCCGGCGCCGGCCAGACCCGCAAGAGCATCGTCTACGGCTATAACCAGATGTTCTTCCGTACTTATGATAATGTAACCCTGCCGCCGGAGCTCTGGGAACAAGCCACCCCTCGGCAGAAGCGCCTGCTGGGCGACCTGGGCCGCCCCTGGCGCCCGGGCCTCTATTTCTATCCGCCTGAAGACCAGGTGCAAATTATGGAGGGAGAGTAAAATTGTGGCGAAGGAAGCTAATATGGATCAGACACTATAGATGATGATGCTGAAGAGGACCATTTACGCAAAAAGGGAGAGATGATGTACAATGGGCCGGGATCCATACCATCTATAGGGGCATTGTGGAGAAATCTGTTCTACACCTGTATTCGAACCTGTATTCCAGGCGTCATCGTAGGCACGACGAAACAATTGTTGCTGGATGATGTCGTAATCGCCGGGATGGAAAATTGCCAGTGACAGTTCCACTATCACCCCCGATTTTGCGGAAGGCGTGCGCTATATGGAGTTTTGTGAAGCGACGGCCCTCTCGTTACAGACCGGCGCCGCCGGCGGCGGCCCTGGCACAGCCCGCCATGGACGCCTGGGGCCGGTTATTGGCTTCCGGTTAGTACTACTCTGTTAGACATGATCTGATGGAGGGTAGTCTAGCCCCTTGTGGGCGTGGGGGCGGGCACAAGGCCCTATACTACATGTCAACTATTTATGAGCAAATCACACAGGTTTGCAAATTTACGGAGGAATGAGATGGCCCGATACATTGAACTTACCCTTAAAAAGCGCGACGTGCGCTGTGTAGCTCTGTTGATGGACGACCTGGCGCCGAAAACTTGCGAGGCTATTTGGCAGGCGCTGCCGCAAGAGGGGGACGCTTTCCATGCGAAGTATGCCAGCAACGAGGTATTCACCCTCGTCCCGCCATTTGCCCACCCTGACCCAGGTCTGGAAAACCCCACGCTGGTACCGATTCCCGGTGATTTGCTCTACTTCTATTTTCCCCCGGGCCTAATAAAAAGACCTGATGTGCGCGCCCTGGCCGATCAGAGCGGCATAACAGACCTGGCGATTTTCTACGGGCGCAACAATTTTCTCTTCTCTCCCCAAACCGGCCCTACCCCGGGCAACCTGTTCGCTACGGTCGTGGAAAATTTCGAGGCTATGGCGCAGGCCTGCGACAATATCTGGCGCGCAGGATTCATCGGCGAGCGCTTACTCTTTCGCAGACTGGAGAATTACCCAAGATGAACGTCACCCGTTTGATTATTAACAGGTAAATAAATTGCGAATAGCGGAGGTGCTATGAGAACAATAGGAAATCAAAGGCAGTTGTTCGTGGATAACGAGATAGTGGCCTCATTGGACAATGTCCGCTGCGTTATGCATATGCCGGTAAAATTTTCAGGTAACCCCATCCTCACCCGCCAGGCAGCGTGGGAGCACGTCATGCCATACATTTATGGCACCGCCATGCGCGACCCGGACACCGGTCTCTTCAAGATGTGGTATAACGTCATCACTTATCAAGAGGGTAATACATTTGATCTTTGCTACGCCACGTCTACTGACGGCCTCCATTGGGAACGGCCCAACCTCGGGATTTTCGACTTCGAGGGGTCAAAGGACAACAATCTCATTGAGCGCGCCCTGGCTATGCCCACCGTGCTCTACACCCCCTGGGATCCCCAGCCACAGCGGCGTTACAAGATGCTGGCGGGGGTTTCTGACGGCACCTGGCCCGCCCCCTGGATTGGACTGTTCTCGGCAGATGGCATCCACTGGCAGCGTAATCCTGAACCGATCTTTAACACGGGCAAACCCTACTTACCCGGCGACGAAGCCACCGCGATGTGGGACCCTTACAACCAGCGCTACGTGGCCTTTCCCAAGGTGGACGCCGGCTCCGGCCAACCCCGCTTTGGCAGAGGGCAACGGCGCAGCGTGGGTATCTCCTACAGCGATGATTTTATCCATTGGACTATGCCCGAGTTGGTCTTTACCGCCGACGAGCAAGATGATGAAAACACCGCCCGGCGGAATGCGCGTTATCACGAGCGCCTCAGTGTTGACCGGCCGGCCGACTATTGCGCCGAATGGTACAACATGAACGTCCATCCCTACGAAGGACTTTATTTAGGGTTGGTGAGCGTCTTTGATGTCAGTGGCGCCGCGCCCTATGGCAACCAGGATGGCACCATGCATATCCAGCTCGTCTCCAGCCGCGACTTGCGCCATTGGCACCGGGTGGGTAACCGTGAGCCCTTTATTGACTTGGGCGAAGTAGGCAGTTGGGATGGCGAGGAGGTCAACGGCGCCTCTACCGAGTTTGTCACCGTGGGGGATGAGATCTGGATCTATTACACTGGCTTCCCTTGGACCCACCAGGACGAGGTTGTCTGGAAGCCGGAATATGCCAAAGGTTTTCCACGCGCCCAACCGGGTGGCGTCGGGCTGGCGAAGCTGCGCCGCGATGGTTTTGTTTCGATTGACGGTGACGCAAAGGGAGGCTCGGTGACCACCCATCCCTTTGCCTGGGAAGGTGGCCAGTTGTGGCTGAATGCGCTGGCTGCCACCGGCGAGCTGCCGGGCGAGATCACCTGCGAGCTGCTGGATGGGCCGGGCGATCCGCTGCCCGGTTTCACCCGCGCCGATTCCATCCCCTTCACCGGCGACAGCGTGCGCCATCCCGTGACCTGGCAGAATTCGCCCCCCCTGCCTGCGCCTGCGGCCGGTCCCTTGCGGCTGCGTGTTTACCTCAAAAGGGCTCAGCTTTTCAGTTTTTGGTGTGAGTGAGCCAGGGCAGGCTGCGGTACCACTCTCATACGGATATTTACGTGCAGCAACAGCTCACCGCATAAGTCACAGGAGGAATGATGTTATCAGATATGGAACACTATATCGCTATCGACAATGTCTGCGCCTGGCCCAACCTGACCCTCATGCCCAACGGCGATATCGCCGCCCTGATCTTCAACCAACCGACCCATGGCCGCTGGGAAGGGGACGTGGAATGTTGGGCCAGCGCCGATGGCGGACGCCTCTGGCGTTACCGCGGCACGCCTGCGCCCCATGAGCCGGGAACCACGCGGTTGAATGTGGCCGCTGGCCTGGCCCATAATGGCGACCTGATTGCCATTATCTCCGGCCAAACGCCGAAAGCTGCGCTGGGCCAGCCCCTTTTGACCGGCCCTGTGCGCGTATTGCCACCCTGGATCTGCCGCTCCGGCGACGGGGGGCGCACCTGGGAGCGAGCCGAGACCTTTACTATCCCCACAACTGTAGATGGTGTGACCCCCTTTGGGGACATTGTCCGCTCTTCTGATGGTACCCTGGGCGTCTCCTCCTATTCCTTTATCATGGGCCGGCGCGATAGCAGTGCCTACTTCTCCCGCAGCCATGATGATGGCTACACCTGGCAGGCCCCCGTCACCATTGGCGCCGATGACTATAACGAGACCGACCTGCTCTATCTGGACGATGGCCGCTGGTTGGCGGCTGCCCGCACCTTTAGAGACGCCCACCTGGACCTGTTTGTCTCTACGGATAATGGCCAAAGCTGGACAGCCCAAGGCCCCCTGACCTTACCCTGGCAACACCCGGGGCACCTGGCCCAACTGTCCGATGGGCGCATCCTGCTGGTCTACGGCATCCGCAATCACGGCCTTTATGGCATAGGAGCCCGTCTTAGCGCCGACAACGGTAAGACCTGGGGTAATCCCATTGTGCTGGTTACCCTGGAGGGAGCTACCGATGGTGGCTATCCCGCCAGTGTCCAGCTTT
Source organism: Chloroflexota bacterium (assembly GCA_009692745.1). Classification (GTDB taxonomy): domain Bacteria; phylum Chloroflexota; class Anaerolineae; order Epilineales; family SHYO01; genus SHYO01. The sequence goes on from SHYO01000058.1 coordinate 15,562, forward strand.
CAGATGGCACGATTGTGACCGCTTACTATGCCAGTGGCATCAAGACCCACATGCGCTACCACATGGGTGTAGTGCGTTGGACGGTATCTATGTATGAGCAAAGCGCACATGCTACGCGCTGAGATCTGCCGCCCATAGCATATGGGAAAACACTTACAACTCTCTCCAGGCGCTGCCAGCCGCGTCGAGCTGCTCCAGCAGGGACAGCTCGACGCGGCTGCGTTCCTGCCTGGCGCCCCAGCGCCTCGCCCACCTTCAAAATCTGGACTGAGTATCTGGTAATATTGTTCCGGTACGCTGGTACGCTGATTTTCCGCGTAGCACACCCTCTATATAGCAGTAGGGTTTCACGCACTTTTTGATCCTCCAAAATGTGTGTGCGCGGGTCGCGCGTCAAAAGGGGTGTTGTTGAGACAATGCGCGTACTCGCGCATCCAGTCTCAGTTCTTGGCTAAACTTGCTTTCAGTTGCGATTTCGCATAATCTATATCCCATGAGGTGGCTCCTTGGCATTTTTCGCTCGTTGATACCCGTAATTATCCTTTTTCCCTTATTTGCACGGTATTGATTTTAGGGTAGTTAGACAGAAAGAATTCTGCATAATCAGTAGCCAGGTAGGAGAATCACCTTGTCAGATTACAAGACAAAAGAACACAACGGACAAATGTGGGTGGCCGAGCTGTGGCGCTATCCCGTGAAGTCGCTGGCTGGCGAACCACTGGAGGTCGCTGAGTTACACCCGGATGGCATCGCTGGCGATCGCCGTGTGCTGGTCGTTAACGAACGCACCGGCCAAATCGTGACTTCGCGGACGCATCCCCGGCTGCTGGGGCTGAAGGCCACGCTCGGCTCCGACGGCGAGCCATTGATCGACGGGAATCCCTGGAACGATCCGGCATCCGCCCGCGCCATCGCGTTGGCTGCCGGCTCCCATGCCCGGCTTACCCGATGGGACGGTCCGGAGCGCTTTGACATCTTGCCCCTCCTGGTCGCAACCGATGGCGCGATCACAGCGTTCGGGTACGACCGGCGCCGTCTCCGTCCCAATATCATTATCGGTGGCGTGGAAGGCCTGGCCGAGCGGGAGTGGCCGGGCCGGCGCGTCCGTATAGGAGAGGCCGTGATGGAGTTCGCGCAACTTCGAGCCCGCTGTGTCATGACCACCTACGACCCGGACACCCAAAAGCAGGATCACGCAGTACTGCGCCGTATCGTTCACGAGTTTGACGGGAGGCTCGCACTTGATACAGCGGTGGTGGCAGGGGGGCGCATTGCAGTCGGAGATCGGGTTGACTTTGTCGCCCAAGCACCCGGAGAGACAGTGGCGCATGACCTTAACAGCTAAGGGCGGTTATGAAAAGTATTTTAGGACCAAATTATGACTTTTTTCGTATTGATTTAATGGAAATCTGGTTTAGTATGTAAGAGTACCCTAGGGTTCTAAAGAGGGGGGAAATTGCCAAAAATAAAACCGGCCTTGTCAAACGAGCTGCGGCATGTGCTCAAGTGGACCATCCGGGCCGGGGGACTGGTTCTCGGCCTGCTCATCCTCTCGTCGCCGCCGCGCGGCGGTGACGCCCTGGGCGTTGCCCTGCGCCAGGCTCAGGAAGTCACCTATTACGTCCGCCCCGACGGCGGCTCCGCAACCCAGTGTACAGGTCGGGTAAACGCGCCCTACCCCGGCAGCGGGATGAACCGGCCCTGCGCCTGGGATCACCCCTTCCGCGCCCTGCCCCCCGGCGGCTCGCTCATCCGCATCGCCGGCGGCGACAGCCTGATCATCGCCAGCGGCTCTTACATGATGGGGTACGGCGCACCCGGCGCGGAGAACTGCGACGCCGGCGGCGCTTTCGACTGCTACATGCCCCCCATTCCCAGCGGTCCCAGCCCGGCCAACCCCACCCGCATCCTGGGGGATAGTCAAAACCCACCCGAACTGTGGGGCACGGAGCGCCCCTGGTTTATCATCAACCTGACAGATGCCAGCAACATCGAGATCGGCTACCTGGAGATCACCGATCACTCCGGCTGCGTCGAATTCCATACCGGCGGCCTGGCCTGCGAACGCGACACGCCTCCCTACGGCGCGTGGGCCTCCGCTGGCCTGTACGCCGAAGACTCGGCGAACGTCTACCTCCACCATCTGAACATCCATGGCCTGGCCAGCATCGGCGTCCACGCCGGCCGGCTCACCGACTGGACGGTGGAGGACGTGCGCATCGCCGGCAACGGCTCCGCCGGCTGGGACGGCGACCTGTGGGACGAGCATGGCGATTCCAACTCCGGCACCCTGACCTTCCGCCGCTGGACGGTCGAGTGGAACGGCTGCGGCGAGACCTACCCCGGCAAGCAGCCCACCGGCTGCTGGGCGCAGTCCGCCGGCGGCTACGGCGATGGGTTCGCCACCGGCGCCAGCGGCGGACACTGGATCGTAGAAGACTCGATCATTCGCTACAACACCTCCGACGGTCTCGACTTCCTCTACATTTCCGAACCCGGCTCTTCCATCGAGATCCGGCGCACCCTTGCCGAGGGCAACGCCGGCAACCAGATCAAGACCTTCCGCGGGCCGTTTCTGCTCGAGAACTCGATTGTCGTCGGCAACTGCGCCTTCTTCGACGGCCAGCCCTTCACCTATAACGTGGACAACTGCCGCGCCCTGGGCACCGCGCTCGCTATCGGGCTGGCGCCAGGGGACCAGGCGACGGTGATCAACAACACTTTTACCAGCGAGGGGGACTGCCTGGTGACGGCGGAAGCCTACGGCGCGCCCAACGGCGCCGAGCGGGTGCGCCTGCGCAACAACATCTTCGTGGGGCAGACCGACTTCCTGCAGCCCTTCGAGAATACCTGTCTCCTCTACCAGGAGACCTTCCCCAGCGATCCCTTTGACGCGGACTATTCGCTGATCGCCAACGTAAAGGACGGCCTCTGCCCCGGCCCCCATGACATCTGCGGCGTCTCGCCCGGCCTGGTGAATACCGCGGTTGATGCTTTTGACGCCCACCCGCTGCCGGGCAGCGCGGCGATTAACGCCGGCACGGCCGCGACCGCGCCGCCCGATGACTTCGACGGCCTGGCGCGCGACACCCACCCTGACATCGGCGCTTACGAATGGCGTGCGGCGGCTGGCTCACCGACGGCGACCCCATCGGCGACGAGCTCGGTCACGCGCACTCCGGGGCCCGGGGCCAGCCCGACGCCGACCGCCACCCCCACGTCGACCGCCCGCGCGACGCAGACGCCGAGCCCATCGCCCAGTGCCACGCCGACAGTGCCGCCCAGCGCCTGTCTGGCTGATGCCTATCCTAACGGCTATGTCGATGTGGTAGACATCACACTGACGGCCCAGAAGACCCTGCCCTGCCGCATCTACCTGCCGCTGGTCGTGCGCCAATGGCGGCTGCCGTGGACCACGCTGAGCGCCACACCCACGACCACGACTACCCCTTCGGCTACGCGCAGCGCCACTCCAACGCGCACCGCTAATACGACCGCTACAGCGACCGCGACGGTAATGACCACGCCCACCGCCACGGCTACACTCCTTCCGCCGGGCGCGGTGACGTTGGCGACCCTCGGCGACAGCCTCACCGAAGGCGATGGCGACAATTTCGAGCTAGGTGGCTTCCCGGGAAGGCTGCTCCCGCTGCTGCAGGGCCGGCGCCCCGCATCTACCGTGACCAACCTGGGCCATTCAGGGTGGGACTCAGAAATGCTGATCAACGGCAATGGCGGCGTCCCGAGCCAACTAAACCAGGCCGTGACGCTGCTCAACCAGGCCGCCGCCGCTGGGCAGGCGCCTATGGCGATGGTCTGGATCGGGAGTAATGACCTGTGGTATCTGTATTCCAACGAGGGCGAGACGCCGCCCGGCGAGGAACAGCAAGATGTGCAGCACTTCACGGGCAATATTGATACTATCCTACGCACGCTGCGAGGCGCCGGGGCAGCGGTCTTTATCGCGTTGCTCGACGACCAATCGAAGCGCCCTGTCATGGCGGATCCGGCGATACGGATGGCGATTTTGCCAGGCATCTCCGCTACGGAAGTCATCAGTATGTCGCTGCAAGTCACACGTTACAACCAGGCCATCGCCGGCATGGCAGCGCAGCATGGGGCCAGCACGGTGGACTTCTATCACACCACGATCTTTACCGATACCGCCACGCTGAACGAGGATGGCATCCATCCCAACGGGGCCGGGTATGATCTCATCACGCAGATTTGGTTCAGTGCTATGAGCCCGCTGCTGCCGTAGCGCTCCGTAGTGCGACCTGACTTGCAACCCTTGCCGGCTGCGACCGGCGCACAGGAGGCTATCATGAAGCTGCATCGTCTCATCGATCCGCTCTTCATGACAGCAGCCGCAGTGCTGCTCGTTGGACTGACCTGGCCGAGTGCTACCGGACCAATTACCGCGGCCAGCGTGACCATCGATGTGGGGCATCCGGTCTGGTTGCCGCTGCTTCAAAAGAATCACTGACCTGGCGCTTCTTCCAGGTTGCCAGTAAATTGCCCGCAAATTGCCCGCGGGCTGTTTAGAGATTACAATTAAGCCCGCTCCTATCCGCTTTGCCCTTGCATCAGCCAAAAAGGGTGCGGTTTTTTAACCGCACCGACATAATTTTCCATCAATATTAATTGCTTTCCCGTTTACCGGTATCGCAGGCGGCACCAGGCGGTGGCAACAATAGGTGAAGCTATGAGAATGGAAGTCTATGGCCGATAACCAGGCAGGAAGCGATGCTCCCCGAGCAGTCCCTGAGACAGCCCTGCTGGCGACCAAGCTGTTCATCCCCCCTGCGCGGCCCAGCCTGGTGCCCCGGCCCCGCCTCACCCAGCGGCTGGATGCCGGGCTGACCCTGAAGCTCATTCTCATCTCGGCTCCCGCCGGTTCTGGCAAGACTACCCTTCTCAGCGAATGGCGTTCGGCCCCGCCGGCCAGCGAGGCGCCCTTCGCCTGGGTCTCGCTGGATGAGGGTGACAACGACCCGGCCCGCTTCTGGAGCTATGTGGTAGCGGCGCTGCGCCGGATTCAGCCTGGTACCGGCGCGGCCCTGCTGGAATTGCTGCGCGCCGCGCCTTCGCCTCCGGCCGATGTGGCCATGACCCTCCTCATCAACGACCTCGTCCGTTTCCCAGCGGATTTCGTGCTGGCGCTCGATGACTATCACCTGATCGACGCGCAGTCCATTCACCAGGCGCTGGCATACTTGCTGGATCACCTACCGCCTAACATGCACCTGGCCATCGCCAGCCGGGTAGCACCGCCCCTGCCGCTCTCGCGCTTACGGGGGCGCGGGCAGATGGTCGAGCTCCAGGCGGCTGATCTGCGCTTTACCGCGGAGGAGGCGGCCGCATTTCTCAACCAGACGATGGGCCTGGGACTCACCGCCGGGCAGGTCTCGGCCTTGGAGCAGCGCACAGAAGGATGGATCGCCGGGTTGCAGATGGCGGCCTTGAGGCTGCAACGGCGCGCCCAGGCCGCAGAGCAGCCCGACCTCTCTGGCCTCATTGCCGGGTTTGGCGGCAGCCAGCCTTATATAGTGGATTACCTGGTCGATGAGGTGCTGCAGTATCAACCGGAGGCGGTGCAGGCTTTTCTGCTGCACACCTGCATACTGAACCGGATGTGCGGCCCGTTGTGTGACGCCCTTACCGGCCAGGTGGACGGGCAGGCGATGTTGCAGCAGTTAGAGTCGGCGAACCTCTTCTTGATTCCGCTGGACGAAGAGCGGCGCTGGTACCGCTACCACCATCTGTTTGGCGAAGCGCTGCGCAAGCGGCTGCAACTGGTCCAGCCGCAAAGCCTTCAGCAGTTACATCGCCAGGCAGCGGTCTGGCACGAGGCACATGGTTTGATAGTCGAAGCGGTGGAGCACGCCCTGGCGGCAGCCGGCTATGATACGGCGGCGCGCCTGATGGAGCAGCATAGTTTTCGTTTGCGAGAACAGGGTGAGTGGAACACCATACTGCGCTGGTTGCAAGCCTTGCCGGAAGCGCTGCTGCGCTCCCGCCCGCTTCTCTGCGTCGAATACGCCACCATTCTATCTCAAACTACTTTAGATCTGCGCGTTATGGAACAGTATTTGCAGCACGCCGAGGAAGCGCTGCGCCGGGACGCAGCGGCAGGGGGGGACCGGCCGCTGCGGGGCAGGATCGCAGATATGCGCGCCGCCATTGCGGCCTGGCGCGGCGATGTGGCGGAGGCCCTGGCGCAGGCACAATTGGTTTTCCAATTCCTGCCCAAGGAGGATACTCGCGACGCATCATTGTATGTAGGGTTTGCTTACGCGATCAGCGGTGAGGCCCTGGCCGCTGAACAGAGCTATGCCGAGGTTGGTAAGAACCTCGATCTGGTACACCTGGTCGGTCCAAGTTGGGGCTTGGTGCAATTAATACGTGGCCACTTGCAGCGGGCGCGCTATATTCTGGGTGAAGCGTTAGAGACGTCACAGGTCCGAGCCAGGGGGACAATGGGCATTGTTGCGGCCTATCTCGAGCTGGCCGAAATCCTTTACGAATGGAATGAGCTCGACGCAGCCCTGCAACACCTGCTGACTGCCCAACACCTCCTCAAACAGTTGAACCTGGTGAGTTTCCTGGTAAAAGCTCACTATTTGCTGGCATGCGTCTATCTGGCCCGCGGAGATAGAGAGCGCACAGAGGATACCATCCAACAGTTGGCACACCTGATCCCCCAACTTGACACGGTCTCGCGCCAGATGGTGCGCGGCGGCAGCTACCTGCCGGGGAGTGCGGGCGCCTTGCACGCACATCTGCGGTTGCTGCAAGCCAACTTACCCGCCGGTAGCCTGCTGCCGCGCAACCTGCTAGACGCCAGCAGCTGGGCGCAAGCCTCGGGCTTAACCGCGGACGATGCGCCCGACTACCAGCGCCTGATCGATCACCTGGTGCTGGCGCGGGTATACCTCGCCCAAGGCCAGCCGGAGACAGCGCTGCGGCTGCTACCGCGGCTGCTACAGCAGGCGGAAAATCAGGGCCGCAGGCGAGACGCCATCCGCATCCTGGCGCTGCAAGCTCTGGCCTTGCAAGCTGCGGCGCGGCAGGCGGGCGGCGATATAGCGCCAGCGCTGTCGTCGCTGCAGCGCGCCTTGACCCTGGCCGGGCCGGAGGGGTACATCCGCACCTTTGTCGATGAGGGCCAGCCGATGCGGGAACTGCTACTACAAGTTCGAAAGTTGCAGGTTGAAAGGTTGGAAAGTTCCAGTGCAATTCCTATTTCGCCGCCGCAGTACTCTGCGGAAGAGTACCTGGACCGGTTACTGGAAGCGTTCGGCACCACAGAGGAACAGGCGCGCCAACTGCCCATCCACCAGATGGGGGCCAACCTGCCAACTTTCCAACCTTCTAACCCCCCGTTAGCGGAGCCGTTGAGCGCGCGCGAGGTAGAGGTGCTGCGCCTGATAGCCGAGGGATTGACAAACCGGGAGATTGCGCAGCAGCTTTATATCACCATAGCCACCGTGAAGAGCCACGCCAACACCATTTTCGGCAAGCTGCAGGTAAACAACCGCACCCAGGCAGTTAGCCGAGCCAGGGCCTTAGGGCTAATACCATCCTAAGCGGCCCGCCATGTGATTCCAACCCTGAATCCAACTTTAGATGGATGACGTTCTAACCGGTTGGCTGATATACTCTTCAGGTAAGCCATATTAATCACCTGAGGAGGAGCCGATCATGTCGGAGGAACGTTTTTGGAACAACAATGTTGGGCTGACCGAACTCAAGGGACGTAAGTTCTTGCAGATGTGCCCACCGATGGCAGCCTATCTCACTCCAGGCACAAAGGTGCTGGATGTGGGCTGTGGGCCCGGTCCGATTACCCGCGATATCGCCGCCATGGTCTATCCGGGACCGGTGGTTGGCGTTGACAGCGAACCCAAGAGCATCGAGCTGGCAGGCAATCTGGTTAAGGAGTCGCATATCTCCAACCTGACTTTCCAGGTGGGGGATGCACTCCAACTGGATTTTGCCGATGGCAGCTTTGATGTTGTGTTGAGCATGAACGTGATCGGGTGGTTACGGGACCCGGTGCGGGCCTTGCAGGAACAGCGACGGGTGACCCGCGAAGGCGGATGGGTTTTGGTGATGATGGCCGATTATGGGAATATCCTTTTCTATCCGGCCTGTCCAGCGCTGGAAAAGCACCTGGCAATGTTATCCCACCTGAATGATCCATCCGACCAGGAAGTATTTCACGATACCAGCCAGGGCCGCAGGGCGGTAGAATTGATGTCCCAGGCCGGATTCAAAGAGATCAAAATTGAACCTTACGGCAATGCAAATTATCGTGGTACAGACGGATTTGATGGTATATATGCAGGCTGGATGAAATTCTACCTGAACCTGGAAGGTCCTTTTGCGGCGCTGAATCGGAAGTTGATAGCACTGGGCTTGTTAGATGCGCAGACCCTATTAACTGCCCAAAGAGAGATTGAAGCCTGGCACGCCCATCCGCATGCCCTCTATTTGCAGATGCCCCTTCTGGCGGCCGGCAGGGTTACCTAAACCAGAAAAGGGGAAGTGAAAAATAAGAGCCACCCTGAAGAGGGTGGCCTTTTTTTATTCCCGCTCCTTCCCTCCCGTGCCGGGGCAGATGCGGCAGCTACCACAATTTGCTTTGAGACGGTGAGATGCAGTACAATCAGGTTTTCGCCCTTCATCCATCTTCGCACCCCTGTCCTGCTCCAAGGAGCCCGCCTATGTCCAGCTTACCCAGCGGCACGGTCACCTTCCTCTTCAGCGATATCGAGGGTAGCACGAAGTTGTGGCAGGCGCACCCCGAGGCCATGAAGTCTGCTCTGGCGCGTCACGACGCCTTGCTGCGGGCCACCATCGAGGCCCACGGTGGCTATGTGTTCAAGACCGTAGGCGACGAGTTCTGCGCCGCTTTCCCCACTGCTCTTGCCGCTCTGGCCGCTGCGCTGGCCATCCAGCGTGCGCTGCATGCCGAGGATTGGGCGGGCGGAGGCACTCCGCCCCTACGAGTGCGTATGGGATTGCATACCGGCGCGGCCGATGTGCGTGACGGCGACTACTTCGGCGCGACCCTCAGCCGGGTAGCGCGGTTGATGGCGGCCGGGCACGGCGGCCAGACCCTGCTCTCTGCCGCCGTACAGGAATTGGTGCAGGACGACCTGCCGCATGGCGTGACCCTGCAGGACCTGGGCGAGCGCCGCCTGCGCGACCTGGTGCGCCCGGAGCATATCTTCCAATTGGTCGCCCTGGACTTGCCCGCCGAATTCCCACCCCTGCGTACATTGGACGCCTTCCCCCACAACCTGCCCTTGCAGCTCACCAGCTTCATCGGCCGGGAGAAGGAGATGGCCGAGGTTAAACGGCTGTTGGCTGCTCCTCCCACCTCCACGAAGGACCGGCCAGAGGGCAGGGCGCGCCTGGTGACCCTCACCGGGGTGGGAGGAAGCGGCAAGACCCGCCTCTCGCTGCAGGCCGGCGCCGACTTACTGGAAGGGTTCCCGGACGGGGTCTGGCTGGTAGAATTCGCTCCCCTGGCCGACCCGCACCTGGTCCCCCAGGCTATCACCAGCGTGTTGGGCGTGCCGGAAGCCCCCGGACAGCCGCTGGAAAAATCCTTGCTGGATTATCTACGCGCCAAACACCTGCTCTTGATCCTGGACAACTGCGAGCACCTGATCGCGGCCTGCGCCCGCCTGGCCGAGACCATCCTGCGCGCCTGTCCCCAGGTCAAGATTCTGGCCAGCAGCCGCGAGGGCTTGGGCATCCAGGGGGAGATGACGATGCCTGTGCCTTCGCTGGCGGCGCCCGATCCGGCGCATCTGCCGCCGCTGGCAGCCCTGACCCAATACGAAGCGGTCAAGCTGTTCGTCGACCGGGCAGTGGCGGCGCGGGCAGAGTTCAGCGTGAATAACGAGAATGCACCGGCGGTGGCGCAAATCTGCCACCGGCTGGACGGCATCCCGCTGGCGCTGGAGCTGGCGGCGGCGCGGGTGCGCACCATGCCGGTGGAGCTGATTGCGCGGCG
>SHYO01000059.1 GCA_009692745.1 Chloroflexota bacterium
CGATGCAGCTGCGCCCATTCTTGCACACTGCTTTTATGATGATTGTTTTCCGACATGATGTAGGCCAGCCACAGGGTAGCCAACCAGCCGTTACTGAGACCTTGATGCAGACCATGGCTACCGATGTGCTTTTCCAGCAGTTCGGGCAGACCCAACTGCTGCATGACTCCGATCAGCAAGGGTATATCGTCAACTAGTTCGTGTGTGAGCGTAACTTGTTCTATCATGCACTTAAGTTTACTACTAATTCCATCATTCTCACTTTCTTTTTACGCGAAAGAAGAGTTTATGTCAAAAGCCAAGGAAATAGAATGACCGAGGGACAAACGAAAAGCCGGGAGGGTATTAAGATCATAGCTACCAACCGGCGCGCGACATTTGAATACTTTATCGAGGAGACGTATGAGGCTGGCATTGTACTGCAAGGCAGTGAGATTAAATCTTTGCGTGCAGGCAAAGCTAATCTTGCAGACAGTTATGTTCAAATCCATAGCGGCGAAGCCTGGCTCTACAATTGCCATATTTCTCCCTATAGCCAGGCAGGTCCCTACCAGAACCACGAGCCCAAGCGCCCCCGGAAACTATTGTTGCATAATATTGAGATTATTCGCTTAGCCACCAAAGTCAAGACCAAAGGGTTTACTATCATACCCCTGAGAATCTACATGAAGAACCGGCGCGCCAAAGTAGAGATTGCTCTTGTGCGGGGCAAAAAACTCTACGACAAACGTGATGCGATTGCTGATCGCGAAGTCCAAAGGGAAATGGATCGCGCCCGCAAACAGGATTACGACAGGTATTAGATACTGGAGTGGCAGGATGCGGGCGGTCGATATTATCATCAAAAAACGAGACGGTGGGGAGCTAACCTCAGAAGAGATTACATTTTTTGTACAGGGGTATACTTCAGAAAGTATTCCCGATTATCAAGCTGCAGCCTGGGCGATGGCTGTGGTTATACGGGGTATGAGTATGCGTGAGACCACTGCGCTAACCCTGGCTATGGCCCATTCAGGCCAGATATTGGATTTGAGTGATATAGCACGGCGGGTGGTAGATAAGCACAGCACTGGTGGCGTTGGGGATAAGACTACTCTCGTGGTGGGTCCGTTAGTTGCGGCCTGTGGCTTACCTGTGGGTAAAATGTCTGGGCGCGGTCTTGGGTTCTCTGGGGGCACAATCGATAAGCTGGAATCTATTCCCGGCTTACGGGTCGATTTGACTCTGGCAGAGTTCAAATCCCAATTGCGCCGGGTGGGTTTGGTAGTGGCTGGACAGACCTCCGACCTAGCTCCCGCTGACGGCAAACTCTACGCCTTGCGGGATATCACCGGTACCGTGGAAAATATCCCGCTAATCGCCTCATCTATTATGAGTAAAAAAATTGCCGGGGGTGCGGATGCTATCGTGTTGGATGTCAAAGCTGGAAGTGGAGCTTTCATGAAAACCCTCGAAGAAGCTCTAGCTCTAGCGAATACTATGATAGACATCGGCCGAGATGCCGGTAGAGATGTTGCCGCAGTGATTTCTAGTATGGAGCAACCTTTAGGCTATGCTATAGGCAATGCCCTCGAGGTGAAAGAAGCTATTCTCAGTCTACAAGGTCAGGCTCCGCCGGATTTCCTTGAGCACTGTCTAACGATTGCAGGTTACATGCTGCTTCTCGGGGGAAAAGTAGTAAACCTCGCTGATGCGCGCCGGTTGCTTGAGCAGGTTCTCAGTCAGGGAAAAGCTTTTGAGAAATTCCGGGAATTTATAGCTGCCCAGCATGGAAATTTGGAAGTAATAGATCATCCTGATAAGCTCCCGCAAGCCCGGTTCGTGAAAACCCTCACGGCTCCTCAGGGAGGATACATAGCCGGAGTCCATGCGCTTGATTTGGGTTGGGCAGCAGTCCGATTGGGTGCCGGGCGTAACAAAAAAGATGATCGGATTAACCATGCCGTAGGTTTTGTTATACATGCGAAAGTGGGAGATAAGGTTGTTGAAGACCAACCTCTGGTAACAATACATGCCGATGACGAATTTCATTTGGAGGAAGCTGGTGAAACCTGCCGCAAAGCCATCCGCTTATCTCTGACCCCTGTCTCGCCCTTACCCCTTATTCTGCAAACGTTGCACGGCTAGATTTTTATTCACTGCCATCCGCTACCAACCGGAAATAACACGCTCGCCGGATACGCGATCATACACTGCTGTGGTCAAACGTGCCACCCGCTCCCAAGAGTAGTCGCTGCGTAACTTGCGATAGGCGTTATCGGTTCGTTGGTGCGCCCACTCGGGATATCTCAAGGTGTGTATTATCCCCCAGGCCAAAGATTCGGGATTGTCTGGATAAACGGTGATTCCAGTGTCGTTGTGTTCCACTACCTCTGCCAACCCTCCCACAGAGGAAACCACCAGCGGAACTTGTGCTGCCATGGCTTCTAATGCCACGATGCCAAATGGTTCGTACAGGCTGGGGAATACTGCCGCATCCGCCACATTGTAAAGATGGTTACGGATCTCGTCACTCACATAGTTGGTAAAAAATATCTTGTTCGGAACTCCCAGAGAAACTGTGCGAGATAACAAGAATTCCAACATAGGTCCCTTACCACTAATTACAAACTTGGCGTTCGATATTTCCTGTAACACCAAAGGGGCCGCTTCCACCAACAGATGGGAGCCTTTTTCGTGTACCAATCTACCCACAAAATAGACTATGCGCTCTTGTGGCAATGCGTACTTAGCCCGGAAAGTCTGCAGATCCTCAGTCCCCTGCGGCATAAAATTACTCGCTTCCACCGCATTAGGAATTACATCTATTTTGTTTTCCGGCACACCAAAGTAATTCTGCACCTCATGGTACATATAATGGCTGCAACAAATGACTCGCCATGCTTCGTAGGTTAACCGTTGCTCGATACTATTGATGGCCCATTGCGTATCCGACCAGAGGTGGCCCCTTCCCCGCCCGCGTTCTGTAGCGTGAATCGTAGCTACCAAGGGGATTTTATACGTCAACTTAAGCTCCATGGCGGACTCGGCCACTAACCAATCGTGCGCATGTATTATGTCAAATTTATTGCGATGTTCTTGAATAATCTGTCCCCCAACCTCCGCCAATTGTCTATTCGCTTGGCGGACTTGGGAAACGATATCTTCATCGTTGCGCATCGAGGGAGCTGAAACCCGGTAAATACGGGCACCTCCTGGCAAGATTTCATAATGTTCTCCCCCATTCCACCTCGGGGTTACCACATGTACTTCTATGCCACGTTGAGCAAGGGCAGGTACCAACTCGGAAACATGACTGCCGACACCACCTACCAGATAAGGGGTAAATTCATATGTGAGTATCAAAACTCGCAGCATTGCGACCGGCTCCCATAGTAGCATTCACAGCTACCCTGATATTGTTAAGGCTATCGGGCGATTAGCAACCAGGCGATAATCCAATCACTGGTACCCTCTTTTAATTGTGGTGTTGATACTTTTGAATATTTGCCTGATGTTCCTCAAGAGTACGCGCAAAAGCATGGGAACCATCGCCACTTACATCGTTCGCAACAAAATACAGGTAATCAGATTGGGCAGGATGCAGCACAGCCTGGATGGAGGCTATGCCTGGGTTGCAGATTGGCGTAGGGGGTAGACCAATGTGTCGATAGGTGTTATAAGTTGAATTTATGTCAAGATCCTTTAGTAACAGAGGATGTTTCCACCAGCTAGCATCATTTTTCTGATACCCCAACGCATACTGGACAGTAGGGTCCGCATCTAACTTCATACCCGCTGCCAGGCGGTTAAGGTAAACGCTGGCAATAATAGGCCTCTCCGCAGCCATTGCCGCTTCTCGCTCCACAATAGATGCCAGGATGAGGATCTGGTAGGGTGTTAATTTCTGCGGTGCATTTTCCAGATTACTGGGAATCACCTTAAGTTGAAACGTATCCAACATTTTAGTGGTAACTTCTTGGGGAGTGCTTTGGGCATCCAATTTATATGTATCGGGAAAAAGGAATCCTTCCAACGGAGCACCCTCAGAGCGGGATTTTAGAAATGAATAAGGGAAATCGCCCATCCGAAATACATGCAGGTAGTCCTCAGCATTCCCCAAACCCGCCCCAGCGAAGGCTTCGGCAATTTGCTCCAAACGCCAACCTTCCGGGATAGTGACAGTGATTTGGCGCGCTCTCCCATGTTGCAGGATGTTAATGATCTCACTAGGCCGCAAGGTGGGACTTAAGATGTATTCACCTGCCTGCAGGCCGGTAGAGGTGCCGCCAAGTCGCAGCAATAAACGAAACTGATTTCCATCGTGAACCAGTCCGGCATTCTCCAATCGATTAGCCACTTCAACTCCAGTTTCGCCGGATGTAATAGTGAAGTAAATATTCTTGGCTTCGGAGCTGGCCGGTTCATCCATGCTCTTACTTTGCAATCGACCATATAATTCTAGAAAGAGAGAGGAAAGTGGTGATTCTATACCCGTGGTAGATGCGCTATTTGCGGAAGAAGCGGAAACATTGGCCATTTGAAAAATCCAGATGGGTACGAGCACAATTGCAACCAGGATAATCAGGGTAAAAATAGTGCGCAGTATGCGTTTCATGGTTTCCCAATTGTTGGCCAAAGATTATGATAGGATGGCATTCTGTCGGCTTACCAATTCCGGATCTCTCGAATATCTGTTTGATTTGTGTCAGTTGAATTATTCATATAATCCAGATAATCCTGCAAGAAAACAGCCGCAGCTACAGCATCTTCGCGCTGGCGCCGCCGTGTTGGGCCTAAACCCTGTTGGCGCATGATATCTTGGGCCGTTTGGCTAGATTGTCTTTCATCCCAGAAGGTTATTGGGATATCTATATGTTGCTGCAGGTCTGCAGCGAAGCGTTGGGTTCTACGCGCCTGTTGCCCGGCCTCGCCGCCCATCAACAGGGGTAATCCAATGACGATTCGTTGGACTTCTAATTCCTGCGCCAGGGAAGCGATTTTGGGTAAATCCCGAGCTTTTGTCGTGCGGATAAGTACAGCGACGGGGCGCGCTAGCAAGCTAGATTCATCACTAACTCCCACCCCAATCCGCCGCTCTCCTACATCGAGAGCCATCACGCGCATTGCTATTCCTCACTCACTTGTACATGGATTCGAAACGGCAAAAGCGGCATACGCGACCACCACGACCAATCTGGTTTAGTTTCAATAACTGCATGCCTTTGTAAATGAAGAGAAGTATCTAACAGATGTTTGACATCTTCGAGCGGAACCCCCACCAGATCGGACTGCACAAGTGTGGGATCAATTTTTGCTCTTTGAATCCCGCTGGCTTTCAAATTGATGAGCAGTACCGTATCAGTTGGCACGGTCTGCACATGTAGACGCTCTACCTGAACCGATTCAGGCACAATATAAAAGTTTTCCCGCAAAACAGAACTCAATTCGCTCTGAGCGATCTGTTTTAAATCGTTGTCCGAAACAGCATACCCTTTGGCCAGGAGGTTTAGTGTAAGATTGAGCGTGGCCGACTGGTCCAAAGCTCCCTGTCCATATCGCTCGGACATGATTAGAACATTGATTGCGGCTGGATCCAAGAATTCATCAGGTTTTAGCTCTCCCCGCAAACGGGACATCGCTTCATTTTGCAGAACTTTCAACAGAAATTCCCTTAATTGGACCCGCGAATCCTCGGTAACCACACCCACCGATGTGACACTGCCCCCTTGCGTCGAGGATTTATTCACCACGTTTATTGCAGAGGCTAAGGACCCATCTACGCTATTAATGGCGTAAGAAGGCAGGTTCCCCGCCGGTCCAGGGTCAATCGCTTCGATATCCACATCGTCAGTGGCGCCTACGGTTGCTGGCAATACCACATCATGCAACGTGCGGAAACGAATCCGGCTGCCCGAACTGGTTCTTATCAATGTACCGGATGGTACCATTATATCTGTGGCAAACCGGTTAATAAATGTTGCTCGCCCTTTGGCTGGCGCATCGGGCACATCCTTCCGCGCCGTGGTTGGCGCCTGGGCCGTCCGTTGTACGCTTGCTTCCAGGTACCGGGCAGGTACTTGTGGCCCGGTGTTCTCACTGACGGTAGCTGTCTGAATATTACTATTTGTGTCTTTAGTTACGGCTCGCACCGTAATTTCCTGCGCTACCGGTTCTGTTGCCGGAATTAGTGTCACTTGGGCTTCAGGTATCCAGATGACGGCTCCTATGGCCCCAAAGCCAGCCAGGATCAGGATGGTAGCCACAAGTGTCGAAATGATGGTTA
Organism: Chloroflexota bacterium; assembly: GCA_009692745.1. GTDB lineage: Bacteria > Chloroflexota > Anaerolineae > Epilineales > SHYO01 > SHYO01. Next base: position 6,266 of record SHYO01000059.1, read on the forward strand.
ATATTATGCCAGAGCGTCGCCTGGTTTGGACTAATCCTCGTGGATGTCCAACCCGTTTTATGATATCTTGCGGCCTGAATTGTCGCTTAAAACCAGGGTTAAATATAGGTTGCTTCCAATGAGCGGATTCACCTGCTGCGACGGTTTTGAATACCCGCAATCCCACCGACCGGGCCAAATTTGCCGTTTCGGAATCTTGGGTAACCACGCCGATGCGCACTGCCAGACTTTCACTATATCGTCTCAACAAGCGCAACTTAACCTGGTCCCGTAATCCACCATTATCATCCGGAGTGACTATCAGAATAGTTTTTTCCGGGGCTAATTGGATTCTCGATCTTACCAAGCTGATGTCTTCGTTTGAACCTAAGGGTATTACGGTAGCCATCGGCTAAACCTTATTTCTAATATAATCTAAAACCTGCGCCAAAGCCGCCGGCAGTTTGCTCGCGTCTTTTCCACCGGCTTGAGCCATGTTGGGTTTTCCTCCCCCTCCGCCATCGATAGTCCGGGCAATATCGCGCACCAGATTTCCGGCGTGAAGTCCGCGAGAAATCAGATCTGGAGTAACAGCTCCCACCAATAAAGGTTTACCCTCAATAACTGCACCCAGCACAACAACGCTGCTACCCAAACGATCCCGTATCCAATCCGTCATCTGCCGCAAGTCTTCGGCATCCATTGCCTGTACCTCAGCGGCTAGTATCGACATACCATCGACACGAGTGGCTTGTGTAATCAGGGTGTCCAGTTGGTTACGCGAAAGCTCACGGTGCAGCCGGGCAATCTCCCGTCGCTGCTCAGCCAACTCATGGGAGAGTTGATTCGCTTTTTCCACGATTTCATTGGAGCTGCTGCCGATGACGTGTGCTATCTCTTGTAAGGCATCCAATTGCTGGCGGACATAAGTCTCTGCGCCGCGTCCGGTCAGAGCTTCGATCCGGCGTAGACCAGCACCGACGCTACTCTCAGAAATGATCGTAAAGAACCCAATCTCACCGGTATGGCGTAAGTGCGTCCCGCCACACAGTTCTCGACTGTAGTTATCCCCAACACTGATCATCCGAACCTGATCACCATACTTTTCGCCGAAGAGGGCCATCGCCCCTATAGCTTGGGCTTGTGCCAGGGAGAGGATCGTTGGAATCACATCCATATTGGCCAGGATAGCGGCATTGGTCTCTGCCTCTATTTTGTGCAATTCCTCAACTGTAACCGGCTGCAGATTCGCGAAATCGAAGCGCAGATGACCTTGTGCTACCAGTGAGCCGCGCTGCAAAGCATGAGGTCCCAGGATGTCACGCAATGCTTTGTGGAGCAGATGGGTAGCCGTATGATTGCGCATAATATCCTTGCGCCGTTCCGCATCCACCTGGGCTATCACCACATCACCTTGCCGCAGGTAACCGGTTATCACCTTGCCGTAATGTACAATAATACCTGGGATGGGACGTTGGGTATCGGTGACCTCAATAGCGCCCTCGCCATAGGATATTTTTCCGGTATCCCCCACTTGGCCACCGGATTCAGCATAGAATGGTGTGGCAGCCAGGACAACTTGCACATTTTCCCCAGCCTGGACAATCTCTGTCAGGCGGTTATCCTGGATCAGAGCCAATATTTCCGAAGTTGATTCCAGGGAATCATATCCTAGAAATCTGCTAGGCGGTAAATCTAAGTATCTGTAAAACTCGGCTTGGGCATTCACCGCGAATTGCTCTACCGATTGAGAGCGCAAGCGCTGTTGCTCCATCGCTTGTCGAAATCCTGCTTCATCTACCTCCAGGTTACGTTCCCGCGCCACATCCCTGGTGAGGTCAATCGGGAACCCATACGTGTCGTACAGCCGGAAAGCACCTTCCCCAGATATGATACGCTTACCACTAGCCAGGGCTTCGGCAGCCTGGCGTTCAAACATTGCCAGTCCGGCTTCCAAGGTCCTGGCAAAACGTTCTTCCTCTTGGCCGATCACTTCCAAGATAAATTTTTGACGTTGGCGTAATTCGGGATAAATATCCCCCATCATCTCGATGACTTTCGCTGCAATATTTCCCAGGAAGGGCCCGGTAAACCCCATCTGGCGTCCATAGCGCATGGCGCGCCGCATGATCAAGCGCAACACGTAGCCGCGCCCGGTATTGCCGGGCAGTACACCATCAGCGATGAGGAAAGTCATGGCACGGCCATGGTCGGCGATGACCCGGTAATTTACTATGTGCTTTTCGCGCTCCGCTGGTGTATGGCCTAATAGTCTTTGGGTATAGTCCATAATCGGGACGAAGAGATCAGTATCATAATTCGTTTTCGCGTTTTGCAGTACAGCCACAATTCTTTCCAGCCCCATACCTGTATCCACCCCAGGGCGGGGCAATAGTGTCCGGTTACTCTGCGCGTTCTGATCAAATTGCATGAACACCAGGTTCCAGATCTCGAGCCAGCGCTCACAACCGTTATCTAGCGCAACACTGCAAAGCTTCTCTCCGCAAGTGCAAGCTTCTTCTCCCCAGTCGTAATGAATCTCAGAGGTTGGTCCGCAAGGTCCGGTATCCGCCATCATCCAAAAATTAGTCTTATCCCCCATGCGCAAAATCTGGTCAGGATGGACGCCGGGTATGGCCCGCCAGCTTTCGAAAGCCTCATCATCGGTATTATGGACGGTGAAAACAAGTTTTTCAACGGGAATGGCAAATACCCCGGTCATTAACTCAAAGGCATATGGTATAGCTTCGCGCTTGAAATAGTCACCGAGGCTGAAATTCCCCAACATTTCAAAGAATGTATGGTGGCGCGGAGACGGTCCCACATTCTCAAGATCGTTATGCTTGCCAGATACCCGCATACACTTCTGAGCTGTCACAGCGCGCGCATAGGTGCGTTTTTCCAATCCCAGGAATGCTTCCTTAAATTGCACCATACCGGCATTGACGAAGAGTAAGGTGGGATCATTTCCGGGTATTAGAGAAGAACTAGCCACAACTTTGTGGCCACGCTCCGCGAAAAAGCTCAGGAATATGCTGCGTACCTCTTGGGAACTCAACTGCCGATTTGCCTGATGATCCATACATTCCCTCTAGTCTTAACGATAAAAATAAAATTATTATACCAGGCTAATTTTAGCCTCAATTTGTGCCCATAGGTTCAGGTGAGGGAGGGGGACCTGGTAGTTGTTCACCACTGCTAGTACGTCCCAATTCCCAGGGGTAAACAATCCAGGCATCGGTGATCGCCCCGTAGAAATCGGGGGCCAATTCAGGATATCGAGAGTGGCTGGGTTTGAAATGTAAAACTGCTAATTCTGGAAATCCCCCCGCGCCTTCGATACGCTCTTTCACGTTGATCATAGTGCGTCCTCCTACCCAAAGGTCGTCAACAACCAATATGCGCTGCCCTTTTAGAAGATTTTCATCAGGAAACATCAAAAATACCGGCCAGTCGAAATTAAAGCCTTCAGGGGAGAAGAACTGTACCGAGGCGGTAAGAACATGGGGGATATCCAATCGTTCAGCCAAAATCCCGGCTGGTACAATCCCACCTCTGGTTATTGCTAGAATAAGATCATACTCGTGGGTCATGTTGCCGATGATCCGCTCCAGCAACATCTCGACTTCACTCCACGTCATATATTCTTTGCGCATGGTCACCCTCTTTGCCTCGCGTGAGCAACTTCCCATTCTAAAAGCAACATATTTTACCAGAACTGGGTGGCAAGGTCAATCTTTACTCCCAGTGTTTAAAACACCCAAACTACTACTGGGCATCTCGTATAATTGAATTCTCTTTCTAATAGCGGATGATCTGCGGTTAGATTTTCCTCAGTGATTGGCATGGACATAGATGCAATCCTCTGCTCTCCCGTAAGGGCCGGTATCATATGTACTCAAATCTCCAAGGCTATCTTGCTGTACGGATTTACTACCCACCACCTTTACCGCTGCGGATGGCCTCTACCATTTCATCCTGTACTTCGGGTGGGATCAAACTTGGCTCTCCTGCCTTCAGTGCTAAAGTCAGCCAATACACTCGGGCTGCTTGCTCGGCCGCTACGCATCGATCGAAGGCCACCTCCAGGGTAGGACCGACGCAAAATACACCATGATTCTTCCAAATCACACCATACTGGTCACCCATAGCATCCAGGGTAGCTTTGGCGAATTTTTCCGAGTTACTGCGCAAGGAAGGACCTGTAGCCAGCCCTTTCCCTTCGAAAAGATAGACAAAATTCCCCAGGACGTTAGGTACATCTTTATCCATAGCATAGAGTGCGTTCAAGTAAGGTGATTCTACGTGAGCGCAGGCGCCGACCTTGGGGTATTTCCGGTATGCCATACAATGCGTCAAGACCTCCGAAGAGGGCTTGTGTAGACCATCCACAATGTTCCCATTTAGATCCACTTTGACAATGTCTTCAAGTTCAATCTCTTCATAGGGTATAGATGTGGGCTTAATCAGAATATGGTCTGTTTCCGGCAGGCGGATACTGAAGTTACCCTGGTGGTACATCACAAATCCCAAAGCGACAGCCCTCTTCCCAATATCAATCAACTTCCTTCTGAGTCTCAGTTCCTCGGCGAATGTAGCCATGATTCCTCCTGATATTAACTTTTCGCTAGAGGTGGCGCCAAGTGTTTGGCGCCACCTCCATCTTAAGATCTATATTCTAAGCCGTCTGGGTTATCTAAAGTCATTTATAGCGCGTCGACATTATACCAAACGGCTCACCAATAGACCTAACCGTCTGTTGGTTATCTTCCCATCGGAATGGCACCACCGAAGCCCATGCCCTTCTTCTCTGTTCTCTAAGGTTATAGCCATAGCCAAAGTTCTCATTCTCCAAGCACCAGGCTAACTCAGCAAGGAAAAGATTGGAATTGTCCGGAATGACTAAACCGAGGGTTTTGGAGCGTCCGGTGCGGAGACTTCGGGCCACTGCGTTGGGTTTATATTGGAGTTTAGCAACTGTTGCAAGCACTTCTGTGCGAGCCACATCTCTCATCGATGACATCTTTGTCCCTCAGAAAGAAGCTTCATTAGAGCAGGAAGAAAACGTTTACGTAAACGATTATATCATATTCAGCGCAGTGTTGCTATAAAAACGATCTAAACTAAAGTTGCGCCAGTGCTTTACCCAATGTTCTGCGAAAGCGTGGGCGTGGGACTTCCTGCCAGAGGTTGGGAAATCCTTGTTTCAAATTTTTTTGCTCGTCCATCCGGTCCTGCAAGTATGTCAAAATGCCATCTGCAGTGGAACCGGGAAGCGCTGCTCTTTTCTCCAAATAGTGTCGAATTTCGCTAATTGTTACCCGTGTATCTTGTAGCTCTCCCAGGTGGTTTTGCAGGGCAATTATCAACTCGCGTAGCTTGTCCCCTTCCGGCGCCAGCAACTCATAAAAAAATTCAAAAGCGTATCGTAATCGCTTAGCCTCGATCCGTAATTCGTGCAAGGTATCCTCGGAAATATCTGTCATAACCGTATCGTACGCCCAAATCCGAGTATATTGTGTCCAAAGCAGTGGGGGGAGGAGATAACGGAGTTGCCACGGAGTAGGGGAAGAGAGCGGTTCTGGAGGGTCATTGTCTGCCAATGTCCGCAGATTGCGTAATAACTGGCGATGGCGTTTGCTGTCCAAGTACTTATTCAGATTTGAAAGTGCTGCTCGCCGTTCTATGCGCCAAATTTCGAAAAGAGGTGGAAATGTCTCTTTTTCACACTCAACCAGAGTCTGTGAAAATTTTTCGGCGTTGAGCAGTCCCACATCTAAATCTCGTACGACACCAAGCAAGCGGGCAAAGCGCTGCAATTGGCGCTGGGTCCGCTGGGCTTTTTGAGATTTGAATACCTCCGGAAGCAATCGCATTAGTGATCGCAAGCGGCGCACAGATACACGTGCCTGGTGAATCGTCTCTTCTGAAACCTCATCATCCAAATCTTTTTCGGCCTTTTCCAATTCCTCCATATAGTATCGCAATAATTTGCTTGCGGCCTGGGCAAGGCTATCGGTAGATTCCAGACCGGGGCCCTTGGGAGCATCATGACCCGCTCCGGCTGTCTTATCTCCATTTAGAGCCTCATTCACTTCGTCAGGTTTTATCCCCCCTTCTGGGAGAATGGGTGGGGCAGATGTCATGGCATTGCTCTCGGCGGCGAATAACTGCATCGCCAGCTCAAATTTGGATATGCCCTCAGGTTGTAGTTGCGCTTGCTGATGTAATAGGTCCGATAAGGCTTGTATGATGTTAGTGGGTGTATCCTGCTCCATTTCCACCTCTACTTCACACCAGGTATGTGAGGAGCCATCTATATGAGCGGTGATACGATCCAGGCTGAGAGTTGCTATTTTTTGACCATTGCTTAAGACCGGTTTGACCTGCCGCGTCTGTTCCAGGGTTACGATGGGGTGGAGGTCCTCGCCGCCGGTTAGCTCTGTGGCAATTTCCCTGGCAGGGCCATTCGGCCAGGTCCTGAGATCTGGCACCGGCTTGGTGAGGTGGGTTTCCAATTCGGTACGGATATGGAGCGCTCCCCCACCCGCTCCCAAACTTTTCAAGGTAGCAATGGGTTGGCCATCATGTAGACGAATCCTGCACGCATATCCACCAGCTTGGAGTTTGTGAGAGGGAGTATCGTAATAGGTATCCAGGTCATAACTATGAGATCCGTCTAGGACTTGAAAACTGCCTATGGTGGTCTTGTCAGCCAGCAAATCTAGTCCCGGCTCGTCTATACAAAATTTAAGTTCAGTTTCCATGGTTCTTCCTTACTTATGATCCGGTTGAAGGTTTCACTTGCCTGCGCTGGCGACTACGAGTCCAGCGGCGTACCGCCAAAACGATGATTACCAGGGGTATCACCATAATAATCAAAATTGGGATATAGAATAACAGCAACCGGATAGCAAAGCTTCCTAGAAATTGGAGTGCCTGGGCCAGATCTAATAGCGCGGTCCGGGCTATGACGAGAGGCCGCCAGCTTTGCTGCGGCAAAGTCTTGCCGGCTACGTCTGGAATCAGTTGCAGGTTAATAGTAGCCAGAGATGTAAGCTGATCCAACATTTGCATACGCCCTTTAATCTGCTCAATATCCCCCCGTACGTTGGTCAGCTCCCGGTATACTGCCAGAACATCCTCAGCCTTCTGCGTTCGCTGGCGGACCTCAGTCAGAAGTTGCCGCAGCTCTACTTCGGTGGCCTCCAGATTTGTGAGGCGCGCATTTAGATCTACATATTCTTGGGTGACATCCTCTCCGCGCATCGCTTCGCTGTCAACCCGCACCGCCAATTTTTTCAGGTTTTCTAAGGCCCGAGACAGACCATCGGCAGGTATCCGGATAGTCATATTCGCATAGAGCGCATCGTTGTTGCGTCGCAGTTGAGAGTTAGCTATGAAACCGCCTGCCTCACCGGCCAGCTTGGAAACTGCGTCGAAGGTTGCCTGGGTATCCGCTACTACCAGGTTGAGGTCTACTGTACTTATTATCTTCCGGTCTGTTACTGCCGGCAGTCCGAACTGCACTTGATTTGCCCTACTGCCGGCACTCAGTTGGACCGCGGTTTTTGCTTCCAGCACCGGTGCCGGTAGCGTCGCGGGGGCCACAGCCGATGAGGTTCGACTATATTGATCTCCCCCACTGTTGGAGGAGGCGCCGCATCCGGTAAGCGCAAGTGTACAGATCAAGCCCAGAAATAAGAATAACAGAGATACTCGCTTCATATACCACTCCCTGCTTCTGCATGATGGTTGCTGTTCGATTTCAGCACTGGTCAAAAAAAGAAAAATGATTGTTTATTAGACGTACTGTTCATTGGAAGGTTCCATGTAGGTAGGATTGTACCACATCTTAGTTATGCCTGTAAAAAGTATAGATATAGCCCCTATCTTTAATCTAAAACAGTTGACTTCTCATCCAAGCACTATTATAATAGCCCGCATGACTATTGTGATAGGCTGGCATATCTATTCCTATATCTACGCGGGGGGCGTATATAGCGCCCCATCTCTATGAACGCGCGCCAGCCCATGTAGTATCATGCTCCGTAAAATTCTGTAATATCTAGAAGCGCTGGGCGGTTTGCCTTGCGCTTTTTTGTGTATCCAGGTGTGGGCTTTTGTGGTATTGTCGGGTAAAGAAGTAGACTAACTTGCTATACGAAAATACCTCCCGTCTATTTTAGCGGAAGCTCAGCACCATACTAAGTCCTCAAGTCCAGGGAGACAGTAGATGATGAATAGCTCAATTGAAGAACAGGTCGGATTATTAATGCAGGGCACCGCTTACGGGGATGATGAAACCTTCAAATCTATGGCAACAGAATTGCGGGCGCGCCTCGTGGAATCCCAGCGCACCGGAAGGCCTCTAAAGATTTACTGTGGCTACGATCCTCGTACCAGCGATTTGCATCTCGGTCACACCATCACCATGCGGAAACTGCGCCAATTCCAGGAATTGGGCCACAACGTAACCTTCCTGATCGGCAGTTACACCAGTCTGATCGGCGATCCTTCCGATAAGGACAAGCTGCGCCCCCAACTTACCGAAGAGGAGGTGGAACGCAATGCTCGCACCTATGCCGAACAGGCCTTTAAAATCCTGGACCGCGAAAAGACGCGTATCCGGCACAACGGCGAGTGGCTGGCCGGGTTGAAATTGAAAGATCTGATCTACATGGCCAGCTCCTTTACAGTGCAACAATTTCTGACCCGGGAAAACTTCGCCCAGCGTATGGAAAAAGGTGACCCGATCTACCTCCATGAGACCTTCTACGCTCTGATGCAAGGTTACGATGCAGTGGCTCAGGAGACGGACGTGCAGGTAGGCGGCACGGATCAGCTCTTCAATATCATGACTGCCGGGCGCAAAATGCAGACCGCCTACGGCCAAAAGCCCCAGGTGGGTATTATCATGGCCATCCTCCCCGGCACCGACGGCGTTATCAAGATGTCGAAGAGCCTGGGCAACCATATCCCCATCCTTGCCGCGCCGGAGGATACCTACGGCAAGGTTATGAGCATCCCCGATAGCGCCATCGAAATTTATTTCCAGTTGGTCACCAGGTACACCCCAGCGCAGATCGAGGCCATCGTCCATGGGTTGCAAAGCGACAAACTGCATCCACGGGATGCCAAGATGGAATTGGCCCGCGAGATCGTCAATATTTTCCACGGTGATGAGGTGGCCCATGCGGCTGAAGAGCACTTCAAGCGGGTTTTCCAGGAGCGGGAATTGCCGTCCGATATGCCGGTCTGGCCCCTAGAACAACCCATGACAGTTATAGATCTGATGTATAGCTCAGGGTTGGCATCCAGCAAAAGTGAAGCACGCCGCCTGATTGACCAGGGTGGGGTCCGCCTGGACGGGCAACCTGTGGCAAACGTTGACACCAATATCGATCCAGGTAAAGGCACCGTGTTGCAGGTCGGCAAACGCAAATTCTTGCGTATTCCTTAGATTTAGAGTTTTATGGCATGTGCGATCGCTGTCTGAACCAAAAAACGCAAAAAAAGGGGGCAGGTTCTCCTGGCCCCCTTAAAATCTCACTTACCGCTTTTTCTTATCCGCTCCCACTCCGGAGTTTCAACTTCATCTAATGTTTTGCGTAACTCAAATATCTGATCCCGCATTAAAGCCGCTTTCTCAAATTCCAATTCCGCGGCCGCGGCTTTCATCTGCTTCTCCAACTCTTTAATCAGTTTCTGCAATTCCTTCTTGGGCAACTCAGCCGCCGCTACCGCCCCGGTGGTATACTCTTCCTTGGTTTCAGCTATCGCCCGCACCCGTGCGGTGATATCCCGCACAGCTTTCACAATACTACGGGGCTCAATTCCGTGAGCCTCGTTATGGGCAATCTGAATGTTACGCCGCCGATTTGTCTCATCGATGGCCCGTTTCATAGATTTCGTCATTACATCCGCATACATGATGACGGTTCCATTCAGATGGCGTGCTGCGCGCCCTATCGTCTGGATGAGCGATGTATCCGAGCGCAAGAAGCCCTCTTTGTCGGCATCCAGAATCGCCACCAGGGAGACTTCCGGCAAGTCCAATCCTTCGCGCAGCAGATTAATACCCACAATCACATCGTAATATCCCAGGCGCAAATCTCTTAATATATCTACCCGTTCCAGGGTTTTAATGTCGGAGTGCAGGTAATGAACTTTTATCCCTAATTGCTGCAGGTATTCAGCTAGGTCCTCAGCCATCCTGATGGTCAGGGTTGTCACCAGTACCCGCTCTTGCCGCGCTGTCCGCACCCGTATCTCTCCCACCAAGTCGTCAATTTGGCCGGCTATCGGTTTTACAATAATCTGTGGATCCACCAATCCCGTGGGCCGGATGATCTGCTGCACCACTTGGGTGCTATGTCCCAGTTCATACGGTCCGGGTGTGGCTGAGACATATATCGCCTGATGCACATGTTGTTCAAACTCATCGAACGTTAGAGGCCGATTATCCATGGCAGATGGCAACCGAAACCCATAATCCACCAGGACTTGTTTCCTTGATTGGTCACCATGATACATTCCCCGTACCTGAGGAATCGTCATGTGCGATTCATCGACCATCATCAGATAATCATCCGGAAAATAATCTAGCAATGTCCAAGGCGGTGTACCAACTGCGCGCCGGGCCAGATGGCGTGAATAATTCTCGATACCGGAGCAGTATCCCACTTCCTGCATCATCTCCAGATCAAATCGCGTTCGCTGCTCCAGGCGTTGGGCTTCAAGCAATTTTCCCTCATTTTGCAGTTCGCGCAATCTGTTGGCTAATTCAGTCTCGATATCGTCCATCGCCAACTTAAGCTTATCCTGGGGTGTAATGAAATGCTTTGCAGGAAAAATCTCAATACTCGTATGGTCGAGAAGAAGCTCCCCGGTCACCGGATCAATTTCCACGATGCGTTCCAACTCATCCCCGAAGAAGGATAACCGGTAAGCGGTCTCGCTATATGCCGGCTGGATCTCCATCGTATCACCCCGTACGCGAAACTTGCCGCGGGCCAATTCGTAGTCGTTGCGTTCATAATGAATATCCACCAGGTGGCGCAGCAGCTTGGCCCGCTGCCGTACCTCTCCACGTTGCAGCTTGATCATTACAGCGCCATAATCTTCCGGCGATCCCAGACCATAGATACAGGAAACCGAAGCCACAATCACTACATCTCGCCGGCTGAGCAGAGAGGAGGTTGCCGCCAATCGCAACCGGTCAATCTCCTCGTTAATATCGGCATCCTTGTCGATATATGTATCGGAGCGGGGTATATAGGCTTCAGGCTGGTAATAATCGTAATACGAAACAAAATACTCTACCGCATTATGGGGGAAGAATTCTTTGAATTCCGAATAAAGTTGGGCAGCCAGGGTCTTGTTGTGAGCGATGACCAATGTCGGATGGTTCGTCCGGGCAATGAGCTGGGCCATGACAAAAGTTTTACCTGTGCCCGTAGCCCCCAACAAGGTCTGGTGCTTCAAATTTTCCTGCACGCCTGTTACCAATTCCTCGATAGCCTGAGGCTGGTCACCGGTAGGTTGAAAATCAGATACCAGTTGAAAACTGTTCATAGGTGTGGTTTTGTACTCCATAGATAAATCCCGGATAGCTAAATCCGGAACATTGGAACAGAAGTTCTACAATTATAGCGATATCTCGCCGAGAATCCAAATGGCGTGACAACTCTGCTCCTTGACACCCTCCTCCTTTGTCGATACAATGATCTAGATAGTGAGCCAATTATTGACTGTTTTTATTAACTTCTACCAGCTCCCTTCTGGAGCCATTTACCCGATTACCAGCATAAAAGGAGCAAATATATGCGGGAAAAACTTCGTATATTATTAATTGGGGCGCATCCTGCTGATGCTTTCGACAATGCCGGGGGTACTCTCTGCCACCATAGTCGCCAAGGCGACCAGGTTACTTCCCTGGTCCTAACCCAAGGTACGCGCATCCACGATAAAGAAATCAGTGTGGCGATGTCCAAATCCAGCATAGTGCCTGAGGCAGCGGTGCTGCAACAGCTCATACAGCAGCGTAGTCAGGTGAAGCGCCAGGAGGTTAAGGATGCTTGTGCCCTCCTCGGCATTGACGATGTACGTTTTTTGGAATACGATGACGCAGTCATGACAGTTAATGAACCCCTAATACTTTCTGTCGCCCGGGTTATGCGCGAAGTCCGGCCCCATCTCCTCATCACTCACTGGCCTGGTGAATGGGGAGGCTATGCGGACCAGCATGCTATTACCGCGCAAATTGCTTTAAACGCCCTGCAGGCAGCAGGCGGTGTCTATCCAGGCGATCCCAATCCTCCCCACCGTACTACCCAAGTTTTCTTTATGGCTACCCCTTCTTGCCTGGCACGCACCCATGTCTTTAGTAACCAGGCCGGTTACTATGCGGATGTCATCGTCGACATTAGCGATGTGATTGATCTGAAAATCCGGGCTTTGGATTGTCTGCGTAGCCAATCTTATAATGGCGCCTATGCCCGCAAGCGCGTCGAATCCGTTGATGGTTCCCTTGGACTTTTTGCGACCGGCGGTCGGGCAGCCTACGCCGAAGGATTTATTCGCCAATATTCGGAAACCCACGATCTACTCCCTGTTACCGAAAAGGCGCTAAATTGGACCAAGATGACGGAAATAGAGCAGATGGACGCCTTCTGCAAGTTGGTTGCTCATACAATCCCGGAAAAAGCTGTCTCGGAATAAAAAGGGGACTTATATGATTATTTTTGACGGTCATCTCGATATTTCCTACTTTGCCATGGAGTGGGGTCAAGAGCAAACTTGGAGCGTCGCTAAACTACGACAACTCCAGAGTACAAGAAATTTACAGATGGCCCCTTCTTCTGCCGGGATTAGGGCCGGCACCAGCGTTGTGGCTTTACCTGAACTCCACACCGCTCGGATCGCCACGATCATGTCGCCAATATACGGGCGGGTGGCCCGTGAGGGTCCAGGTAACCTTAAGGGAGGTTGCCGTACGCAACAGATCGCCTACGCCCGGGCCCAAGGATTCATTGCCTATCACCGGGTTCTGGAAGCTCAAGGGCATATTCGTATCATCAAGGACGCCACGACTCTGGACGCCCATACAGCCGAGTGGGAAAATAGTGACCCGCAAAAATTACCCATTGGTACGATTATCAGTATGGAATGCGCTGACCCTATTGTGTACCCGGAACAAGTTTATCAATGGTGGGATGACGGATTGCGGGTCATTGGTCTTACTCACTTTGGAGTCAACATTTACGCACATGGCACCGGTGTGCCCGGCCCCCTCTTCCCTGGCGCCCGCCCCCTCCTGAAAGCCATGGAGGCTGCCGGCTTCATTCTCGATACCACCCATCTTGCCGAAGAAGCTTTCTGGCAAGCGCTTGATATTTTTCACGGCCCTATTATCGCCAGTCACAATAACTGCCGGGCTTATATGCGTATTGACCGGCATTTAACCGATGACCAGATTAAAGCCTTGATCGAACGCGACGCCGTTATTGGCGCCGTGCTGGAAGCCTGGCAACTCTATCCGGATTTTGAGGTCTTCACCACCCCCAATACCGTAGTGAGCGGCGCAGAGATGGTGCGGCATATTGACCGTATTTGCCAGATCGCCGGTAATACCCGCCATATTGCTATTGGCACCGACCTGGCGGGTAAAGAATGGACTCCCTACGATTTTGATTCCATTGCAGATCTCCCCAAAATCATCCCGATGCTGCAAACCCGGGGATATTCCGCAGATGATATTAAAGCCATCCTGTACGGCAACTGGCATCGCTTCTATCGCGAAACCTGGAGCCGGCATAGCAGGAGAGCATAGTTCGTGAGTCAACAGAAACCGTTTACCATTTCTGCTACCGTCGATTTTCCTGACGATTGTTACCAACACGTTTATACGCCCCAGATGCTTGATGAGATGATAGATATCTTGGCGAGTTTGGGGGTCACCAAAATCAACTGGCTGTATTACGGATCGGTAGCTGAAGGGAGCTTCTGGTCCGGCCCTGAATGGGGCACGTGGGGCAGCGAAAATGCAAGCTGCCTGGAAACCGTCCGCATCCTGGGAGAGCCTCTAAAAGCGGCTGTTCCCATCATTCACAAACATGGTATGCAAGTTTTTTCAGTTATCAAGCCTTATGCCACTGGCCTCTCCGCTTCTATCTTTGAGGGTTCACCCTTTGCCCAAAAGTACGGCGGTCCAGAGCGCATTGGTGGGCCTGTAGCTGCCTCCATCCCTTTTATCAGAAGAGATCCTCAATTACGAGTAGCCCGCCGGCCAGGTGCTGATCCGCAAAACCTGTCCGGCATCCCAGTTACGCGTATCAAATTACGCAAAAACAACGCTTCCCCTACCCGTCTTCAAAAGGAAAATCTGGAAGTTTGGGTCAGTGAGGATAATTGTGGCTATGCTCGTAGAGTAGTGGAATTATCGCTACACGAAGAAATTGAACTTGCCTCTCAGGATTTCGTCGACTACGACGGGCGTACCTTTATCCATACTGGTGATCCGCTGCGGACTTTAACCTTGGAGGGACTCTACCTGACTGATAAGTACATACTCATCAGCACCAATTTCTCCGACCACCAGGGTGATTTTCGGAATTCAGCCCTGGCTATGCTGGAAGTCTACGGCCCCGATGGCTTACTACCTGTCACGGTAGCTACCGGATACACTACTTGGTATGGTCCCTGTGACTTCCGCACATCGGGGCTGCAATATGATACCGGCCTCGGTTCCATGCCTTTTACTCTCGATGTTGATAACCACCCGGTCCTCGATGACCATTTCCCCTATTTGAAGAGTCAAGGATATATAGCCTTCGCCCGCGGCCGTAACCAATATTTGCCCAATGCCCCTTGTGAAGCCTACCCTGAGGTCCAACAACTATGGTTGGACTGGGTAGACGAGTCTCTGCAGGCCGGTGTTGATGGGATCGACTTCCGTATTTCAGGCCACTCAACCCTAACCGATTGGCCGACAGATTACGGCTTCAACCAGGTCATCCTGGATGCCTACCGGCAACGCTATCATGAAGACCCTGGAGCGGCCTGCGAAAATGTCGACCTGGTCAAATTGGCACAGTTGCGCGGTGAGACCTACAGCAATTTCCTCCGCGAAGCCCGTTCCCATATCTCCCAAGCCGGTAAGCCTATGTATATTCATCTCCATACCGAGGCTTTTCGCGAAAATATCCCGCCAGGGGCAATTATGGGCTTTCCCGCGAACATGCAGTTTGATTGGCAAGGCTGGTTGCAGGAAGGATTAGTGGATGGGATCACGTTACGCACCAGTTGGTTTGAAGCCTGCGAGGCAGAAGGAGATCGGCGCGGCAAATCCCGGCGCGGTCTCCTTCCCGATGTGCTGGCAGATCCTGTTATCACCGACGCCATACAGACTGTGACACAGTTTGACTTACCTATCTACCTCACCCGTTACATTGACGCCTCAACACCCGAATTCTATCCGGCCGAAATTGATCTTGCCTACTCTGATGGTCGTTTCAACGGCTTTGATCTCTACGAAGGCATGTATCTCTGCCAGCCCGACAGTCAGGGACACGTCAAGCCCGCCCCCCAATGGACCATCCCGATCAAAGAAGTGGTGGCAAATATTAATGACCGGTTATCATAACGTTATCAATAAGAAGTAACCGTCGAAGGAGATCTAGATGACTGAGGTAATGACCGGTACTACAGCACCAATCCGCAAAAAGTATAAAGTTATCGACACTGATATCCATCATTGTCTCAGAGATTGGTCGGAGTTACAGCCTTACCTCGATGAACCCTGGCGGACCACGGTCATAAACCCCGGTTCGCGTACCGGCGGCAACGGTCTGGTAGCCTGGGGGGGGCATCGCCGCCGCGATTCCGTGCCCCCCGATGGGGGAATACCTGGTTCAAACCCAGCTTTCCTGATTAAGCAGTTATTCGATGAAACTGGCGTTGACATCGGTATTTTGACGGGCGATATTTACGCTCTAAGCGTTCATCCCAACCTGGACTACGCCAACAATGTCATCCGGGCCTATAACGACTGGACTATCGACAAATGGCTAAAACCCTATCCCCAGTTGCGCGGCTCTATTGCCGTGAATTCCAGTGACCCCGAAGCCGCCGCCGCCGAAATCCATCGCCTGGGTGCTCGCCCGGACATGGTGATGGTAATGATGTGCGCCACTTCGCTTTTCCCCTACGGCCAGCGCCGTTACGACCCCATCTATCGCGCAGCGGTAGAGCACAATCTGCCCGTCGGCCTACACCTCGGAGCAGCCGGCACCGGTATCGCCCATGCCGTCTCTGCCGTCGGATACCCGACCACCTTCTTCGAATATCATAGCGGCTTGCCGCGTATCTATATGGCCCAGATTATCAGCCTGGTTACCGAAGGCACATTCGAGAAATTCCCGACTCTGAAATATATCTTCATTGAGGGCGGTATCTCTTGGCTGCCGCATGTCATGTGGCGTTTGGATAAGAACTGGAAGGCCTTGCGCAATGATACCCCCTGGGTCAAACGGCTGCCCAGCGAATATATCATTGACCACTGCCTTTTCACCACCCAACCCATCGAGGAGCCGCCAAATCCTGAGCACCTGCTGCAGATATTTGAAATGGTCCATGCTGAGAAGACGGTTATGTATTCCAGTGATTACCCCCACTGGGATTTTGACCCACTAGGACCTTTGACGCACCTGCCCGAAAAACTGAAGCGACGCATCTTTTTTGAGACTGCATCCGAGTTGTTTAACTTCAAGGAGGAATCGGATGGCTAAACACATTGTTGCTCGCGCTGGCGAAATCTCTCCGGGCGAAAGCCGCCTGGTAAAAGTACAGGGCCGTACTATCGGAATATTTAATGTCGCAGGCCAGTATTACGCTATCAAGAACTCATGTATTCATGAAGGCGCCCCCGTTTGCCTGGGCACAATCACCGGCACCTTCATACCCTCTGCGCCTGGTGAATTCCATTATGGCAATGAAGGCGAAATTCTACGCTGCCCCTGGCACGGTTGGGAATTTTTTATTGCTTCCGGCGGCAGTGTTTTCAACCCGCAAGTCAAACTCAAAACCTATCCTGTGACCATCCAGGGAGACCAGGTTATGGTTGAGGTCTAGGTAAGAAACTCCGCTATCCTTGGCGCCAGTCAAACAGCACACCGATCATGGATTTTTCCCGGTGGTATGCCATTTCATATGCCTCTACCATGCGGGTGTATGGCAATGTGTGGGTAATCAGCCGCGCCGGTTGGATCTTTCCGTCATGCATCAAACTCAATAAATACTCGCAGCCGCGAGCAATACTGAAGCGCGGGGATTCTGTGGGGAAAGCATAGGTTGCCTGTCCCGCCACGGCAATGATCGTAAGCGCTTTGCCGTAGAACCATTCCAGCTCCAGCGGGTTAAAATCCAACTGTGGTTCCCCGCGGCCCGGCAAACTAAGAATAGCCACGCGACCGTTCCGCCGTACAACATCCACCGCCGTGCGGTAAGCAGGCCAGGGGTTAGCCGCTAATATAACTAAGTCAATGCCCGTACCCAACGTCAACGTGTCGATCTGGGCATTGATTTCCGGGGAGTTGCCGGGCAGCGCTACGTGTGCTCCGATCTTCCGCGCCACCTCCAACCGGAACGGGTCATTTCCCAGCGCCATTACCCGCGCCCCTTCGGTCCGAGCCAATTCCACGGCGGCTAATCCTAAAATCCCCAACCCCACGACCGCTACACTTTCGCCGGGTTCAAACTGCCCCCGCCGCAAAGAGAAGAAGCCCAGGTGATACAGGTAGGTGAAGGCCGCCTGTTCCGGGGGTACCCCTTGCGGCACTTTGACAATCATCTCCGCTTCTTTGCCGATATACGCTGACTGGTGTGGCTTCGTAGCAAAAACCCGGTCGCCCACTTGAAATCGAGTCACTGCGCTTCCCACGCCCCGCACCATCCCCACGTTGCTGTATCCTACCCACCGCGGATAATCCGGCGCGCCTGGTACCCGCTCGGCGCCCTCATAATTTCCCCGGTCGGTGCCCGTCGAGAGGGCCGAGACCTCTGTCTCAACCCAAATTTCGTCCGGCCCCAATCTGTTCGTATCCAAATCTTGCTCTTCGATCCGCAGGTCTCTCGGCCCGCGTAACATCGCTATCCTGATTTTCGCCATAGCTCACTTTCCTCTACCTGAATTGGCGCGATTATAACAGCGCAGGATTGGCCTGTCAATCTTAATGCCTCTTTCCTTGCGGCTGCCACCCATCTAGAGAGTTGACAAACGGTGATAAATCCGTACTATGGGAATCGCTAGCGTTGGTAGCCCTGCTTAAGTTATATTCTTTGCCAAAGAGAAAGGCCCGGTTTAGCCTATGACCACTCCTAATCCCCAATTCCAGCCCTCAAGTCTCCTGGAAGTGGTTTCTGCCAGCACGCTTTTCCAATCTACAGCCATACGGCGCCGGAGCTGCGGCAGTTTCGCCCGGCTGGATTCCGGCCGGTTACTGATGGCTTTCCGTGTTGGCACTGCGGCTGTCCAGCATAACGACGGCGCTGTCATGCTCACCTCATCCCAAGATAATGGAAAGCATTGGGAAGAGCCTATGCCTATCTACGCCTACCCTGGCTGGAATTGTTTACCCATGGGAGGTATCGCCAGATTCACTGATGACTTTATCCGCTTGATTATCGGCCGTGTTATTGTAGATCGATCCCTTGGCGGCGATGAGCCCTTCAATGGCTGGTATATCAGCTCTATCGATTCCCATGATGG
>SHYO01000060.1 GCA_009692745.1 Chloroflexota bacterium
AAAAACTCGTAGCGCACTTGGCGAGCGCCCTCTTCTAGCGACAGGTGGTGCTGCCGGGCATAGGTTGCGACATCTCTGGTGGAAATCGTCGCCGGCAATTGCCAGAGTTGGGCCAAATGGGCCACGAAGGCGGCATCTTCATATGCCGCAGCACCCCGTAATTGGTGGTTCAGGTGAGCCAGGCACAAACGCAACCCATGCTCAGGGGCTAGCCGTCGCAAAATGTCCGCCAGGCACAGGCTGTCGGCCCCTCCTGAGATTCCCAGGATAAGGGTAGCCCCAGCATAGGTGTGCTCCACCAGTAAATTCTTCACCTGCTGCTCAATCGTCATAATAGGCACATTATACCATGTTACCCCCCGGCTGCCACGCAGCATCTCCGCCCATCCTACTGAATTTAACCCGGGCAAAATCGGGGTTTGGGAATGCCGCCAATCTCCAGATAGCAGAATTGACAACAAGAGGTCAAATTCATAGAATTGCCCTTAATGAGAATGAATTCTGTCCGCTTGACTCTCCCTTTGTTCATCTCGGCCTGGGCTATTTACTTGTTGACAGCCAGTAGTACGTTACAAAAAGCAATAGTGATTTTCGGCAACCTGGCCAGATCGGATCAGCAGATTATGGACCACCGGCTTCAGTATTCAGCCGTCCCTCCCCTCCGGTTGCTGGTGATTATCTACGATCCGGCCACAGGTAAACGGCTAGAGATAAGCGCACCCGATGGACGCCAACTGGGTGAGAGTTTTACACTGGCGGCTCTACAGTAATTGCGAGTTCATACACCATGCTGGGAACAAAAGCTGCATGCGTGACATCCATAGTCGTGGTCAAAATATATTAAGGAGGAAAGAAATTACATGAAACCTTTGTTGCACAAGTTGGTGGTAATGAAGCCCGTGTTACAAATCTGGCGCTGGATCGTGGTAGCGACTCTGATCCTGCATCCGGCGGCGGCCCTGGCTGCATCGCCGACGAGCGCCAATACGCAGGAAAGCTGTCCGGGGAACCTGCTGGCTAATCCCGGATTCGAGGAAGGCGGATATAAGACCGAAGGGATCGGCACCAGCCTATCATCCGCAGTGGGTAATGGCTGGGCTCCTTGGGCCATTCGCGGCAATGCGGTCATCAACCGCGAACCCGAGTTCAAAATTGAAAATGGCACTGTCGACCCCACCCGGTACCGCGTCCACGGCGGCTGGTATGCCCAGAAGTACTTTACCACGTGGGGCACCCACACCGCCGGTGTCTACCAGCGGGTCGCAGTGTCGCAGGGGCAACGGGTGGAATTTTCCATCTGGGTACAGGCATATACCGGCCAGCGAGAACTCTATAACGCTAAGGAACAATTCCTTTCCGACCTGGATAGACCTATATCTGGCGAAGAAGGTGTGAAGGGCCCCGGTAACTACCGCGTATATGTTGGCATCGATGCAGCCGGCAAAGTTCCGCCCGGCTTCGGGGTTGATGCTCCCAACACGGTAGTCTGGTCCAATCCCAAGATTGACCGGGATTTCCGCACGACGGATGCCAGTGGCAACACCACCGACGGCTGGATGCAACTACGCATCTCTACCGTGTCTCAGAGCGGTTTCGTGACCGTATATACCAAAGGGCAGCCTGAGTTCTCAGTGAAGCATAACGACAGCTTCTGGGATGATGCCTGTCTACAAGTCAGCGGCAGCGCCCCGGCGCCGGCAGCGCCACAGGCAGCAGCCACACCCCCCACGACCATCACCACCCCGGCATCTCCCGTAGTGGCAACCGCTAAGTGCTCCACATATACGATTGTCAGTGGCGACACGCTCTCTTTGATTGCAGCGCGCCAAGGGGTTTCGTGGGCAAAGATTGCCAGCGATAACCAGTTGGCTAACCCGAACCTGATCTTCCCAGGTAATCAACTGAGTATCTGTCCTTAAGTGTAATGATTTCCGGTCTGCCGGAAATATTCACCCGGCAGACCGGAAAAATGATTGTCAAATTTCATCCCGCTTCATCAGCGGTCCCTCTCCCAGCCTACTTCTTCCGCAGCCACAAAGATATCCGTAGCTGAGATCATGCCGAGTAGGTTTTCGTCGTCATCCACCACCGGTAGATGATGAATGTTAAGCTGCTGCATCTTGAGCGAACACTCTTTCAAACTCCAATCTACCCGCGCCGTAATTACCGGCGCCGTCATAATCTCACTTACCTTCGTGTTAGAAGGGTTTCTATCGGCAGCAATAATCTTGTCACGGATGTCCGTCGAGGTAATAATCCCATAAGAGGGCTTTCTTTCGCTCCTGGCGTCCAAATCCACTACCAAACTATGGATCTGCCGGCGCCGCATGAGGGTCAGCGCATAGGCTACACTGCTATCAGGGTCCACAGCCACTACCGGGCTCTTCATCCACGAACGAACGGTATGGGTATGAGTCATCCGTCTCTCCTAAATATCATGAGAAATTCACTGCGCGTGAAGCGCGACGTAAAGTGGTATAAATTATAGGGTGGAGAATAGTGCAGGTCAATTGTACAGAATTTCACCTTGACCTTTCGTCCAGATAGGACTAAGATTATTATACTTTACTACCTATTGAGTCCATCTCTGCAGGCAGTTGCCTCTGAGATATCTCAAGAAAATACATTTCACCGATTGGTTCGCGGTGCAACGCGGAGGATTTCCATATGCCAAACTGGTCCCGCTGGGTAAGAAACGGGACGCTCCCCGTATTACTCTTGGTTGTGTTTTTTATTATGCTTTTCCAATTCTACTCGCGCACGGATCGGCGAGCTACTGAAGATATCTCTACAATGGCAGCCCAGGTCAGAGCCGGTAGCGTTGAAAGCATTGCCGTAGCACAAGACCAGGTCAACCTGACGGTGCGCTTGAAGAGTGGCGAGGAGTTAATCTCTCGCAAGGAACGCACTTCCAGTGTGCCCGATACGTTGAAGACCCTGGGTGTACCCGAGGATAAGCTGGCGGCTGTGCGCATTTCTGTAGAAGATGCGAGCATGTGGGGTAACGTGCTGACGATTGCCACAGGCCTACTGCCTCTGCTGGTCTTCGGCGGCTTTATCTTCTTCATGTTACGCCAGGCTCAGGGTGGCACCAACCAGGCTTTCTCTTTCGGCAAAAGCAAGGCCCGCCTATGGACCAGCGATAAACCGACGGTCACTTTCGCAGATGTGGCGGGCGTAGAGGAGGCCAAACAAGAACTCACCGAAGTGGTGGAGTTCCTTAAAGAACCACAGAAATTTATCGCCCTGGGAGCCAGAATTCCCAAGGGGGTTTTAATGGTAGGGCCTCCGGGATGCGGTAAAACCCTGATGGCCCGCGCCATTGCCGGGGAAGCAGGGGTCCCCTTCTTCTCCATTTCAGGCTCGGAATTCGTAGAAATGTTCGTCGGTGTGGGCGCCAGCCGCGTGCGCGACCTCTTCGAGCAGGCTAAAAAGCATTCGCCTTGTATCGTTTTCATCGATGAAATCGATGCCGTCGGCCGGCACCGTGGCGCCGGATTAGGCGGTTCCCACGATGAGCGGGAACAAACTCTTAACCAGATGCTGGTAGAAATGGATGGCTTCGACACCGATACCAATGTGATCATCGTGGCTGCCACCAACCGGCCAGATATCCTGGACCCTGCGCTGCTGCGCCCCGGACGGTTCGATCGTCAGGTCGTGATCGATAGGCCGGATATGCGCGGCCGCCTGGAGATTCTGAAGATTCATGCGCGGGGCAAACCCTTGGCAGAAGATGTCAACCTGGAAGCCGTCGCCAAGTTGTCCATTGGGTTCTCGGGCGCCGATATCGAAAACCTGGTTAATGAATCTGCCATTTTGGCAGCCCGGCGCAATCGCAAATCGATCAGCCGCCAGGATTTTATCCATTCTTTCGAAAAAATCGTGGCCGGGCCGGAGCGGCGTAGCCGCAGCAAGTCACGCGAAGAATTGGAAATTGTAGCTTACCACGAGGCCGGACATGCTCTAGTAGCCCATCTGCTACCACATTGCGATCCGGTTTACAAAGTGACCGTCATATCCCGCGGTATGGCTGGTGGTTATACTATGCCTTTACCCCGCGAAGACACGAGTTTTATGTACAAGGACAAACTGGAAGAAGACCTGGCATTTATGCTGGGAGGCCGGGCTGCTGAGGAAATCATCTTTGGCGATATCACCACCGGGGCCTCGAATGATCTGGAACGGACTACGAAGATTGCTCGTTCAATGGTGACACAATATGGTATGAGTGACCGATTGGGTCCCCTCACCTTCGGGGTGAAAGAGGAATTGATTTTCCTGGGACGAGATATCGGCGAACAGCGAAATTATAGCGAAGAGGTAGCTCGTGAAATAGACCGGGAAGTGCGCGGTATTATCACCCGGGCTCATGAGAAGGCCACTGAATTGCTCACTTCTCAGAAACACGTTCTGATAATCATAGCAGAACGTTTAATGGAAATTGAAACACTCGACCAAGAAGACTTTGAAAATCTGGTAGGCACGCCTAAGGCCGTTGAAATAGCTGCTTGAAGTAAACAAAATTCAACCGAAGACGAAGGATATAGGATTCAGGACCGAAAACAAGGTTCTCTTCCTCTCCTTCGTCTTTCGTATTGAGGCGGGAGAGTTCGTTGGATGCATCACGCGCACCCCAATCTATCACCTCTTATGCTGATGCTCTCAATTTTCTTTATGCTCATGCGAACTACGATCAGCGTCGGGGACCTGAGTATGCCAGTGACGTGGCCAAACTGGCCAAGTTCCGTTATATGCTCCAGTACCTTAACCACCCCGAAGAAAGTTTCCCTTCCCTACTAATTGCCGGTACAAAGGGCAAAGGTTCGACTGCGGTAATGCTGGCTACGATCCTCCAGGCAGGCGGATACCGCGTGGGACTCTATTCCCAGCCGCATCTGCATAGTTACCGCGAGCGGGTGCAGATTGACCGCCAGTTAATCTCCCGCGAGAATCTGATCCGGCTGGCACGCCATCTGCAGCCGCTTTCCCGCCATATGGAAACCGAGACCGAATATGGTCCACCAACCACATTTGAATTGGGGACCGCCCTGGCATTTCTGGCTTTCGCCCAGCATCAGGTGGACATTGCGGTGGTCGAAGTGGGTATCGGAGGACGGCTGGATGTTACCAACGTACTCAATCCGCTCATATCGGTGATTACTTCCATTAGTCTGGACCATACCAACGTATTGGGCGCCACCATTCCCCAGATCGCCTGGGAGAAAGCCGGGATCATTAAGCCGCATGGCCGGGTTGTATCCTCGCCTCAGGTTCCCGCGGCCCAGGAAGTAATACAGCGAGTAGGGATAGAGCGCCAGGCTGAGCTCCGCCAGGCCGGACGAGATCTGTCGTGGCAGGTGTTAGATGCACACCCCTCCCTAGCAGGCCAGCACTTGGCGCTGTACCAGCTACAACAGGAAAGTGCCCTGGAAATTTATAGCCCGTTGCTGGGACAACACCAGCAGGAAAACATCACCGTGGCGGCCCTGGCAGCTCTGTGGCTACGAGAGTTCGCCCCTGTTTCCGTTTCTCTAGAAACTTTGAAAGCAGGATTAGCCCGGACCTGGTGGCCGGGCCGGTTCGAGGTGGTGCCCGGTAGGCCGGTCGTAGTGATTGATGGGGCGCATAACGGGGATTCCGCCTTTCGGTTGCGCCAAGCATTGGCCGATTATTTTCCAGATCAGCCCATCACCCTGGTAGTTGGTTTTTCCAGTGACAAAGAAACCGGGGCATTTCTGGATGCGCTTGTTCCAGGCTGCCACGAAATCATTTTGACCCGCTCGCACCATCCCAGGGCGACTTCCATTCAAAACTTACAGAAGTATGCGGCGCATTTCGGCGTACCTACCCACCTTTCCCATGACGTAGCGGAGGGCATGCACATGGCTCAGGAGCTATGCAGCCCAGGGGGGGTAATCTGCGCCACTGGCTCATTATTCGTGGCTGCAGAAGCCCGCGAGGCACTCGGGTTGGCAGAGGACATGGACGAGATCCGGTCGTGATCCGTAACCTCACCGGACGAATAGGTGCAGATGGCGTTCCCTTACCTATAAAAATTGTTATAGCAGCGAGATCCGATGACCGGCGAGAGGCATATTCACCATGGCAGATCTATTAACACTGGAAAATCATCTGATCGGCGAGGTATGGACTTCAGTAGACATATATCGCCATCTAGAGACTTTATGTGATCTGGGTAGCCGGTTTGGCGGTACATTGAGCGAGATGCAAGCGCGCGAATTTTTATTCCAACAGTTCAAAAAGTATGGTCTATCGGGAGTACACCTGGAGGATTTCGATTTCCTCAGTTGGCAACGGGGAGAATGCCGGTTAAAGACCCTCAGCCCATCCGAACGGGAAATTCCGGCAATTGCCCTGGTCTACTCGCCGTCCACAACCGAACCCGGACTGGAAGCTTATCTGATAGATGTGGGCGCCGGTTCGGATGGGGATTACCAGGCCCAATTAGCCCATCTACCAGAAGGGATCGCTATGGCCCATAGTGGGCCGGACCGGAAAGGCCGCTGGCTTCACAGACGTGAAAAATATGGTTTGGCGGTTTCCAGCGGCGCGCGGGCTTTTATCTTTGTAAATCATCAACCAGGGATGCTACTCCAGACAGGATCATTGCGCATGGGACAAATGGCACCCATTCCGGCTGTGGGCATCGCATTTGAACAAGGCGCCTGGTTAAGCAGAGAGGCACGGCAGCATCCGGTGCGGTTGCGGCTGGAAATGCATACCAGCCACAAACCGGCTAGAACTGCGCATGTCATAGGTGAAGTGCCGGGAAATCCAGGAGATGAAGTTATCCTGGTAGGCGCCCATTACGATGGCCACGATATCTCTCAAGGGGCGATGGATAACGCAGCAGGAATAGCACTGGTGCTGGAATTGGCGCGGATTTTCGCACCGTTACAGGGCCAGCTACGCCGGACCATCCGCTTCGTTTGCTTCGCGGTAGAGGAACTGGGCGTTTTAGGCTCTACAGAATATGTCAAAGCCCATCAGGATGATCTTGAAAACTTGGCGCTAATGCTCAACTTCGATTCCGGAGTTGGCGCGGGGCAGCGCGGATTCGACTGCAATGGGTTCGGCGAGATAGCACGCTTGTGTACGCTGTTTTCAAAAGAGATGCGCTACCCGCTGCAATGTACTGAGCGGATCTCGACAGCGGCAGACAATTTCCCCTTTTTAATGGCTGGTATCCCCAATGCCAATCAGACTGCCCAGGTGAACCCCAGAGATCTTAGCCGGGGGTGGGGACATACTGTAGCAGATACGCTGGATAAAGTTAACGAACAAGAATTACGCGAATCGGCCATGGTCGCAGCACGCATCCTGCTGCGGTGCGCCAATCATGCTGAAAAACTGGGACAAAGGCGATCGATGGAAGAGGTACGTACTTTGCTGATCGAACAAAATTTGAAATCCTCATTGATAATCCAGGATAAATGGCCCTTCAGCCAATAAAGCGTATCAAGCAGCTCTGGTGTGCTGGGGAGATGACCCAATGGGCTTTGCATACATCAATAACCAGCTTTGCGCCGGGTCTGTACCGTTACAGCAGATCGTAATGAGCTTACAACGAGTTCCGGCTGAGGAAGGAGACCCGGCTGCCAGCCCAGGACGCATCTATATTTATGACCTGGATGACATAGAATCCCGTTACCGGGCCTATACTACAGCCTTTCCGGCAGCATGGATCTGCTATGCTTACAAAGCAAATAGCAGCCTGGCTCTTACCCATTTTCTCGCCCGGTTGGGGGCGGCGGCTGATGTGGTCTCCGGAGGAGAATTGTTTATTGCCCGCCAGGCAGGGGTTCCCCCGCAGCGTATCGTTTTCAACGGCAATGGAAAAACCAATACCGAGTTGGCCTATGCCATCAGCCAAAATGTCACTCTGATCCAGGTTGATGCCCTTGAGGAATTACCACGGCTGAGCCGCCTGGCGCTCCGGCAAGGCAAAAAGGTGAAGATCGGTATCCGGGTTAATCCGAACATCGACGCTCAAACCCACCCCCACATTACCACCGGTTTAAAGACCAACAAATTCGGTGTCCCCATAGAACAGGCGCCGGAGATATATGCCGCTGCTGCCACTTTTCCCGGTTTGGAAATTATCGGCATCCATTGCCATATCGGCAGCCAGATTACACACCTTCAGCCTATTGCGGCAGCTATTTCTCAAGTAGCAGTTCTGGCCCAGCGCCTGGAGGCAGATGGCCATCCCATTCATATGATCAATATCGGCGGCGGCTTGGGCATTTTCTATGGGAATCCCACAGATCCACCGGCCTCCATTCCCACTCCCGCAGACCTGGCGAATTGTATTCTCCCCATACTACCACCGTCAAAATACCAATTACTGCTGGAGCCGGGCCGCTCGCTGGTCGCTCCTGGCGGGGCCCTCGTTACGCGAGTGACGCATGTAAAAGGACCAAACGAAGATGGCGGGAGTCAACGGCGCTTTGTGGTAGTAGAGGCTGGCATGAACGACTTGATCCGCCCGGCACTATATGGCGCCTACCACCGGATCGTACCGCTGCGCTGGGCTGAACCTACTATGGTAGCGGATGTGGTCGGACCTATATGCGAATCAGCGGACGTTTTCGGCAGAGACCGGCACTTACCTCGCCTGGCAGAAGGAGATTGGCTGGCGATCCTTGACGCAGGTGCATATGGCATGAGCCTGGCCTCCACCTATAACGCTCAACCGTTACCAATGGAGGTTGCGGTTTACCGGGGAAAGTGGCACATCATCCGGCCGGCAAGTGGCTACCGGAGCTTACTTGGCATCCAGCAACAGATTCCCTGGTAAGCCTCCAGACAACGTTCAGCCGTGAACGCGGAAGACATATTCATATCTGCTATTTACCTCGCGGTGAAGAAAAATATGGGCGATTCTGCGGACCGCTCGTATCCGGTGCAGCTTGTTGTTTTCCGATGAGACGCCATTGCGGCGCATGGCATTCCCATTATTTAAAGCGTTGCCATTTTGTGCAGCGCCATTAGCCGCATTTGGTCCAAGTGCTTCCACTGCTGAAACTGCATTTGACCCACGATTCTGGGAGTGGTGTTCCTGATTCTCCTCGAGTTTCCGCAATTGCACCGGGACGATGGTAATGACCACCCCATCCAAATCTTGCAGCGCCAGTTGTTGGATAAAGTGCGAATTCTGATGCAGAATTTGAGTTAGAGGGCTCCCTGTAACCAGTTCGCCGATCACCACATTGACAAATCCATCAGGATCTTCCTGCAGCAGTTTTTCCACATATTGGCGGATCGGCAAACTCAGCCGGCGGTAAGGAGAAGGCAGGATAATAAGATGCCCTTCACCGATACGTTCCGCCCATTTCCTTTTGATCTCCGGGATGCGTTCAGGGTAGACAGCTACGTGAACGGCTTTCCAAGGACCCTCCAAGGATTTGGCGTAGTCGATCAGGCGCATACTCTCCCGGTGAATATTTTCGATCAATACGATGGTCTGAATGTGACGCCTGTGGGGATGCTCCTGGGTCCCCGCAGTGCTCATGACCGCAGCTACATGCTGGTAATGCGTATGGATGCGGAAGAAGAGCGCCAGCAAACCCGGAATCAACAACATAGTCACCCAGGCGCCTTGGGTGAACTTGGAGAGTAAAAATACCACAGTTACAATAGCCGTGATGACAGCGCCAATCGCATTCAATAGCTGCTTGGCGCGCCAGGCCGGATCATGGTGCAGGACACTCCCCAGGGTCGAGATCTCCTTACCAGGGAATAACACACCTGATTTCATCAAGGCGCCCACCCTGCGCCAACGCTTAACCATCCCCGATTGGGAAGGCGACGGCTAATAGGGCATCAGCATCTAGACGATGGGATTCCGTTGGCATGCTGGTATCCTTGTCCTATTCAGGGATAGTGGTTTCAGCCAGACGTAGCAGCACATCACGAGCAGCCCGTACGGCCTGTGCTCGATGGCTCATCTGGTTCTTTAGCGTTTCGGGCAATTCTGCCATGCTACATTGGTAAGGAGGTAATTGAAAGATCGGATCATAACCAAAACCGTTTTGTCCGGCAGGTCCCCAGGCGATATATCCCTCTATTATGCCTTCTGTGGTAAAAACCTGCCCTTGGGGTGTGGCAATTGCCACCGCGCAACTGAACTGAGCCTGCCGGTACTGCCAGGGCACGGCCTGCATCCGGTCTAACAACAATTGATATCGCGCCACATCGTCCAATCCCATGCCGCCAAATCGCGCCGTGTAGATACCTGGAAGTCCGCCCAAAACGGCAACTTCCAGACCAGAGTCATCCGCCAGTGTGATTAAACCACTGGCAGACGCATACGCGGTAGCCTTTAATATCGCATTATCTCTAAAGGTAAATGCCGTTTCGGCAACTCGTAAATCCAACTCGATTTTACGGGTCATAATTAGGTCCCAGGGCATGTCTAGCAACAACTCCTGTAGCTCCGCTAGCTTACCTGGGTTTTGCGTCGCAACTAAAAGGGGTTGCATACGTCATCCTTACTGATAGAGAATGCGGTCCTGAAAATACATAACAACCGGACAGGTGCCTTCTCCACTTTTCACCCCCAATCTACGGGAAGGGCTCCAATTAAACAACGGTCAATGCTACCATAAATAAGATTAAGCTGGCAAGCCCGCAATTGGGGATTGATTCATATTGTTTCATACTTTGAAAAAGTCCCGTTTGACGGCGTAACATGATGTCATTACAATGGCAGCAGTGACGGTTTGATAGACAGGTGTCGTATTGTGATAGACATGGAGAAAGGATTTTACGAGAATAATGAACAACCGTAGCAAATGGACATTGCGGTTGTACGACAGAGAAGGTCAATTGTACCTAACGTGGCACCTTACCAGTCCCTTCATCCAGGCGATCTTCTTCGTGGGCGCTGCCTTGCTAGCCCTGCTCCTTTATACGGCTCAGGCATATTGGGTGCGCTACGATGCTATGTCAAAAGAGTTAGTGCAGTTGCACCAGGAAAAGCAACAACAAACAGAACGGCTGGTGCAGTTATCACGGCAAATCAGTACTATGCAACAAGAACATGACCGGCTGGATCAGTTACTTCAAGAAAGCGAAGGCAACCTGGCAAACGTAGTGCAGCAGATCGATCAAGAGCAACATGACATCCAAAACCAGGCAGACATGCTCAAGACTCAGGTTTGGCAAGAAGTAGCAGATTACAAAGCCCGCGTTCGCGCCGAAATGTTCTATTTCAAAACCGGCTTCACCCAATTGGATCAACTTACCGAACAGGTCCGTGGCATGGTCGGCCTGCCGGCCATTCCCCTAACATCTGGCAACCCGGAAAACCTGGTGAATAATAATCAACCGGTGAACGCTGTTGGTCCCACCGACCTAAAATCCGAGGGGACCAGTGTAGGCACTAACCCCGATCAAATGAATGGCTTTGAGAGCATTGCTCAAATGAACAATCTGGTGAAGCCCAAGCTGGCCGAGCTGCAAAAGCTGCGAGATCAGGTGGCGCAACACCTGGCCCGCGTAGAGCCACAAGTTCGCAAAGACCCGGTGACATTGGAAAAAGAGCTCCGTATGCAGAAAGACGCACCGAAGGTCTGGCCGGTGCAGGGAGAAATTACATCCTACTTTGGGTATCGCTCCCTGGATGGGCAACAGGATTTCCACACAGGTCTGGATATCGGCGCCAAATATGGTACGGTGATCGTAGCCACGAAAATGGGAACCGTGATCTTTGCCGGATGGAAAGCCGGATATGGGTGGGCTGTGGAGCTTGACCACGGCAACGGATATACCACTTTGTATAGCCATATGTTGCGCTATGTAGCCCAGGTAGGTGAAGTATTGAAGGAAGGCGATCCCTTGGGGTTAGTCGGCAGCTCAGGCCATTCAACCGGCCCGCATGTCCACTACGAAGTACGTTACAATCAAACGCCTTTAGACCCATTACAATTCCTGGTGCAATCAACACCGTAAATGTCCTGGGTAGACCATTTGCCGGCCAGAAGAAAAGACACCCTGGCTAAATATTTTGGGAAAGAACAGGAGGGAATTCTATGTTTGGTAAATCCAATAAGGTAGCACCAAGAAATGACCAGACGACCGATCGGATAGAAACGATTTTGGGTGTAAGCTCGAGTTTTAGCGGACATCTCAAGACCGAAGGTGGTGTACGCATTGATGGTGTCTTTGAGGGCACACTAGAATCCGCCGGGAATATCATCATCGGCCAGGGAGCTCGCATTAGTGCCGATATTACAGCCCAAAATGTGACCGTGGCCGGCGCGGTCAAGGGCAATATCACAGCCACCGGACGCCTGGAGATTCTCGCTGAGGGACAGGTCTGGGGGGATATTTCTGTGGCGTCGCTCTTAATCGACGAGGGAGGGTATTTCCGGGGTATGAGTGTTATGCCTGGAGATAAAGAGCCTCCTATGCTTGAAGCTCCGCGCAACAACCGGCGCGTTAAAGATGTAACAGTGATAAACAACACGGGAAATAGCGAAAAATAAGGGGAACCCGGCAAGCAGCATCACATTCCGACTGTGGGAACACCTGGCCTATCCTGGTCGATTGGGAGCGATCAACCAGGATTAGGCAGATACCAGTGGGCGCCGTTTGGCTTCCATGACATTCGGCAGTCTATCGAGTCTATTCAAAATTCGGAAGAGCTGTTCAGCCGAAGAGATTTCCAAGACTGCGATAAAGCGGGCCTTCCCATCTTTTTTATTCGTTTCGACATTGGCTTGCGTCATATTGACCCCCTCGGCGCTGACCACACCGGAGATATCGTGTACCAAGCCAGCCCGATCAAAAGCCACTACTTCGATGCTCACCGGGTAGACTAGCTGCGAGACATCGCTCCAATCCACTTCTACCAGGCGGTCTGAATTCTTCTGATTTAAGATATTGGGGCAATCCTTGCGATGAATAGTGACGCCTGCGCCACGGGTTACGTATCCGACGATCGGATCGCCAGGAAGCGGACTACAACAATTTGCCAGGCGGGTCATCAGATTACTGACACCTTTCACCTTAAGCACAGGTTGGATATCTAGCGCTTTGGGACGGCTCAACTGGCGGGTAATATCTTCACGATGTCGCTCATCTTCGACTTTGCGCTCGGCGTCCAAAATCTTGGTAGCGACCTGCTGGGCACTATAGTCTCCGTACCCAATCGCGGCCAGAAAATCTTCTACTTTGTCATGGCGAAAGAGTTTCGCTACCTGTTCAAAGGTGACCTGTTGCTCTACTCCCAGGCGCTTGAGCTCCCGTTCCAGAATCTCTTTACCCGTATTAGTATTTATATCCCGGTCCTGACGGCGGAAATAGGCCCGGATTTTCTCCCGTGCTCGGGCAGTGACGACGTAACCGATTTCAGGATTCAGCCAATCGCGGCTGGGGCCACCCCGCTTCGCTCTCAGGATCTCCACCTGGTCACCGTTTTGTAGGACAGTGTCCAGCGAAACCAGGCGGCCGTTTACTTTGGCCCCGCGGCAACGATCTCCAACTTCGCTATGGATACGGTAAGCAAAATCGACCGGCGTTGCACCGGCCGGCAGATCAATAATTTCTCCCATAGGGGTAAACACATATACCTGATCGCGGAAAACATCGGTCTTCAAAGACTCCACAAAGTCTTGCGGATCTACCATCTCGGTACGCCATTCCATTAATTGGCGCAGCCAGGCTATTTTATTCTCCAGGCTAACATCCCGCTTGCCCTGCTCTTTATAACGCCAGTGGGCAGCAATACCATATTCGGCTATCTGATGCATCTCCTTTGTCCGGATTTGCACTTCCAGCGGTTTACCGTCAATAGCGATCACAGCAGTATGTAACGAGCGATATAAGTTCTCTTTCGGCATAGCAATATAATCGTCAAACTCTCCCGGGATGGGACGCCAAAGGGCATGTACCGCGCCCAAAGCCGCATAGCAGTCTTGTAACGTTTCTACCATGATGCGGACGGCCTGCAGATCATAGATCTGCTCAATGCCCACCCCTTTACGCTCCATTTTCTTGTAAATGCTATAGAAATGCTTAGGGCGTCCGGAGATGTCGGCCCGAATCTCCAATTCATTGAGCTTTTCCCGCAAGACGTTGATCACGCGTTGGATATACTCTTCCCGTTTCGCCTTACGCTCCGCCAGAGATCCGGCAATCTCGCGGTAAATCTCCGGCTCTAGATAACGCAAAGACAGATCTTCCAACTCACTCTTGATCTCCCAGATACCCAGGCGATTGGCCAAAGGAGCAAAGATCTCCAATGTTTCCTGAGACATCCGGCGCTGCCGTTCAGGCTTTAAGGCCCATAACGTCCGCATATTATGCAAACGATCGGCCAGCTTGATGAGGACCACCCGGACATCTTCCGCCATAGCCAGGAACATTTTACGCAAAGATTCGGCCTCGACGCGGTCCAGGCTAGTCCCCTCCAGACGCCCCAATTTGGTGACGCCATCTACCAACCAGGCAACTTCCGGGCCAAACTGATCTTGCAAATCCTGCAGCGTAATACCTGAATCTTCCACCACATCGTGAAGCAGGCCGGCAGCCAGGGCAGGTGGATCCAGCCGCAAATCGGCCAGAATATCCGCCGTCGCCAGGCAATGCTCTACATAATCCTCGCCAGACGCACGCTTCTGCTCCGCATGGGCCAGCGCTGCCATATCATATGCCTGCTGGACAACTTTTAGACCATCCGCAGGAACGTAGCTACGAATCTTGGTTAACAACTCATCTATTTTAGGAATAGCCACGGAAGGTGACATGGATTTGGTAAATCCTCCACCCCCATTCACCGGCATCGCTCCTGATCCTCATACGAGGAATGAGCGGTGACTCGTGACAAAAGTCGTAAATGGGATCATAAAATTTTGATTATTGGGCAGGTATTAAATATTCTCTTGCCGGGTGGACGGGCAGTGACGATGCTTAACCACTATTGTTTCTAAATAACGTCCATCGCGATAGTGAGATACG
The DNA here is from genome assembly GCA_009692745.1 of Chloroflexota bacterium. Lineage (GTDB taxonomy): Bacteria > Chloroflexota > Anaerolineae > Epilineales > SHYO01 > SHYO01. Next base: position 14,989 of record SHYO01000060.1, read on the forward strand.
GCCCATCATATTATCGCTCACCGGTACACCTGATAGCAAGTCAGGCAACTCCCTAATATAGCAAGAAGCCGCCTTTCTGGGAACTTGGCGGCGACTGGCGCAATGAGATTTTCCATGATTATATCCTACATTCTTTCCGGGAGCAATGCGAACTATGCCTGTCCGGTAGGACAACCAACACCTTACCTGACGCCGGTGGCCTCCCACGGGACGTAATTCATCCAACGGTCGACCAGATAAGGTTTTGCCCGATCAAAGACCAAAGCTAAATCTACCATCGATTGGTAAACTTCGTCATTTGATTTTCCTTGATTTTCCACCACAAAAGCTGCCACGCGAGCGTAATATAGGGGGAGCAAAGCCAGAACAACTTTATCCGGATCCCCTTCTCCCTTATTATAAACCACTGCGAAATCATATACCACGCGCGCCCACAAATCCAGCGGGAAACTTCCCAAGTGATCTCCTGCCAGTACTTTTTCTACCGCGCTAAGGTTCGACAAATGCAAAATATTCTTCCACTGGCGGCGATATCGCTTCATACCTTTCTGGTAGGCAGCATGCAATTCCTCCAATGCGTCTCCAATAACCTCCATCTCCGGCAGAGAGTGGTCATCGCCAAATACGGGCACACTGTTTAAAGTCTGGGGCTGGGGCCAGCGGCGGCGGTAAACGCTCATCAAGCGAAAAAGCGTGCCTACAGCCTGGAGAAACTTAGGCTCGAAGCCGGATATGGGATCTTTATAATCGTGTACTTTCGTACCCATAGGCACCTGGCACGTCTTCCATTTAGATTCATTGGCCAGTAAAGTCGCCATCCAGGCATTAAGGCCATGACGGGCTACATCGGTTTCCCAAACATCCTTTTCTCCCAAATACCGCAGTAATGCCGGGCTAATGGCAAATTCACCCGGCAACGGATGAAAAACATCCAGTCCATACATAGTCCGCAAAAATGGATAGGCCAGGTTACGATTGATCGTAACTTCTCCCATTGGGCGAGCATACATCGGCCATACAAAATCAGCCTTGCCTTCCCAGATTGGCTCTCCCAGACGTCCTACCCAATCTGGCTGGATATTACGCAAATCCCCATCAAAAAATAACATCAGTCGCGTTCCCAGATGCAGACCAGCTTCCCACATTGACCGGATAGCATTACCTTTTCCCGGCAGTCCCTGGTGTGTACTGACTACTTTATGTACCGGCCGAGGGATTGGCGTTTCCAGCATCACTTGATAAGTATCGTCAGTGGACATGCCATCAGCCGTCATTAGAACTACCGTCTTATCTGGGAAGCTTTGTAATAAACCCTCGGCAGCCGTCTGCATAACATGGGCAATCGTGCGGCTATTCCGGTAGGTAGGAATACCTACAACCACGTCAGCCTTGCCTATCTCCTGGATGCGCTTTAAAGTCTCTGGTTTGAGGGCTGACTCGAAAAACATATCAATCTCCTTCAGAATAGTATGGTAAGATTGTATTAAGGCAATGCTGCTTTTACACTGGCGGCGGCATCGCGGGGTATCAATTTTCCACTCAATACCTGGCGCAAGGCATCTTGCACAGGCCGTGCCAGTGCGGTACTGATATGACTGTCTGGCACTGGGGTGGCTATTTCCAATAAGCGCGAGAGAAATGGGGCATATGCCTGGGGCATTTCTGGCAGGACACTGCGCCGTGGCGGCAAGCTACCTGAGGCCTCCACTGCTTTGCTTAAGTTCACCGGACTCATCAACCAATTGACGAATTCGATGCCAATTTGTTCCCGGCGCGGATCGGCGGAGGTAACTGCATAGGCCCATCCTCGGATCCAGGCGAAACTCTGCCCTCCAGGGCTCGGTAGTGCAGCTACACCATGTCCGGTCAGGAGTCGAGAATTTTGTATAATCTTGCGGGAATCGACGACTGCTGCCCCCACTTTCCCTTGGGCCATCGCTTCCCAGCATGTATCCAACGTAGGCGCGTCAGCCACACTTTTGGGAATCCCATGGTTTTTATTTACCCGAGCGAAGTTGTCAAAAACTTGAGTTAGGATCTCTGTATCCAAGGCGGTTGCACCATTCTGTCCGATAAAATTGCCTCCTGCGGCCGTATAACCCAGCATCACTGTATCAAATACAGTTAAGGGATCACCTTCAACCGGAAAGCAAAAAGGCACAGTGCCACTGATAAATGATTGCCATGTCAGTGGCGGGCTGGCAAAGTTGTCCAGGCTATACATCACGTGCAGCATACTGACATCAAAGGGCACTGTATGCAGATTATCACCCTGGCGCCCTAACTGCCGGGTAAAAGGATAAAGATTCGCCGATAGATCCTTATCCAATTTCGGCTCCAAAACCTGGAGCACCCCACTTTCCAACGCCAGTGGAACTTCTGCCATATCCAGTGCTATAATATCAGGTAATACGGAAGGAGCAGCCCCCTGGGTGGTTAGGAGCGCGTTTAGCATACCACCCTTGCCATAGGGTTTCTTTAGCTCAATCCGCAGGGTTGCCGTCGGAAACCTGGCCTGGAACCCGGACCATAGACCTATGTATTCTTCACCCTCCAACACACCTGAACCTGGTGGAATAGATTCTGGAGTCCACAAAGTCAAGACCAAAGGGCCAGCGTCTTCTGAAATGACAGACCCAGGAGTAAAAGTATTAGGAGAGATAGGGCGAGGCTGCGGCGATGTGGTTGCAGTGGGTACGACACTCTGAGTAGTTACACTTGTACCAGGTGCCGTGCGTGACGGTGTCCCTTCCAAAAATTTAGCTATATCACTGACCGAACAACCCGTTATAATCCACCCCACCACCAAAAATATTCCCGCCGCTAGAGATCGATAAACCCAGTTCCTTTTCATAATAGATACCATTATACCACAACGCATACCCAGTAAGATAGCTTGCGGAGGCCGAAATTCATGATCAGATGTGAATTTAGCCAATCTCATGAAATCTTCCGTGATGGGCCGTATCTCGTCCGATTGTTCAACGTCAACTTTACTGGCAGACGGGAGTGTGCTAAACTGGAAGGCCAGGCCCAGGATAGCAATTCCTGTCTGCCATTTCTTAACTTTTGCAGGATTTTGGATTGTAAGGCATAATTATAAAGCCCATCCCTTTTCTGAAAACAATTACCGCCCGGCGGTGTCTGGAACGGCGGGGAGGCCGGCACCGTCCAAGTCGAATTTAGTTCGAGACAGAATTTCTTGTGGGATCGATCTTAAATTTGGCACCTTGCTCCGCTAGTTTATGAAAGTTGCGAAATCGATTTCGCCAAAGTTTGTTCCCCAGTTGAGGAGGATTGCATGAAACCACGTATCGTCAGCCTGATTTTGGTAGCCTTATTGGCAACCCTGGCATTGACGGGAGCAGCTCAGGCTCGGCCTGCCGATCAACCCTCGGCTCCTTCCGAAGATCCAGTACACCAGATCACCGTAAAAGGAAATATCCGGTTTATCGATCGCAATAACGTCGGCACCAACCCGGCCCGGGGTGTGCTGGTAGAAGTTTGGGATAGAGATCCCAACTCCGTTCTAAACGTTAAGCTCGGCCAGGGTACCACCGATTCGCGGGGCTATTATCAAATTGGCCCCCTGGATAACCGGCGCCCCGATACCCGTGGCCGCAACGTCTATATCAATTTTAAGACCCAGTCCTCGGTAATTTCGGTATTGAACCAGCGCTCAGGTACTCCCTATCTGTGGGACTCGCGCCAGTTGCTCGGAACTATCAACGGCGTATTAACGAACGTTCCCGATGGGGAAGTAGTCTTCCCCGAAATGATCGTACCAATATCCGACGATCGCCGCCCGGCCCTGGAGATTATGTCATCTCTGTATGATGGCTGGAGCCTGTTACAGGGCGTGGCTGATCCGGGTAATTTCACGGCAGTTTGGAGCTCAAGCACTACTGAGGGTCCCACCTTTGATTCTGCGACCAATACCCTCCTCTTCCGTGCCGGAGATCCTCAATTTCCCGATCTGATCCTCTACACGCAGGCCAAAGCTGTTTTGTATAACAATAATACCGGCGCCGACCTGAATGCCTGCCCTGCCGGTGATCCAGCAGATCGGTTGCGTGTCGCAGTTACCCCCCGATGTGCCTGGCTGGACGGCTTCTCCATTTTCTTTGCTGTTGCGGCCCGCAACCAGGTTTTTCCCAATGACACCACTTTCGGCACTGTTGATCCCAATAAAGAAGCTGATATCGAAGCTGCTACTTGGGGAACACCCGGCTGGCAAAATGGCGACGGAGTTCCCGGGCGTGTAGCCGGGGCTTTGTGGGATTTGTACGACAGCCATAATGACGGCTACGATATGTATTCTGGAGGCATAGCCAAGGTATGGAATGCCGTCCATAATCACACTATCAAGACGATGTTGGACTTCTGGGCTTCTTTCCGGTCCACGAACCCTGGCGATAGTTGTATTGCTATAGGCGCAGTATACCAGAACACCATCGATTACGATGTTGCGCCGCGGTTGAGAGCACTTCCTGGCATCACCACACCCGAAGATACTCCGGTAGAGCGGGCGCTGGATCTCTTTAGCTACGCAACAGATGATGAATGCGCCGCCGCCAATTTGAGCTATGGCATTGCCAATACACCTGATCCGGGCGCAGGCATTTCACTGGATATAGGGCGCTACATCAGCGTCCGGCCGGTACAGGATTGGTTCGGCACTACAAACGTGGTGATCACCATTACCGATGGCCTGAAGACGGTGACCGGCACGTTTCAGGTAGATGTAATACCCGTAAACGACCCGGCTTACATTAGCGATGACATGCCCCTGACCTACGAGGCGCTAGTCGGACATTCTATTACTCTGACCGTGACGCAGTATGGGCGAGATGTGGATAACACCCAGACCTCCTTGCAGTGGTCTGCTACCTACGTTTCGAACCATCCCCTCAGCGCGGTCTCAGGCCAGGGGACGCAGATATTGACCTTTACACCTTTGTCGAACACCGAAGGTATCGATGTGGTGCGAGTCAGAGTGCAGGATCCCTTAGGGTCATCAGATACCAGCCGGGGCACCAAGACAGTTTCTTTGCGCTGGACACCGGCCCCGAACTCAACCCCAACGATTTCTCCAGCCGTGCCGAATCTCAGCGAGTATATCAACCGATCTATCACCCTCGATTTGACCGGTTATGGCCATGACAACGAAGATGGCAGCGCTGGCCTGTCCTGGTTCGCTACTGGGATGATGGACTCCACGGTAAGCGGGAATGGATCTCGCGTGTTGACCTTCACCCCGAACCAGGATTTTATCGGTTCCGATACCGCCAATCTTGAAGTGAAGGACAACGGCGGACTGACGGCGCGACAGGCCATCAGTCTTACCTGGTCGATCTTGCCGAACCAAGCGCCCTTCATTAGCCCGCCCATTCCCGATAAGCGCCAGGAACGGAACCACAGTATTGTGCTCAATTTGCGACCATACAGCAACGACGTGGATAACCCGGTGAACTCTCTAATCTGGTATGTGAATGAAAGCGAGCTACAACATAGCCAGATATCAGGACAAGGCACTCAGGTGCTTATTTTTACCCCGGAACCGAATTACACGGGCACGGAGATTGTCACGCTCCATCTACGCGATCCTAACGGGGCTGAAATCTTCCAGTCGGTGCATCTCACCTGGGAAGTCATATTCCACAAATTGTACCTGCCAGTCGTAGATAAGAACATGCCACGGTAATTACCTGTAGCTTTTTCCAAACAGGAGCTTTTAAATATAAAAAACCGGTGCCTGGCAGGCACCGGTTTTTACTCCATAGCAGCGGTTAACAGTTCTACCCACATTCCGCACTTTAGAAATCAAATAAATAGCAATACTTGGACAGGCGGACCGAGCAAGCGCAAAATCTGCTGGGGTGCCGAGTGTAGGTTGAGCCGCAACCCGCTGATGCTGGCTATTCCATCGTTATGCATCCTGTTGATATCAATGAGCTTTATTCTGCTGGCAGATTTTCTGAACGGAATCACCCGGCAGGAATAGGAATGGCATAAGGAGTTGCCTATGAGCCACCGCTAACCACTGCTGATGAAAATGGCTCATAGGCGACAAAACATTTGTAAGAGAACTCATTTTCAAGGGAGTCCACTTCAAAGCCCATGGAATCGTCGTTCATCCCAGCACTGCGCTTGCCGTCAGCGTATCGAGTCTACCAGCGCCTCGCCCAGTGGTACGTCTCCGCGAGCCCGCCCTGGCCGCTCCCCATCCGACTTCTGTTCGAGTGGCTAATCCGCCTCGCCGCGATGGCCCTCGCCGCACTCAGCGGATTCCGCTTCCCACGTAAGGCAATCGGAGGGTGGTGGTGGATCTGGCGATACCGGTTCGAAATGCTCGTAGGCTGGTACGAATACCCCACTGCCCTCTGGATCCGCCGGCTACTGCAACCGGGCATGGTGGCCGTGGATGTTGGCGCCCACATCGGATACTTCACTTGTCTCTTTTCTCGCTTGGTGAGCCCATCCGGCAAGGTCTTTGCATTCGAACCTTCGCCGGACAACTTCCTTTTACTCCGACACAACCTCTCTCACCGCCGTGCGTCCAATACAACTTTCGTCCAGGCTGCAGTCGCCGACAAGCCCGGCCGCGCGCTCCTCTACGTCTCACCCGGCCACAGCAATCACAGCCTCGTGCCCGGCTACACTGGGAGCGAAGCAGCGGTGCCTGTTGAGACCGTGTCTCTGGATCAGTACCTCAGCGCCGTTGGCGAAGATCGGCTTGACCTGATCAAGATCGACGCGGAGGGAGCGGAGCCTCAGATCCTCGAAGGGATGAAGCGCATCCTCTCGGCAAACCCTCAACTCGCTATGATCATCGAGATCAATCCCAATGCCCTTAGCGCGGCTGGCTCCTCTCCGCAATCGCTACTCGAATGCCTGGCCGCTCAGGGTCTTGTTTCCCGCGAAATACTTCCCGACGGCCGGCTCGCAGACCCCCAAAATCGGGACTTCAAGGGAGGCCCCAACCTACTGTGTCTTCGACCGGAACAATGGAGGCGGCTGTCTCTCGAGTAAGGAGGAACCGCATTGCAGTGCATGACTTTACGACGCCTAACAACTGGCCGAAGCTGACTCGGTAAGCTGGAGCGAAACACTTACATCATATGGATCGAGAGCGCAAAGCGACCTGAAACGCCTACAGCGCGAAAGAGGAATAAGAATTTGCCGGTGATTATGGCAAACGACCCGCAACAGATGATATCTCGTTAGACGAAGAGCGTATTCGAGATACATTGGTATCTGCCTGGCAGTTACCACAGCGCAATGCATCCGTGTTGCTGCATGGAGATTTTTGGCCAGGCAATATATTGTGGCAAGGTGACAAACTGGTGGCAGTGATTGACTGGGAGGATGCAAGCTTGGAAGACCCTCTCACGGATCTTGCTATCAGCCGGTTAGACATTTTATGGATATTCGGCATCGATGCCATGAATTCCTTCACATATCATTATAAATCCATGATGGCAATCGGCTACACCAACCTTCCATATTGGGATCTATGCGCTGCCCTGCGCCTGGTGCGCCTGGCTGGTGCTAATCTCGCCGCATGGGCCGCATTCTTTCCACCTTTTGGCAGGCATGACATCACTGAACAAACGATCAGAGAGCATTATAGATTTTTCATCTCTCAAGCATTTGAAGAGCTTAGGATACTTGGACGCCGGGGAGAAAGTTAAATGAACCGTCCTATGACTATGTGCCAATTCCAGGAGCTTTTTCGGTCCCTATATCATTGCCACTTCCTCTGATAAAACGTAATATTGTGCCGTATATAGTGCGACCTTTGACAGAGCTTAGATCACATACTATACTGCGGAATCTCAAATTCCGTGTAATATGCCATATAATTCGCATATGCGGAATTTATTCCATATAATCAGTAGTTAGCCAGCCAAGGCAGGCGGGTCAACTGGACTGTCAGCGGAGAGGATCAGCATGAACAAGAGCCATGACCTGGAGTTCGACGTGCTCTTGTCGTTCGCCGGCCCCGAGCGTGACTACGCTCGGGCGATCCACGACATCGCTGCCGCCAATGGTCTCCACGTCTTTCTCGACGAGGAGTTCCAGCACGAGATTTGGGGCAAGAACCTAGTCGAGTACCTCGATAGTACCTATCGGGAGAGAGGGGGCTACGTCTTGGTCCTCATCTCCGCTGCTTACCGCGAGCGGGCTTTCACGCGCGTAGAACGACGGGCGGCCTTCGATCGCATGATCCGAGAGGCGAGCGAGTATCTCCTGCCGGTGAAGGTAGACGACTCCTGGATCGATGGACTACCCACTTCAACCGCATACCTCGACCTCCGTGTTCATGGCGTGCTGGGCGTTTGCGAAGTCCTGGTCCGGAAGATTCGGGGATCGACCGGAAAACTTATCGTGCCTCCCGCCGTCAGTGTTCCGCGTGTCCCCCTTGGTCGCCTCCCGGGCGATCAGTTGGCCACCTACCTTCTGGAACTGTGCGCTCGCCCGCAGGTCACCGCCTTCGGGGCGCTGATCTACGACGAAAGTGGTGCTTCGTTGCGGAAGCTCCTTCGAGATCGCGACTATTGGGATGCGCTTGACAAAGCGTCCGGGCCGCATTTCGAGGTGTTCGCCATTCGCGATGTGGAAAGTCATGAAATCGAGCCCTTCACCGGGTTCGAGATGCTGACGGCGGCCTCCCTGAGCCGTTCGCGAAGTCGTGGCTACTACTTCTCCCGCCTGTTGAAGGAGTACTTCGGCGAGGACAAGACCAGGCTCGCGTACCCATCCTTCCTTCTGTTTCTCGCAGAGCGCGGTCGAGTGAGGTATTGTCGTCTTATTCCCTTCCAAAGGACCTCGATAGAGGACACATTCGAACGCCTGTCAGCACTGTTCTCTGGGATTGCGAGCGGCATCGAGGAAGTGGGCGGGCCAATGGTGGCCTCGGACGTTCTCTGGGAGCATCTCAAGACAAAGCTGTTGAATCTCGAGTACACACTCTACATTCAGAATCCACCCACGGACGCAGGAGAGGCCGTGCGTCAACTGACGGCGTACGTTGAGAAGTGACCATGAACAAGATGCCCAGGAGCCTCCCCAGTCAAGCTGGCTAACAACGGCATGCAGCGGACGCCGAAGGCGGTCCGCTGAACTCAAACGTTACAATCTCAATATCGCGTTATACACCCAAAAGCACAATCGCTATGTCAGCCTGAGCACCCACATGCAGCCGGAAGTCCTTATCACCAAACCCATACAGCTCGATGGCGATACCCTACAATTCAACGTGGATGCCATCCGGGGGATGGTGCGCGTGGGTATCGACTCCGCCGACCCGGCGCCAAATTACAACGGCAGCACCCCTTCCACAGCGACGCACCTGAAGGTTACCAACAATACATAGTTGGACCACCTCTCCACCCTGCCCCGCTTGCCAAGACTTTGCTGGCGAATTCACCTGGCTGTGCTAACCTGCGCCAAGCAAGCCGGCAGTTGGATCGTTGTTGAGCAGCGTCGCGAAGCGTGGTAGGCGTATCCGGCGGATTGGTCCCTCTATCTGTTCTTGCCACCACGCCACCAA
>SHYO01000061.1 GCA_009692745.1 Chloroflexota bacterium
TTGTGGTTTTTAAGTCTGAATCGGGCATTTATAGCCCGTTCAAAAATGCTATTTTGAGGCCCAATCATCACCTTATGTAAATCTAAACACTACATATTGTGGTGAAAGTATTTAATCAATCCCATATGTAGTGGCTGAGTAGTTACGAAATGTGAACAATGACCTGAAAGCCGCATTTGGATACATTATCCTTACAACCGACATCATATCCCCATATTAATGCATTGCTAGAACTCATTCTATCCCGGATGCAGACCATTCTCGGCACCCGGCTCGTTGGCTTGTATCTCTACGGATCACTGGTCACCGGGGATTTTGATTACGACATCAGCGACATCGACCTGTTGGCGGCAACGGCCACGGATATAGACGCGCGGGAATTCGTTGATCTCAACCAGATACAGGATGAGATCGCGGGTCAATATCCCGCCTGGGCTGGCAGGCTCGAAATAGCTTACGTCTCGATCTACGCCTTAAAAACATTCAAGTCGCAGATTAGCCAGATCGCCATCGTCAGCCCCGGCGAACCCTTCCACCGCAAAGAGGCGGGGATCGACTGGCTCATCAACTGGTACATGATCCGCGAAAAAGGCGCGACGCTGTTTGGCCTCGCCTCCACAGAGTTGATCGCCCCCATTTCCAAAGCCGAATTTATGCAGGCCGTGCAAGCGCAAACCAGGGAGTGGCGCGAGTGGATTTACCATTATGAGCACCAGCGCAAGGGCCAGGGCTATGCCATCTTGACCATGTGCCGGGCGCTACATGCCTATCGCCAGGGAGAGCAGGTCTCCAAGCAGCGTGCCGCCGCTTGGGCGGCGCAAGAATTGCCGGAGTGGTCCGCCCTCATTCAAAATGCGCTCGTCTGGCGCGGCACCCCGCAAGCAGAGGATGAAAAAGTAGACCAGGACGCCACCTTCCCCGAAACCCTGCGGTTTGTCCATTTTGTGATTGAGCAGATGGGATAAGCAGCCGCCAGGCTGAAGCCATGCGCTGAATGAACAAAGCCCTACGGGCTGGGAGATTTAGCCATCCATGCGGTTTTAGCTCGTAGAGCTTAGCTCTTTCAGCCCGGAGCTTGAGCTCCGGGGGGCAAGCCCCAGTTTCTCGTTATTACCATGAGCCTCCCATATAACGGCCTGAATAACGCTCGCATAACAGCCTTTGCTATATACTGATATCAATCAGCACCAGACAAAGGTATAGAGCAAAGCAAGGCCATAAAGGGAGGCTACCATGAACCTGGACGATCAATTTTCGGAATATAAATATGTTGCCAGCCTATTAGCCTGGTTCATGGGACACCTGCGCCCTCGTCCCTTATCCGCACCAGAAAAAATTGAAGGATACTCCGGCGACGGAGTTGACAACGCCAATCACATCATCTTACAATTAATGACAGCGCCAGCGGCTCGCTCGCATCCGCATCCGCAGCGAGCAGGATATTGGCGCTCCGAGGGGGCGCTACGCTCCTATATATCTATTCAGGGTGACCTTCAAATCAGACACGATAGCGAGTAGCTTTAATATCTTCTATGAGACGGAAGGCGTGACTCCATGCCCACGTTGCACATTCAGCTTTTGGGGAAGTTTCACCTGCACTACGGCGAGGCTGGGGTGCCGGGCTTCACCCATGCCCGGCTGCAGTCCCTGCTGGCCTATCTGCTGCTGCATCGTGACGCGTCTCAATCTCGCCGCCAGGTAGCCTTCCTCTTCTGGCCTGATTCCACCGAAGCCCAGGCGCATAACAGCCTGCGCCAGCTCTTATTCTTGTTGCGTAAAGCGTTGCCGGAGGCGGAGCGCTTCCTGGCCATTGATCCCGAGACGGTGCAGTGGCGCCCGGATGGGCCCTTTATCCTGGACCTGGCCGAGTTTGAACGCGCTGCGGACCAGGCGCAGCGGGCAGGAGCAGGTGATGCCCCCACCGGGCTGCGCGAGGCATTGGAGCGGGCGGTGGATTTGTACGATGGCGCGGGAGGCCCTCCACTTTCTGGCCTGCTGCCGGACTGCTACGACGATTGGATCTTGCCCGAGCGGGAACGGTACCAGCGGGCCTTTGTCCAGGTGGTGGCACGGCTGGCGGATCTGTTGGAGTCCCAGCAGGAATACCGCACCGCCATCAGCTATACCCAGCGCCTGCTGCGCCACGACCCGCTGGATGAGGCTACCTACCGGCGACTGCTGCGGCTCTACAGCTTGAGCGGTGACCGGGCGGGGGCGCGCCGACTCTATCACACCTGCGTCGAAACCCTGCAGCGCGAGCTGGACGCCGATCCTGAACCGGAGACCCAGGCAGCGTACGAGACCTGGGTGGTGGCTAAAGAGCCGCTGGCCCCGGCGGGTCCCGTTCCTGGGGCTACCTTGCAGCGCCCGCGCCACAACCTCCCCGCGCAGCTCACCAGCTTTATCGGGCGGGAGAAAGAGATTGCGGCGGTCAAGGGGCTGCTGGCCCGCGCGCGCCTGGTGACCCTCACCGGGGTGGGGGGCACCGGCAAAACCCGGCTGGGATTGCAGGTGGCCGGTACTCTGCTGGATAGCTTTCCGCAGGGGGTATGGCTGGTGGAGCTGGCCCCCCTCTCCGATCCGGCCCTGCTGCCCCATACCGTGGCGACGGCCCTGGGACTCCGGCTGGAGCCGGGGCAGCCGCTCGTCAAAGCCCTCACCGATTATTTGCAGGTCAAACACCTGCTGCTGATGCTGGATAACTGCGAGCACCTGGTGGAGGCCAGCGCCCGGCTGGTGGAAGCCCTGCTGCGCGCCTGCTCCCAGGTAACGATCCTGGCCAGCAGCCGGGAGGCGCTGGGTATTGCCGGAGAAGTCCCCTTTCCCGTCCCCTCCCTGGCGCTGCCGGACACGCGCCATCTGCCCCCCGTGGCATCCCTGGCCGACTACGAAGCCATTCGCCTGTTTATCGACCGGGCCACAGCGGCTTTGCCGGGCTTTACCTTCACCGGCCAGAACGCCCCAGCGGTGGCCCAGGTCTGCTACCGGCTGGATGGCATCCCCCTGGCTATCGAGTTGGCGGCGGCGCGGGTCAAGATGCTGCAGGTGGAGCAGATTGAGGCGCGGCTGGACGATCGGTTTCGCCTGCTGACGGGTGGCAGCCGTACGGCCTTGCCCCGGCAGCAGACGCTGCAGTCCGCCATCGACTGGAGCTACAACCTGCTGTCCCTGCCCGAGCACGCGCTTTTGCGGCGGCTATCGGTTTTTGCGGGGGGCTGGATGCTGGCGGCGGAAACGGTGTGCGCCGATGTGGGAGCAGGCGGCGACAGTATCCGGGATTACGAAATCCTGGATCTGCTGGCCTCCCTGGTGAGCAAATCCCTGGTGCTGGTAGAGCATGGGCCTGAAGGCCAGGCGCGCTACCGCCTGCTGGAAACCATCCGCCAATATGCGCGGGATAAGCTATTGGAGGCGGGGGAAGGCGAGGCGGTGCGGCAGCGCCACCTGGCCTATTACCTGCAGCTAGGAGAGGAAGGGGGTCAGAAGCTACGGGGAAGCGAGCAGTTAGCCTGGTTTAAACGGCTGGGAGAAGAGCTGGAGAATTTCCGCGCGGCCATCCAGTGGTCGCTGGGCGCGGCGCCCGGCAGCGTCATACCGGAGTTGGGGGTGCAGTTAACCTGGGCTTTGTTTAGTTACTGGCTACACACTGGCTCCCAGCTGGAAGGAGGTGGATATTGTGAGAGCTTCCTGGGGCTTCCCACCGGCCAGGAACAGACTGCTGCCCGCGCCCTGGCTCTCCTGGGGGCACAATGGTTTGGCTTGAGGGGCAGCGATACCACCTACATCGATGAGAGTATCGCCCTCTTTCGCCAGGTGGGAGACAAACGCGGCCTGGCCTGGGCACTGGTTAATCTGGGATCAATTGAAGGTTTCACCCGCCTTAACTTTCCCAGAGCGGAAACGCTGCTGGCAGAGAGCGACGGCCTCTTTCAAGAATTGGGGATCGCGGGGGTCTGGCCTGGGTGCGCCTCCAGCAGGCGCTCACGGCTATGACACAGGGCGATTTAGCGCGGGCGCGGGCGCTCCAGCAGGAATGCGCCGCTCTCTACCAGGCCCTGGGGGATCGAATCAACTACGGCATAGCCGTCAGCCACATGGGTTTTATAGATTTGCGAGAGGGGGATTATGTTGCGGCGCGCGCCCACTTTGCCGAGAGGCTGGCTATCTCCCGCGAAGGCGGCGGGGCGTTCAATATCCGTGCCGGGCTCTTGTTTCTGGGCACGGCCATATTATTCCAGGGCGAGTACCAGGAAGCTCTGAGCATCTTCACGGAAAGTCTGGCCCTGGTGCAGCAAATGGGTCTGCCCGCGTCTGACCTGGACATGGTTTCTATGGGGGAAGCATACCGGTTATTGGGAAATAAGCGAAAGGCTGTGCGGCTATTTGGGGAGAGCCTGCGCCAGCCCTCAAGAGATAGATATGATCGATGGGTTGCGATCGTCTGCCTGCGGGGCCTGGCGGGGCTGGCCCTGGCGGCGGGGGATGGGGTGCGCGCCGCCCGGCTGCTGGGCGCTGCTGAGAGCATCCATGCGGGCGGGGGATTAGGTTTGGGATTACCAGCCGGCGTGACCTATGAGCAAGACCGGGCCGCCGCCCGCGTCCACCTGGCCGAAGCCGCCTTTGAGGCGGCCTGGGCGGCGGGGCGGGCCATGTCGCTGGAGCAGGCGGTGGCGGATGTCCTAAGGGAGATAGATCCTCTTGATAACTAGACCTGCTTGCAGCTCTGATCCAGCCGCGCGCCCAGATATCAGCGCGGGTGGTACTCGAATTTGTCGATCCCCAGCACGCCGGTGGCGTTTACCCCCTGGCAGGCCGTATCCTTAATGTACATCACGCCGATGAAGCCCACAGTCGAGAGCACCTGGTCCAGGCTGCGGTTATTGGAATAGCGCACCCAGGCGCTTTCGTCGTTGGCCAGGATTACCCGGTTATAAGCCCATTCCCCCTGCCCGACCGTCAGCGGCTGCTTGATGTACCAGCCGCAGTAATCCCCGCCGGGGATGTAATCGTCGATAAAGACGTAGGGCCGGTAGCCAGGCGCCACCGTGATCGGCTCAATCTCTTGCAGGTAAAAGCTTACTTCCGTATCCCGCAGATCGAAAGTGGTGCTGGGGGTCCACCAATAGGGAGTCGATTCGGCGTAGAATTGGTCCGCCTCCCGGCCGGGCAGGGCCAGATATCCCTGGCTGCCGTTCGCCCCGTTCCCGTCGGTAACGATATACCAGGCGTTCAGTGGGCTTTGCGAAGCCCACTGGCCGGACCAACCCGCAGCGCCGGGCACGGCTTTCACCAGGTCGGGGGAATCAAAGTCGATGCGAATTGCCATATTTAGTCTCCGCAGTAAAAAAGTAAACGGGTGTTTTCATAGGGGATATTATACGCATACGGCAACGGATAAAAACGGATAAGCGGATAACCGCCACACGACTCCGCTTCATCTTGCGGCAGTGGATACATGGCGTGCAGTCCATGCCACGATAAGCGCATGGCGGGCTAACCATCTGTTTATCCGCTTATATCCGCTGCCTCCCCTCCGCTTGCGGAAAGGTATCACCGGTAACATTATCCCTAGTGATGCGTTGCCCCCAACAGTCGCTGCATCCCCTCCCTCACCGCCGGCCAACTTTGCGCGGTGGTCAGGCGCACCCACCCATCCTGCAGGCAAAAGGTGAGGATGCCGGGGAAGACCGCCACCTGCGTCGTCGCCAGGGTTTCGCGAAACCCGCGGTAGGATCGTTGCAGGCGGGGAGGCGCAGGGTCACATTGATAGAGTGGGAAGGCCGCACCAGGTCAAATCCCGCCGCTTGTGCCATATCGACCGCCGCGTTACGGGCGGCGATCAAGGATTGCTCCCAGGACGTGCGATACCCGCGGTAACTTTGATAAGCCCGCTCCAGCCGCTGCAGCGTCAGCCCATAGGCAGCTTCGAACTCGCGCAAGTGGGCCGGGCCAATACGTGCTACGCCTTCCAGCATCCAGCGCTCCATGCGCGCCATCACCTCGATCAGCAGGTAGAAGATGGAGGGCGGGCCGCCATATGTCGTGGAGGCATATTCGGAATAGTCCGCAATAAAGAGCTTATCGGCCAGAATCCAGCCTAATTTCAGGCCGGGCACGGCCAGGGTCTTGGAGAAGCTGGAAATGCGCACTACATTGGCAGCCGCCCGGAAGCGGCTGCGCTGCGGCAAAGGGCCCAGGCATTCGTGGGCCTCATCCAACAGGATCATAGTAGCGGGCGCGGCGGATGAGATCAGGCGCTCCAATTCCGCTTCTACCACCGGGGTGCCGGTAGGGTTCATTACCGTCTGCAGAAATACCAGCGGCGTATCGCCTTGCAGGGAGGTGCAGAGGGCGCCCAGGGAGGTAAATCCAGCGCCGGTGCTAAGCGGTACCAGGGTCGTGGGCATTTGCCGTGCGATGGCGGCCACCAAGGGCGGATAATTGGGAATCGCGCACAGCGCTGCCGTGGCTGTGGGCTGCGCCTGGCGGTTGATAAAATCCAACAGGGCGCTGACCGCGAAAGTGCCGCCTAGCGTCAGCGCTACATTGTCTTTGGTATACAGCGCCGCACCCAGGCGGGCATTCTCCAAGGCCGCGATCGCTTCCCGCACCGGCCCCCGCCCGCGCGTATCGGAATATCCGTACCAATCTCGGTCTAGCGCATAGCGGATGCAGTCTTTTAAGGTAGGCGGCAGGCCAAAGCGGGTTTCATCGATCGAGCCGCTGGATAGCAGGATGTGGTCCTTGGTGTGCAACGCCGTGTCGAGATCATGGCGATAAAACCAGGTGAGCAGCTCTTGCACCAATACGGGGGTGGCGCGGGATTGGAGCACATCCTGTGGTGTGACAGTACGCCGGCGCCGGCTGCGCCGCCAGACCTCGGCTAATTCGGGGCGGCGCGCTGCCCGGCCCAGCTCCGCCTCCACCCGGCCCAGGTAGAGATCTCGCAGCAGCACCGGATTGGCGGGGTCTACTGCTCGTTCATAGATTTCCAGTAACCGATTGTCGACCACGGGGGTGAGGGAGCTGCCTACAGCTTCCCGGCCGGGTGGGTAAGCCACGGTGCCGGCAAAACCCTGCCATGACGCGGGCATCTCTGCCAGGTCTGAGGCGAAAAGCAGCGGGACCGTTTTGTTGCTGGATATCATGCTCTCTGCATCATACCGTTTGCGGTGGTATCACAGACTCCGTTGGAGCTACAGGCTCCAGTGGACGCCACAGCCGGCACAGGCCGTATGGGGCGCATCGCTGAGCAGGGTTTCCCGCCAGATCTGGTACTTTTCCGCATTCCACACCTGGGTAAAGGGTTGGTCAAAGAGATTGCCCATCTTCAAGCTCTCATACTCGGTGGTGGCAAAGGGGCTAATGCAGCAGGGCAGGCAATTGCCGTTAGCCGTCACATAGGCGGTGGTCCAGGGACGCATACAGGCGGCCCAGGGACGGGCGCGCTCCTCTTTCCCCCGGTCCAGGCTGTGGCGTGGATCGGTAGCTCCCGATGCTTGCAACCTGACGCCCACTTGCTGCGCCATGACTTCCGCCTCGGCGATGATCCGGTCTGTGCGGCTGTCGAAATCGTCGAACAGCGCGTGCCCCTCCGCCATCATGCCCGGTGGGGCGCTGCCGTCCAGGTAATAGACCATGCGCTGCAGGTAAACTTCCGGCACCCCAATACGCGCCGCCAGACGCACCAGGTCCGGCAGCTCTGCGATATTCTCTTTCATCCCCGTCATCCACAGCGAGACGCGCGGCTTTTCCGCCTGTAACTCGCGCTGCAGCGCCGTAAAAGCTTGCAGGTTCTTCATAACCTTGTGGAAGGCAGGCACACCGCGCACCAGAGCATACGTCCGTGGATCGGCCCCGTCGACGGAGCAGCGCAGCTCGTCCAGTCCACTGGCGATCAAATCCCGCCCCCAGCTTTCCGTCAGCAGCGTGGCATTGGTGTTGAACAGCACGGTGACATTCCGCGCCTTGAGGTGGGCGATCATGCGCGGCAGCTCTTTATTCATCAGTGGCTCGCCGATGCCGTGCAGCACGGCCCGCTGCATGGTCGGGAACTGGCCAGTGATGCGCAGGAAATTCTCCCACGACAGCATCTTCGGCTCTTCGTAGGTGGTAAATGTACGGGGACAGGTCTCGCACAACAGGTTACAGTGGTTCGTCACCTCGATAAACACCACGCTCGGCAGCCGGCTGGCCAGCCGGCCGCGGGTGTGCGGGTCTATGCCTTTATAAGCGGCGGGCAACTGGTCGTAAATATCCAGGGCGCCTGGCACCGCGGCGCCTTGGGGTACAGTAGGCATCTGCTCCATGAACTAGCTTCCTCTCGCTGCAGCTAATTTTGGGGTATCTTGGGGGTTAACAGGAGGTGCAGTAGGTTTATTCCCGCCAACTCTTCTGTCTCTCGAATTTGGACAATTTGCTAAACGTTAATCCCCATGCAATTAGTTGCTGTTATTTCTTAAGCTCACAGAGCTTTGCCCTATCAGTTTTAGGGGAAACCTAAACTTTCTCCCGGCGGCGCATGAATTCTCTGACAGCGGACTTCAGCGCAGACCAAACCTCAACAGTAATGATGATAAGCACCACCAGCAACCACGGGTATGATTCGAAGAGTCCCATATTTACCTCCCTTGAAAATAGATTGTTGCCGATGAGCCATTTTCATCCGTCAACGGTGAGCCTGGGCTCATCGACAACTCCTTATGGTTTAATCAAAACCATTTTACCCTAACATACTTTCCTGGTCCATTTCTCCCCGGCAAATCACGTTGATGGCAGGTGCGCACCTACTGCTTGACTGTATCCGGCAATTCCCACCCTACCTGCTCCAGGTAGTGCAACCCAGCGTCATACTCCTGCTCGATGTCTTCCAGGGTCATGTCGCGGTATTCGAAATCCAGAGCCACATCGCCGCTGTATCCGATACGGTCCAGGGTGCGGGCCAGCTTGGCGAAGTCGACAATCCCTTTGCCGGGGGTCAACTCCAGCTCTTGCTTGCCGTCCGCCGTGTCGGGACCGCGGGAGTCGCGCAGGTGGATATGCCATAAGCGGGGTCCCAGGGCATCCACGAAAGCATCCATATCGTATCCGATTACGCCCCAGTGGCTGGAATCGATCAGCGCGCCAATGTTAGGACTCTGCAAACGCTCAAAGATCCACAGCACTTGTTCGGGGCGGGACCAGATGGAGTAAAGGTGGGGCACTTCCAACAACATGCGCACCCCCAGGCGTTCAGCGATGGCCCCCACCCGGTCGAAGGCTTTCACAGCATTCGCCAGTTGCGTTTCCTGGTCCGGGCGCTGGTTGCGCATGCCAAAGCTCATCGTCGTCATCGGGATGCCTACCTCCGGCAAATGACGGAGCTTGCGCGTCATATCCTGTTCAAACCTGTCGATTTCTTCTGCGCGCCAGGCATCGTAGCCACCGGGAAAATAATTCAGGCTAATAGGCTGCAAGCCAAAGGTGTCCAGCATGCGGCGCAATTCCGTGGGACCCGGGGTGCCAAAGTTGAAATGAAAGCAGTAGATGCTGAAACTGGTGATTTCCACCCGTTTGAAACCGCGTGCCTGGATGCGCGGCAACGCCTGGTATAGGGTATAGTGGGCCCAACCCAGGGAAGCCACCGCCGTGATTTTCGCCATAGTTTTCATCCTCCCAGATTTGTATAAACAAGTATAAGCTAAATCGACCTTAAATCAATCTGAGCAGGAAGCTGCGGGGATGCCAACTCAGTATCTGTTTAGAATTGCAGCAATCAGGCCAGTAATAAGTCAAGATCGGGTTAAAATCCGGTTGTATTTCGTTATCACTTCAAGAGGCTGATTTTGTTAAGGATGCTCATCTATAAGATCCTGTTTAGGACCAAATTAGGACCAGGCTCTGACAAATTTGATCTATACTATAAATAGGCGACTTGCGTATCAGGCGACCACAAAGGAAGGCGTATGATCACCAAAAGCCTTGGCATACAAGGCGGCCACCGTTCTGGCAGGTATAACCAGCAAGTTCTGGTAACCTTTGAGTTGCCGGATTCGATCTGGGCGGAGCATATTGCCCTCGTGGGGGATTTCAATAACTGGAATCCGATCACCCATTCCCTCGTGCAAACCCATCGCAACGAAAATTGGCATATCACCCTATGCCTCGAGCCAGGCCGGTCATACCGGTTCCGTTATTTGATTGATAATGAAGAGTGGGTGAACGATCCTGACGCCGACAAATATTCCTCAGCATTGGACAGTAAGCCTTGCTCCGTAGTGGTCATCCCCTTCATTCACGAGCAGACGCCTAAGCCGATCGCCTCGCCAGCATAGGCCAGGCGTATCTGCAGTTTAGACAGTTGTGCTGTGTAACGGAAGTCAGAAGGAGGTAATCTTACGGTCGGGGTTGAGCAGCTTGCTCTACGGGAGTGTAGCATCAGAGGTGCTTCGCAAAGCTCCAATACCGATACTACTGCTACGCCCGATCGAAGACCCATCGTCGCTGGAGCTAGAGTCACAGCGCCTGGTTCAGCGTTAAGCTGGTTTTGGGAGAAGCATATTCAATGCTGAGAGTACTCAGCGCCCAGAATTTCCATGACGCCGATGAAGGTCGCCAATCCTGAGGGGACATCCCCAATCCACTTTATCTGAGTTTTCGCATGTTCTTGCCGGAAGGCGTGCTGGTAACCTGCCATGATAAATGCCAACGCTACCAAAACCTGCAGAATCCACAAAGCGATATTCATGGCTGAGTACTCTCAGCGTCTCACTCGCACCAGAAACTGAAAAGTTGGGCACGCTTGAGGTGTACCCGGAGGCGCACCGGTCCCACCGCAGGCGCAGGCAGCCCGGCCTGGTGCTGCCAGGTTACGGGATGGCGTACGCTGTCACCCGTGAAGGGGATACAATCCTCGCGGGTAAAACCAGGTAACGCATCGCCTGGTCCATCCAGCAGCTCGCACGTGATCTCTCCCCCGATCTCACCGGTGGCGGCTACGCCATTCAACCACAACCGGCCGCCTTCCCATTGGAAGGGATGGGTGGTCACAGAGCCGCCTTTTTTGTCAGCGTCGACGGAGACGAAGCCATCCAGCCGCAGCTTTGCCAGGCCCACGCCGCCGGGTAGGAGGCGGGGAAAACCCTTTGCCTGCTCCGGCTTCCAGAAAGTCTCATCCTGGTGGGTGTGCGGATAACCGCTGTAGTAAATCCAGATCTCATCGCCGACGGTGACAAACTCGGTCGAGGCGCCGTTGATCTGTTCGCCATCCCAGGCGCCGGCTGCGCCCAGCTCGATAAAGGGCTCGCGGTTCCCGGCCCGCTGCCAATGGCGCAGGTCCCGGCTGGATACGAGCTGGATGTGCATAGTCCCGTCCTGGTTACCGTAGGGTGCGGCGCCGCTGGCGTCAAAGACGCTCACCAGGCCCAGGTAAAGACCTTCGTAGGGATGGACGTTCATATTGTACCATTCGGCGGTGTACTCAGCCGGATGGTCGACGCTGAGGCGATCTCGGAAGCGGGCGTTACGCCGGGCCGTGTTTTCATCGTCTTGTTCGTCGGGGGTGAAGACTAGCTCGGGCATGGTCCAATGGATAAAATCATCGCTGTATGAGATACCCACGCTGCGCCGTTTCCCCCGGCCAAATCGAGTCTGGCCGGCGCCGGCATGCACCTTTGGGAAGGCCACGTAGCGCCCGGTGTAAGGATCCCACATGGCGGTGGCTTCATCGCCTGGTAAGAAGGGCTTGCCCGTGGGGAAGATCGGTTCCGGGTTCCGCTGCCAGTGGATGCCATCGGCTGAGAACAATCCGATCCAGGGTTCGGGCCAGGCGCCGGTAGAGATGCCAGCCAGCATCTTGTATTGCCGCCGCGTGTCGGAGTCCCACGGGGTATAGAGAACGGTGGGCGCGCACAGGCCCCGCTCAATCAGATTGTTGTCTTTTGACCCCTGGAAATCGAAAAGTCCCAGCCTGGGCCGTTCCCAATGAATACCGTCAGGTGAGGTGGCGTAGCACAAATGCCAGGTATCGCCTTCGTTCAAGGTCATGATGTTATACCACATCTTGAAGAGGCCGGTATCAGGGTCGCGCATCACGGTGCCATAAATATATGGCATGAGGTATTCCCACGGTTCCTGGCGGGCGAGCACCGGGTTGCCGGGGAATTTGGCCGGCGCATGCATCACCCGGCGTACATGGTCCAACGAGGCGATGATCTCATCATCCACGAATAACTGTCTTTGTTTGCCTACTGTTCTCATCGTGATTCCGCCGATCGTTTGTGTTCTTCCTCTTCCATCTTTTTGCGCAAGCTGAGGGGCCGCATATCCGTCCATACTTCTTTAATGTAGTCCAGGCACTCTGCCTTAGGGCCGGATTTGCCTACATCGTTCCAACCCAGCGGGTTCTCGCGGTTTGCAGGCCAGATGGAATACTGTTCTTCGTGGTTGACGACGACTTTGTAAATAGTAGTGTCCTCACGGTCTTCCAAGTGTTTTCTCCTTTCATTGAATATCCATAGGCTATCATAGCCCTAAATATTTTGCCAACCGGTTGATATGGAAAGAAACGTGACGCAGGTAGTCTATAGCTATCATATCTCCTAGATGAGGAAAGGGGTGCATCATTCACCTCTTTTGGGATTGTATCAGGAGTATGCCTCCCGGCCAAATAAGATGGTATAATTACGGCAGCGAGATCAAGTTGGATTGCGGAGGGAAGTATGCGCCATCAAGCTGTGATAGAAGTGCCTCAAGATATTCTCGACTCGGCACGTCTGACCGTACCGGAGTTGAAGATTGAAGTGGCTGTCCACCTCTACGCACAAGGACGGCTATCCGTAGGAAAAGCGCGGGAGTTGGCGGGCATGTCTCTATGGGAGTTTCGCCATTTGCTCGCCTCGCGGCGCATTTCACCCCACTACGATGAGTCCGATTTGGATGAGGATGTGGCGACGCTGCGTAAGTTAGGGCAATGGACGAGTCCGGGCTGATAACGATTCGCCCATGCGTCATAAGCGATGGGCCGGAGATGTGGCCTCTGCTGCAAGATATGGGATATATCGATTCGGAGGCAGGCGTCCGGCAGCGCCTCACCGCCCTGAGCTTGCGGGAAGACCACTATATTCCGGTGGCGGCGGTTGAGACGCTCATTGTGGGCTACGCCTGGGTCCAGGATTACGGCCCCCACCTGCGGAGTGGCGCCCGTACAGCGCGGCTGAACGATCTCTACGTCCTTCCGGCATGGCGCAGGCACGGCGCTGGGAGACGGCTCTTCGCAGCCGTGCGCGCCTGGGCGCAAGCGCGGGGTGTCCGCTGGCTGCAGTGGCAGGCCAGCAGGGCGGCTATCCCATTTTACGAGCGCCTCGGTTTTCAGGGTGACACCGTCGGAGACCTCCCGGAGCACCCCTTCTTCGAAATCGATTTTGGCGCAGGGTAGTGCAATTAGGCCACGGCGTTCTCTTTCCGGGTGTAAAAATATCTCTTGGCTCCTTCGGTGGCTACGACGTAGAGGGTGGTTAGTCCCAGCATTGCCAGCATGAGCGGCGCAGGTAACGGGATGAAGCCAAACAGCCAGTTGAACGGCAGGTATGGCAATACCAGGGTAACGCCAATAACGGCCAGCGTGCTTCCCAGCAAGAGGGTGCCGGGGCGGCTGCGGAAGAACAGATGGCGCGTGCGCACGACCAGGGCGATGACCAGCTCGGTCAACAGCGACTCAATGAACCAGCCGGTGCGGAATTCCTCCGGCGAAGCGCGGAAGAGAAACAATAGCGTGCCGAAGGTTAGGAAATCGATGATCGAGCTAACCAGGCCAAAGAGCACCATATAGTCACGGATGAACCTGGTATTCCAACGGTGCGGTTTCGCCACCGATTCCGGGTCCACATTGTCAGCGGCGATGGTCATAGCAGGAATGTCGGACAGAAAGTTGTTGAGCAGAATTTGGGACGCGAGCAGAGGTAGAAACGGCAATAACAGTGAAACCCCCGCCATGCTAAACATGTTGCCGAAGTTGGCGCTGATGGTGGTGATAATGTACTTGAGCGTGTTGGCGAAGGTTATGCGCCCTTCATCAATACCCTCACGTAAGATGTCCAGGTCATTCTTGAGCAATACGAAGTCAGACGCATCCTTAGCCACATCCACCGCATTGTCGACGGAGAGACCTACATCTGCCGCGTGCAGGGCCGGCGCATCGTTGATACCATCGCCCATGTAGCCGACTACGTGCCCGGTCTTCCGCAGGGCAAGGATGATGCGTTCTTTCTGGTTGGGGTCCACTTCCACGAAGAGGGTAGTGTTTTCGGCCGCGTGTCAGAGAGCCTCGTCACGCAGCTCGTTCAGCTCGCCTCCGGTCAGTACGCCTTTGACCGGCAGGTGCACTGCCTCCGCCACATGTTGGGCTACCTGGCGATTATCGCCGGTGATAATTTTGAGTTGCACGCCGCGTTTAGCCAGATCGACGATCGCTTGTTGCACACCGACCTTCGGCGGATCGAAGAAGAGCAGGAAGCCAGCGAAGGTGAGGCCGGCTTCATCGCCACACCCAGGACGCGGAAGCCCTGCCCGCTCCATTCGCTGTAATGATGTGCTATCGATGCCCGCTGCCCGTCGTCCAGGGGCTGGACACTTCCCGGAATACCGGGCGCGCCATCTATAGGTTGGTACAGATACTGAGAACGGTTTCCATAGCGCCCTTGGTAATGAGGGTATGCTCGCCCTGGGCATTGGCTGTGACCACACTCAAGCGCTTGCGCACGAAGTCGTAGGGGATCTCAGCCACCTTTTGCTCGCCGCTACTGTCCAACCCGGCCTGCTGTGCGTAGGCGCTAATGGCGGCATCCAGGGGATTGTTCAGCCCGGTCTGGTAGTGGGCATTGAGGAATGCAGTGCGCACTACGGCCTGGGAGGGTTCTCCCTGGATGTCGAGGGCGCCGTCGAGCCGGACGATACCTTCGGTGAGGGTGCCGGTTTTGTCCGTGCATAGGATGTCCATACTGCCAAGGTTCTCGATTGAGTTCAGCCGGCGTACGATCGCACCGCGTTTAGCCATCCGTTGAGCGCCATGGGAAAGCGCGATGCTGATGATGGCAGGTAAGAGTTCGGGCGTCAGGCCCACTGCCAGCGCCAGCGCAAAGAGCAATAAGTCGATTGGCGGTTTGGCGAGGATGATGTTGATCGCCAAAACGATGACTACCATCACTAGCATGAGCTGCGTCAGCATATACCCAAAATGTTGGATGCCGCGTTCGAATTCGGTCTCCGGCGGGCGCAGCCTCAACCGTTCGGAAATCTGGCCAAACATGGTGGCCTTGCCGGTCTGGACAATCAACACCTGCGCCGTGCCGCTGCCCGCACTCGTGCCCATGAAGACGCAGTTAAGACGTTCCGCCAAAGCGGCTTTGGCCAGGACCGTCTCTGCCTTCTTCTCCACCGGGAAGGTTTCGCCGGTGAGCACGGCCTGGTTGACAAACAGATCATTTGTTTGCAGCACGATGCCGTCGGCCGGGATCAGGCTCCCGGCAGAAAGCAGCACCACATCGCCCGGCACCACCTGGGCCGGGGAAACCATCTGCGGCTGACCATCCCGCAGCACGCGAGATTTAATGGTGACCTGCGTCCGCAGTTTCTCGATAGCATTGCTGGCGTTGTATTCCTGCACGAAGCCCAAAATCGTGCTACCGAACACTACGGCAAGCACAATGGTAGCATCAATCAACTCCCCCACGCTGATAGAGATAATGGCGGCGAAGATGAGGATGAGCACGAGGGGACTTTTGAACTGGCGCAGGAAGAGCTCCGCAGTGGTGGCCTGGCGCCGGGCATCCAACGCGTTCAAGCCATATTGCTTGAGAAGTTTCTCGGCATCTGCCTGGCTCAGGCCGTTCGCGCTGGTGTGCAGTGCAGCCAAGAGCTGCTCAGGCGGGAGACTCCAATAAGCTGCCGGAGCTGAAGTGGTTGCAAGTTGTCCTGCTCCTGGTGATTTCCTGGGAAAGAGGCGGGCAAAAGTTTGCATAACGAGGCTACTCTTCTGTTGCGCTCATAGCCGCCTGTATCACCGGAATAACGACAGCCTCCGCCTGGCTCATGCTGTTGGCCATGGCGGCAGCGCGCAACTGCTCCAGACGTTGGGATCCGGTAGC
The DNA here is from genome assembly GCA_009692745.1 of Chloroflexota bacterium. GTDB lineage: Bacteria > Chloroflexota > Anaerolineae > Epilineales > SHYO01 > SHYO01. The sequence goes on from SHYO01000061.1 coordinate 16,122, forward strand.
CTGTTCTTGGCTCCACTCCGCCACAAAGGCGCCGCTCTTAATATCCTTTACCAGGTTCTCAGTCATACGGGCGTAGATTTCCGGTAACTTAAAACGGGGGGCGCGCGTCAGTGTGCCATACTGGCTGGTGGTCGAATGGTGGGTCATTTGCTTATAGAAACCGTTTCGCGCCATCAGGCCCAGAATCTGGGACGCCTCGCCCGAGGCGTACAGTTCCAGTACCATCAGCTCCGGTGAAAAACCCTGCTCCACGCCCAGCTTAAAACATTCCTCAAACCAGGCCACTAACCCGGCCCAGACAACCTGCTCGGCAAACAAGTCCAGCTCCGCCTCTTCGCGGAAGGAGGAAGCGAATACACCACCGCGCGTCGCGCCGATCCCCTTGGCAATCGCCATCATGCGCGCCTCCGCCTGGCCCGAGGCATCCTGATGCACAGCTACTTGGGCCACGGCGCCTTTGCCCCCCTCGAACAAAGTGCGTACCAGGCTGCCGGGCATACGGGGCGCCACCAGTACTACGTCGACATTCGGCGGCAGCGTGATCAGGCCATAGGCCACGTTGTAGCCACTGGCCCACACGAGGGTATTCCCGGCCGCAATCCCCGGCGCAATCTGCTCGGCCCAAATGACCGGTTGGGATTCGTCGGTGGTCAGGATGAAGAGAAAGTCCGCTTTCGTGGCGGCTTCAAGGATGGGATAGGTAAAGAAGCCATCCTGCTGCGCCTGGGCCAGGTAGGCATCTTGCCGGTTGCCTACAATCACGTTGGCGCCGCTATCGCGCAGATTCAGGGCCTGCGCGCGCCCCTGGTTGCCGTACCCCAGGATCGCGACCGTCTTCCCTGCTAATGGTGTTAAGGATGCATCGCTATCGGTGTAGATTTTCATAGGAGTTCCTTTTATAATTTGTTCTTCATGGGAGTAAGCAAGCCGGGCGCAGACGGCACGTGGGCATGTCTTACTCCACGGGTAAATACGGTTATGCAGTTTGTAGGTGCGGTTTTTAACCGCACGGTCGTGCTGCGCCAAGCGAGCCTCGTGCGGTTGGAAACCGCACCTACAATTGATTGGTATACGCAAGGCTTCCGGCTAGACACTGATATACGGTTCCAGAGCCTCTTTCGTGACCACGGTTTCCGTCAGGGTGTCGAGATTGGTCATATCGTACCATTCCGCATAGACGTATTCGACGGACATGCAACCCTGGTAGCCCGCGGCTTGCAGGCGGCGGATGATGTCGGGCCAGTCGAGGGTGCCGTCAATATGCCGGGTCTGCAGCTTCCCCGGCCTGGCCGGGCGGATATGGAAATGGCCGGTAAACGGGATCAGGGCATGCACCCGTTCCACGGGGATATATTGCAGCAGAAAATGGGAGTAGTCCAGCGTCACTTTCAGGCCGGGCACCCGCTCGACGAGGGCCAGCGCCAGCTCCGGGGTATCCGTCACGGAGCCCATATGGGGTTCAAAGCACAGCCCCAGGCCCCCTTCTCCCGCGATGTCCACAAATTGGCGCAGCGCTGCGGCCGAGGCGTCCAGGTTGGCTTCCAATGAGCGGGAGGTGTGGTCGACGCCGGGCAGCACGGTCATACCGGGGATACCGGCCAGTTGGCAGAAACGCACCAGGCCGCGAAAGGTGGCGAGGTTCTGGCGCCGCACTTCCGGATCGGGGTCGTTCAGTGAGCGTTCAGCCGGGGAGGCGCCAAACTGGGGGAAAAAGTCGACGGGTTCTAAGCCGTACTGCTCCAGAAGCGGCTTTAAGGCAGCAGCGGTTTCCTGCGGGTGGGCGCCGGCTTCATCGGGCTCGTAACTGCACCTGCCCCGCTGATGGAAGCCGGCGATATCCACACCCTTGAATCCCATAGAACGGGCTATGGCCAGGGTGCCTTCCAGGGGTAGGGCTTCAAACGAATAAGTGGCGACGGTGAGACGCATAATGAGACCTCCTTCTATAAATCCGTGATATTGACCGGTTGCCCGCCGGCCGCGGCCGAGCGGTAGGCGGCATCGAGCAATTCGACGGTCCGGGTGCCAATGTGGGCCGGGGAGCCGTTCTCCGCCCGGCCTAAGATCACGTCGACCAGGTTATAGGCCGTGGACCAGCTCTGGGGACGTTCCGGCGGCGGCAGAGGACCGTAGCGCTGCTCGATGCGGTTCGCGCCATGGACGGTGAGGATCCCCTGAATCTGTTCCAGGGATAGATGGCCGCGCTCGCAAGCAACCTGGATGTCGAGATACCCATTGTCGCCGAAGCGATTATTCCCGGTGCTGCCTACCAACCCTACCGCCGAGTGGCTATGGGCTGGCTTGAAACGGACGGAGATCGCATCTACCAGGTCAACCGGCACATCCCAATTCTCCATAAAGCAGGAGACTTTCTCCGCCTGCAAGCCGGTGACAAAGAACATAGAGGCCGCCGAATGGGTCACTTGCAGATGGCCCTGCCCGCCGCCGGACAGTTGCGGATCGGAATAGACCCGCCCCGGGCCGATCACGGGATAACCGAAGGCGAGGCGGTAGGCTTCATCATTGCCTCTGAGAAACTCGATCACCGTGGAGGAGAACAGGCAGGAGACGTACTGGATCTCGCCTAGCTCCCCGGATTGGACGATATCGCGGGCGCGCCGGGTGAGCTCGGTATAGTGCCAGGGATAGCCGATGATCAATTCTACGTTCCGTTGCCGGGCGATGCGCTCCAGCTCATAGGCGTGGCGGGCATACAACACCATCGGCTTCTCCAGCATGACGTTTACCCCGGCTTCCAGGCAGGCCCTGGCGACCTCGTAATGGGCCGCATGGTTTACCACTACTATGGCGCCGTCGGGTTGCTCGTGGGCGAGCATCTCCTGGTAATCGGTGTAGGTTTTGAGCGGGCCGTAGGCGTCCGCCGCCTTCTGCAAGGAGGTCGTGTTCTTATCGCAGATAGCTACGATCTCTGCGTCCGGGTACGCCTGTAACGCCGGGATATGGGTGGTGGTGGCCCACCAACCGGTGCCGATGACCGCGATGCGCGCTTTCTGGCTGGACATATGCTTTGCCCTCCTGGCTGTTTGTTGGACAATTTTGTAAATTGTCCGAAGGGAACAATTTACAAAATTGTTCTACGTGCCCTCTATCTCCGCGGCGCTGAGGCTATTCAAAAACATTTGCCAGGCTGCCGCTTCCGCCTCAAAGCCGGTTTGCAGGGATTTGAGGTCAGGGAATTCTTCCGGCCGCAAAGAGGTAAGCTGCCGGCCGTGTTCCAAGCCCAACCGCCAGCCGTAGTCGGTGCGCAGAATGTGAAACAACAAATCGTGAATCGAGCCGTGGCCATACCCAGGGTGCTCTTTATAGGCGGCCTCATCGAGCCTGGCGGCAGCATCCATCAAACGCCGGCTGGTGTGCCAATGGTAAGCAAAGAGAGTTTGAAATTGGGACTGGCTGAACGTCATCAATTCCTCCCAAGCTCTCGCCCGTTGCTGCGGGTCGAAAGGATTGCCGCTGAGGACTTCTGAAGCTACTGCTGAGGGTACTCAGCACTGAGAACTCTCAGCATAGGATGCCGTATTCCTCCAGGCGGATCTTCTGGCGGTCGACGGTCTGCACCTGGGCTGCAATCAAGGCTTCCTCGTCCTCCGGCAGCTCATCTGCCTGGCGCGAGAGCCGGTTGAGCCAGTTCATCTCTTTACCCTTCAAGCTGATGGCGCCCGTGGCCTGGGCTGCCCGCAAGGAAGCCAATGTCGCCAGCGCCGCCCGGCGCGTGCGCCGGTAAGGCGTCGGCTCGCTTATGATCTCCTGCGCCAGCTTGAGCACCACGTCGGGCCGCAGCACATACGCTTGCGGGTCCAGGGCGCTGTCCGACTCCACAAACCAGTCGTGCAGCGCCAGCGCCCCACCGTGCGCCGCGGCCGTGTTCATCAGCCGCGTGGCGTACAGCAGTTGCTCCACCGACACCGTCGGCGCCATCCCGCCCAGCAGCTTGATGTTCTGCACCGACTCGTTGCTCCACAGGTCGGCCGTGGCTTTGGTAATGTTGCCGACCGGCGAAGCGTGGGCGCAGGCCGCCTCGGCGCCCTCCAGCGCAATCGGGTAGCCGGTGATCGCCTTTAGATACGGCCCTTCATAGGCACAATCCTTGCTCGGCCCGACGGCGCCATGCTCAAAGGCCACCAGGCTGCGGGCCACCGTCATCACTCGCACCGTTGCAGCCCAGACGCGCGGGATATAGTGCATCTCGGCCAGCACCATCGCCGTGTTGCCGAAGCCGCAGGCGCTGTCGCCGGATGCCACGATGCCGTGCTGCGCCGCCACGCCGCTGATCATATCCCACAGGCGGGCCATGTCGCGGCTGGCTAGCACGCCCAACGCGAAGGCGGATGTCGCCAGGTCGCCGTAGAGCAGGGCATCGTCGTGGATTTCTTTGCCGCCAGTGGATTCGATGGAGAGCATGTCCGCGCCGGCCTGGGCGCATAGCTCAAAGCTGCGGACCATGTTGTCCCATAGGGGACCCGTGTGCAGCACCGGGGGACGGACAAACTCGCGGATGTCGTTAGGGGTGACGCGCAGCGCTCCTTTGAGACCATCGCTCTGCGCGTATTTGTCCAATGCCTGGCGCAGGATCGCGGTGACCTCGCTACCCCAGGCCGGTGTGGTGGTCAGCTCGGGCAGCAGCTCGAACTCGACCACCAGGCCTGAGGCGTGTAGAGCGATGGCGCGTGTGCAGGCGCCCTCAATCATCTGGGTGTATTGGGTGCGTACCTCGGGCATGGTCTCGGCCGTGATCTGCATCTGCGGCAGGGTGAAATTTAGCTCGGGGTAGACCGTGCCACCGCCGATGACCAGGCCACGCACAGCCAACGGCCGCGGGGCGCGGCCGAAGACGAAATCCTCCAGGCGGGGAATAGCCAGACGGGTATAGTGTTCCATAGAATGCTTCCTAGTAGATGAGTATGAGTCGAAAATAGGAGTTTGCTTGATTGTACTCTTGACGCGGTCCGAAAGCAACCCGGCAAAACTGCCTGCTCCTGGGCTGCTTGCATTTCTCGATGTTACGCATATAAAGTAGGTATGCGTATCTCGAAATGCGAGGAGGGATAGGTATGGTACGGCTGATCTCAACAGATGTTCAGAAATTTCACGATGAATCCCTGGTTTTCCTGGCTTATACCGTGACGCCGTTGCGGTTGGCGCGGACGCATGCGGACCTTTCCCATATGGCGCGCTGGCTGGATGGCCCTAAGATCGACCTGCCCAAGCTGAAACAGGGCGGGGTGGATGCCATCTTCCTATCCGTAGGGTCGGAATCGGTGATTATCGATCACGGCTACTACTGGGCGCCCGATCCTCCGCAAAAGTTTTGGATCAAGCCGGTATTCACCGGGCCGGCCGAGATCAAGCGCATCCTGTGGAGCATTGACGCGCTGCACGAGATGATGGCGCAAAATAGCGATATCATCGAACCGGCCTTATCCGCCGCGGATGTGGAGCGCATCGTCGCCAAGGGGAAAATCGCGGGGATCATCCACATCACCCGCGGCCTGATCGACGATGACCTGGTGGCTCTGCGCACTTACCATCGCCTGGGGGTGCGCGGGATGCAGATCGCCTACGATGACGGTCACCCGCCCTGGATAGATGCAGCCACCCACCCACCCCAGGCCAACGGCCTGTCGGATTTCGGGCGGGAGGTAATTCTAGAAATGAACCGGCTGGGGATGGTGATCGACCTGGCGCATGCCTCCGATAAGGCCCAGGCGGATGTGCTGGCCGTATCGCAAAAGCCGGTGCTGAACTCCCATTCGGGGGCGCGGGCGCTGTGCGGCGCGTGGCGCAACCTGAGCGACGAGACGCTGCAGGCTTTCGCCGCGCATGGCAGCATGGTGGGCGCCTTCTTCGGCTCCGGCTACCTGGAGGAAAGGTTCGGTAAGAACCCCGGCTCGGCGGCGGCCAATGAGCGCCTGATACAACGGCAGCGCGCCCTGGCAGAACAGTATGCCGGGGACCCGTTAACCCTGGCGCTGGCCGTACGCAATCCCCCGGCCGAGGAGGAGACGGCGGCAGCCGCGCCAACCGTGCAGAAACCGAAGCGGGCGCCGCTGAGCACGCTCTTACGCCACATGGACTATTGCATGGCAATCCTGGGGGAGGATAATTACTGCCTGGGGTCGGATTTTGGCGGGATTGACGACGATGGCGCGGTGGGTCTGGACGAGCCCTCCAAGATGGCTAACCTGACGGCGGCGATGCTGGAGCACGGCTACAGCCAGGAGAAGACGCGCAAGATCCTGGGGACGAACTTGCTGGAGTTTTTCCGGGAGGTGGTGGGAAGCTAACCTGGAAATCTCAGTCGATGGGCGCATCCTCCAGCGCATAGGCGACCGCCTGGTCCAGGGACATGGCCTGCCCTTCGGCCCAGGCTATGGCAAACACGGTTTCTTCCAACTGAGCACGTAGCGCCGACGCCGTGCGGTCGTTCTCGGCGCGCCAATAATGTATAAATGGGGTATGAATTGTTTTGAAGAGCGCATCCGCCGCGCCGCACAATCGCACCGCTTGAAGGGGCTGCCCGCGCAACGTGGCTGCAGCCGCCAGTACCACCACACAAAAAACGAGGGCGTTCGGATTTCGTGGGTCGTGGAGAGCAGGCAGGCTTTCTGTTATGTGCGCCAGTGCCCGTTCGTGGTCACCCAGAGATACCGCTGCCTGTCCCAGAGATAGCAGCGCCCTGGCGACCATCGGCTGGTTACCCAATTCCAGGGCCAAACTCAGACTTTTCTTCAGGACCCCCCGGGCGCGCTCATAATTACCTTCATACAAATCCGTGCGTCCCAAGGCGCTCAAGAGCGAGGCCTCACCCCATTTATCCCCGGTCTGGTGCCGCATATCTAAAGCCTTCCCAGACCACGAACGCATAGCTGTAATGTCTCCCTGCCATTCAGCCAGGTTGCTTAAGCCGGTCATGGCGATGCCCTGGCCGCGAATATCCCCGGCATCGCGAAAGAGCGCCAGGCTTTCTTCCAGCAATTGGCGGGCCTCAGCGTAATCACCCTGGTTCATCGGTACGTTCGCCAGGATGCGTAGGGAAAGGGCCAAGCCATACTTATCTCCTATCTCACGCCAGAGGGTCACGCTCTCAGATCCATGTACGCGGGCCTGTTCATAAGTGCTAGGTACTGCCTCGGCAAGTGTTAGGTAACAAAGGGCAGAAGCCAGACCGCGATTGTATGCAGTGGGTACACTGCTGGCAGCCAGCTCGCGCCAGATAGAGATACTCTCCTCCAGGGGGGCGCGGGACCTGGCCAGATCTCCCTGCGCCCATTGCAGATTTCCCAGAAATTGGAGGGCCTTGGCGCGGGCCGCCGTGCGCCCTAATGCCCACGGCTGGGCCAGGATTTCCTCCAGCCAGGGACGTCCCTCAGTATAATACCCTAAACGGAACCAGATATACGCCATGGTGCCCGCCAGTTGTAAGGTAGCCTCGGTGTTATTTTGGACAGCCCACTGCAAGGCCGCACGTAAGTTGTCGTAATCGGTCTCCAGGCGCTGGCGCCAGGCGACCTGCTCAGGACCGTCCAGCCTGCGCTCGCCTTCCTCGGCCAACTTTGAGAAGAACTCCAGGTGCCGGTTCCGCACCGCATCCCCCTCACCCGCCTCCAGTAGCTTCTCATGCGCATATTGCCGGATGGTCTCCAAAAACCTATAGCGTATTTTACCATCCAGCTCTTCGACCATCACCAGGGATTTGTCTATCAATTGCGCCAGCAGATCCAGGATGTCATGCGGTGAGACACCGCCGGACAATGGGAATCCTTGGATTCTGGTATTCCTTCGAAATCCATCAAATTGTCCAATATGCGAGGCGGCGCTGACCGCCTCTGCCGCCTCTAGCGTCCAACCGCCGGCAAATACGGATAAGCGGCGCAGCAGGGTCTGCTCGGGGCCGGTCAGCAGGTTATGGCTCCAGTCGATCATGGCTTGCAGCGTCTGCTGGCGGGGCAGGGCGGCGCGGTTGCCGCCGGTTAGCAGGCGGAAGCGGTCATCCAGCCGCGCGGCAATCTGTTCCACTTGCAGCAGCCTGACCCGTGCCGCTGCCAACTCAATGGCTAAGGGAATGCCGTCTAATCGTTGGCAAATCTGTATGACGGCCGCCAGGTTCCCGGCGGTGACGGTAAAGTCCGGCCGGGCCGCCACTGCCCGATCCACAAACAGCCTGACGGCCTCGTATTGCAGTATCTCCTGCATCCCAAGTCCGGGATCCTGGGGATTGG
>SHYO01000062.1 GCA_009692745.1 Chloroflexota bacterium
AAGCAGGCCTTATCGATTCCCGCCCGGTCCATAGTATGTAGCACCAATTTGGGATTGTCGTTCATCCCGTAAAGTTCCTGACTTCCGACATGCCCGTGGAAATCGATGACCTGCGTGCCGTCAATCACGGCGCCCCTCCCTCTTCAAGATCAGCTTCAGGTTATCGCTACAAATCTTCGCCAGATCCTCATCCGTTGCGGTTGTCTGGTGCAGGTAAAATAATATAGGGCCCATCGCATAGCGCGGGAACCAGGAGCCATAGACGAAGCGCTCCACGCCATATTCGCCGAACAATGCCTCAAACTCCCCAATCGGTTCGTAACGGCTGAGCTCCAGGTAGGCATTTGGCACATTATCCAGCAAGGGGCGCACCAGCAACGCATGCGTATAGTGCGCTCCCACCAGCACCGTAACCAACTCTGGATAAGCTTGCAGCGTCGGCACCAATTGGTCAAGGTCTGTATCCGGCAGTGAAATCCAGAGCGGAATTCGCGCTTTGCTCAGCCAGGAGAGCAAAGCGTCGTATCCCCAGGGCCGGAAGGGTAATATGCCGGCCCTGGCATTGATTAACCGCACCGATGAGACCTGCCCCTCCATTTCCAGGGTTTTAACCTGATCAAAAGAGTCCTGAACCGGCAGCACTCCCCACTGAGGAATAAAGCGCTGCCGGAAATCAGGCGGTACCGCATCCAGCCACTCCATTAAGCGCTTATTACCGTCCAGTGGGCTGACGGCCTCCGCCTGGGCGTGGTAAATTACAGCCCGCTCGATCCCATGAAAATCCATCTCGGCCAGCGCTTCTGCTGGAGTTCCGGCAGCCGAGGGGCCATCATGTCTATGACCAACGTACATATTGGCATCATACACCGTCACCCGCGGTTTAAAGTTAAGTGTTGGCATGAGGGTGTCCTATTCTGCCTTGATCCGGTAAGAATACCGATTCATAATCTCGTGGTCCGATAACCGTGTTCTGGTCAAGGCTGCCTCTGTTACGGGCAGATAGTAATGTGTCTCGGCATTCAGCGAAATAAAGCCTTCGCCGTAGGCCGAACCTCCTGCTGTGCCAAACGCGCCATCGCTGGTTTCAATGCGCTTCCGAGCGTAGGCTCCACCATACCCCTGGCTGACAAGACAATCGATAGCTGCCAGTTTCTTATCCACTACGTCCGTGATATCCACGAAAACATCGTTCGTGTATCCACCTTCGCTGCTCCATAGATTATAGCGAATCGTTGCAGCTCCCTGTCCAAAGAAAAATACCTGGGCTACGCGCGTAGGCGGGTTCCGGTCACCGGGATCCACGCTGCCTGCATGTTGCAGCGCGTGCATCACGATTTGCCCGGTAATCGCGTGGGGATTGGTCAGGGTATCTCCCTCTTTCGGGAAGTGGGTCAATACGATATCCGGTCGCACCTCCCGCAATAACTTGGCGAGTCGCTTGACCGCTGCCTCTGTCACCAGCAACACAGCATCATCTTCGCCGAAAAAGAAGATATCTGTAACTCCCAGGATCTTACATGCCTGTCTTACCTCATTCGCCTTTACATCGGAGCGCTCTGCCATCAACTTCTGTAACTCGGCTGCTTCCGGAATTTCACTGCGGTGCTGCATTTCATCGCTGATCACCGTATCGTGGACCCGGGCTCCGTGCGTCAGGACCACGCAAGCTACATAATCACCCCGGGCGGCATGATGTGCCATCGTGCCGCCAGATTGGTCGAAGACGTCGGCCGGGTGGGCGCCGATCGATAGAATCCGAAGTGGTTTGTGTTCCATTTCATTCTCCCTTACAAATTGGCTTTATCCATCTCTTCGCTGGCTTGTTTCAACACATTCATCAAGGCAAAGTCGCCGCCCCAGGGTACCATCTGGGCTCCCATGGCGCGGAATCGTTCCACATCCGCAATTGATCCCGCCGTGCGCCCCCATGCCTTGCCGTGCTTCTTGGCGACTTCCGCCACTTTTATCACCGCTTCGTCCAGTGACATCTTGTTGGGGCCTTCGGCCACGGACAGGCGCCGCCCCAAGTCGGCAGGTCCTACAAAGAGCAAATCGATCCCCGGTACGGAGGCGATCTCGTCCAGGTTGGCTAATGCCTCCACCGTTTCGATTTGGGCCACAATAAACGTTTCGTTGTTGGCATCCTCGAAATAGGTGCTACCGGGATGCCACACGGTCACGCCGAAGTCGCCATCCAACCCGGCGCCATCGATGCCGCGGTTGCCCATGGGCGGGAACTTGACGCAGTTCACCACGTACCGTGCCGCATCTGCGTTGGAAATGAAGGGGAACATAAAACCTGCTGCGCCATCTTCCAGGTAGCGGTACAGGCGGGTCCGTTGCAGCGTCGGTGGGCGCACCATGCAGTCTATGTCGTTCAGGTGGCAAAAGGCCAGCAGAGCCTGGACTTCCCGGTCGGTCATGGCGCGGTGCTCGATATCCAACCAGATGCCATCATACTTGTACTGGGCTGCATACTTAATAAAGAAAGGGAGGTAATGGCCCAGGCCACATATCCTGGCAAACTGGTTATTGTGGAGCTTCGCTAAAACTTTACTTTTTCTCATTGATAGTTCCTTTGTCCTTTATGGATGAAAATGGCGTCACGAAGGTCATAAAACTCTTATCGTGCTGCGCCGGGAGGAATGAACATTACAATCACCTTCATTAACTCCCGGGCGCTTCCGGCGGGTACTCGATATCGTACTCGATAGTAATCGTATCAAACATCACATATCCTGAGGGCAGGTACCGGTAGTCCGGCTCGTAATCCCGGTGCGTCCTCATATAATCAACATCTACTCCCTCTTTTAGAGACACTATCTTCAGTGGGTGGAATACCAGGATCAGATCCACATCCACATTTTTCAGCACCTCGACGATATCGCCGTACCCATAAACATGGGTCAGGTCGTGGCGGGATCCCAGACATAGCCATTGGGAAGGGTCCGGCACTAATGTAATTGTCTGGTCGCTCCACTCCGGCGTAATGTTAAAGGTTTGCCCCGTCATGACCCAATTTGTGCGCGTGCCCGGCACATCCGCCTGGGCCAGCAACACCAGCTTGGCTCCTTTTGCATCAACTTCCCCGCGCATGCGTACTGTGATGCGCGCGTTCGTCAGGTTCCGGTCTTTCCCTTCCTCGATAAAGCGATTCGGCCCCACCTTGGCAGCCATCTCCTCGCTAAAGAGCAGTGGGTTGGTGATGATATATGTCAGCAGGTGCAGGTAGCCACCGCCAGGAGAGCAGTGGTTAGGGTCAACGCGCCAGGGGCTGCGGCTGATGATCGCACCATCCTGAATTTTCGGCACCATGTTTCCTGTGCCCCAGGCAGTCCAGCCTCTCGGACCATTATCAAAAGTCTCTACATACGTTGTTCGATCCATGATACCCTCCTTTTACCCTTCCGGCGGATACTCAATAGTAATCGTATCAAACATCACATATCCCGAGGGCAGGTACTGATAATCCGGCTCATAATCCCGGTGAGTCCGCATCAGATCCACATCTACACCCTCTTTTAGAGACACAATCTTCAGTGGGTGGAACACCAGGATCAGATCCACATCCACATTTTTCAGCACCTCGATGATATCGCCGTACCCATAAACATGGGTCAGGTCATGGCGCGTTCCCAGGCATAGCCATTGAGAGGGGTCTGGCACCAACGTTATCGTCTGGTCGCTCCACTCCGGCGTAATCTTAAAGGTTTGCCCCGTCATCACCCAATTCGTGCGCGTGCCTGGCACATCCGCCTGGGCCAACAATACCAACTCAGCCCCCTTCGCATCGACTTCCCCGCGCATGCGTACTGTGATGCGCGCGTTTGTCAGATTCCGATCTTTCCCCTCCTCGATAAAGCGATTCGGCCCCACCTTGGCAGTCTCCTCCTCGGAAACACGCGCCTCACTGGTGTGAATATACGCCAGCAGGTGCAGGTAGCCGCCGCCGGGAGGGGCGTGGTTAGGGTCAACCCGCCAGGGTCCGCGGGTGATGAAAACGCCATCCTTGAGTTCTGGTACGATCGTGCCGGTGCCCCAGGCACACCAGCCGCCTGGGCCGTTGTCGAAAGTTTCCACATAGGGTGTTCTGTCCATAACAGGTATCCTCCAGATGTGTCAGATTAGTGAGCCGGGGGGTTGGGAGTAGGGATTTCCCAGCCCCAGTCTGCCATGATATCCCGTAATAGCGCCAATTCCGAGTCGTCCATGGGCAGGGTAGGCGGGCGGGGTGGGCCTACCGGCAGGCCCATAACGGCCATGATGCCTTTGATCTGCCGGTAACCGCCGGAGCGGCTGAAGGGTTTGCCCCGTTTCGCCAGGGAGCTATAGACCCGCTCGATCATGGCCATACCTTCATCATAGCGGTGGGCCTCAATGAGTTCCCAAATCTTCAGATCGAATGCGGGGTTGGCGGCGATCACACTGCTGATATAGCCGCGGCCGCCGTTCTGGTGGCAGCGTGCTACCTGGCCGGAATTGTCGATGACGTTGAAGATATGGGAGAATTCGCGCATGTCATCGTAATCCATCGTTTTGGGCACAGACCATTTTACCCCGACGACATGCTCGGCATCCGCCAGGCGCAGCATAGTTTCGGCAGTGATGGAATCGGCGCCGAACCAGTGCGTATTGTAGATCATGATGCCGATGTCGATGGCGTTGGAGATATCGGTGTAATAGCGTACCAGGTCATCCTGAGTTGGATGGTGGAAGATGGGCAGGTCGATCTGCAGACCGATAGCCCCCAGGTCCTGGGCTTTCTTGGCGTCTTCTATGGTGTGCAAGGTGTTCTTGGTTTGCAGAGCGCAGATCACGGCCGCTTTGCCGCCGGAGGCGTTCACCACCGTACGCAGCAGGTGGGGCCATTCGTCGTCGCTCAAGTCTGGTCCTTCTCCCATAGCGGCGGCGACTTTGATAGGCGCCTTGCCGGCGACTACGCCGTTGGCTACCCACCATTTGGTGAGGTCGGCCATGACGCCGTAATCGACCTTCATCTTGGCGTCAAAAGGTGTGGGTACTGTACCGATCGGTCCCCCGATCAATTTCTTCAGTTCTTCGCGATTCATACGTATATGCTCCTTACTACAATAAAATCAGATCCCAACCCGGTTGGGATGCATTTATATGCCATACCCCCGGGCACGAACCCAGGAAGTTGACTGGGGTGCGCCATATCGCCCGCTTTGTGATTCCCTTAATCAATCCCCAGGTTAAAGATACGGCGCGGATTGGCGCGGAAGATCAGTTCCGCCTCGCGTTCGGTTTTAATCGCATCCTGGTAGGCGGCATACTCAAACCACGGTGAAAATAACTGCGCATCCGTGCCAAAGAGGACACGTTCCGGCCCCAGGATATCGATCACGCGGCGGATGGGGCCGGGCTTAATACCGCTGCTGCAGAATTCGAAGTATACGTTGGGTAAATCTTGGATCTGGCGGGCGCCATCCGCGTCATCACCGTGCGCTTTGATGATAACCAGGTTCGGGTTGCGCAGGCAGGCCTGGCGCAAGCCAGGGTAGGGAGAGTTATCCATGTGGATAAGGGTGGGGCGGCCGAATTTGGCTACTTCGTCCAATAGGTCTTGCATGCGAGGCAGGGCCATGGGGCCACCGAAAGGGCAGTAGAGCTTAACGCCAACGAAGCGCGGATCCTGGAAGTAGTTCTCCATCTGGGCCACGGATGTGGGGATGTCCCGCGCGTCGCCCACCACGTAGCCGCGCAGATTGGGGTGGCGGTCGAGGAGTGCGGCGGTGGCGGCGTTGCCGACTACCAGGTCGTAGTTGATGGCATGGTAGGAAGAGACGACGGTAATTTCGACATTAAAGCGCTCCGCCATCTCCGAGACCGTCGTCCGGTCGAAAGTGTCATTCGGCTGGGGCAGCGAGAAACCAGTGACGTGGGCATGCGTATCGATAATCGGTTTCTTAGGAATATCCGGAACCGGATTGATCTGGCGGGGAGCGGCGGGGAGATGCGCCGGGTCCAGCTTTAGCAGGCTGATAGCATTCCCGGCCAGGATAGCCTGCTTGTCCTCATCGGAAATCTTGGCCATCAGCACCTGGTAGAGTGGGCTGCGCGCCGAGTAGCGGGGGGCATTGCTGCCAAACAGCAGTCTGTCGATCAAACCCTCACTCTTGAACGTTTCCAGGCTATCGGCCAGGCAGAGCCAGCGGATGGCAGCATAGGTGCCGGGGTAGTCGTGCATCACGGCGAGAAGCTCGCCCATGTAGCTGTAAGAGACTTCGTTCATCACCACGGGAACATGATACCGGTCAGCCGTGGCCGCTACTTTGTGGATCCACGAGGGAGCTTCGCCGCCGAGGCCGTTAAAATCCACGATGATTGGTAAGGAAGTTTGTGCCACCCCTTCTACCATCTTCGCAAACAACAGCGAATCCGCGGACCAGCTCTGGGTGCCGGGCGCAAACCGGATGGCGACGGCCCCTCCCTGGACGGCCATTTGCAAATCCTCGCGCCAGTTGACGTATTGGCGGGGATTTAATATGCCCACCGGCAGCAAGCGCGGATGCTGGGATGTCACCTGCAGCGTTTCGGCTACAGCTTCGCCGTTGAACAGATAGATCAACCCGCGCCGTGACGCCGTCAGCGCCAGGGTAATATTATGGGTTTCAATTTGCTGCAGCAACTCGTCCAGTGAGGTATTCGGTTCAGGAATATGGTTGGTGCTGAATTCTGAAATAAAGTCTACGGCAATCATCTTTGATCATCCCCTATTTAACATTCTGCCATTGGAAAATCACGCCCAACATATTTTTCTCCCGGTGGTAGGCCATCTCATAGGCTTGTACCATCTCGGTAAACGGCATCCGGTGGGTAATCAGCTCCTTGGGTCGTAACGGGGCCTTGCCTGTCTGCTTGTCCGGCACCATCAGTGACAGCGTGAACTCACTGGCCCGGTTCCAGCTAAAGCGATCAGCCTCTCTGGACGAGGGGTAGAGGTACCCTGACCGTCCTGACACGGCAATCAATGAGATGCCCTTGCTGTAAAACCATTCCATAGGTAGCGGGTTGAAATCCAGCGGAGGTTCCCCGCGCCCCAGCAGGCTGACAATAGAGACCCGCCCATCCGGTCGCACGACTTCCATCGAGGTGCGAAATGCCGGCCAGGGATTTGCCGTGAGAATCACCAGGTCAATCCCGGCGCCGTTGGTAAAATCATCCAGTTTAGCTGCCAGGTCTGGATCGCTGCTCAGAAAGGTGGCGTGCGCCCCCATTTTCTGCGCCATCTCCAGCCGCACCGGGCTGTTCCCCAGTCCTACCACCCGCGCCCCAAGCAGCGGACCCAACGCTACCGCGCCTAAACCCAAAACACCCAAGCCGACCACCGCCACGTTTTCACCGGGCTGGAACAACGCCTTCCGGTAACAATGCCCGCTGAGGGTATAGAGTTGGGTGTAGACCGCATTCTCCGGGTCGACCCCCTCCGGCACCCTGGCAATACTGCCTCGTTCGTCGAAAATATATTCCGATTGGTGCCAGTTCGAGGAAACGACGCGGTCCCCTACTTTCAAGCGGGTCACTGCGCTACCCAAGCCTCGCACCACACCGTAACTGCTGTCACCTACCGGTCGCGGGTAATCCGGCGCGCCGGGCACTTGCTCGGCGCCTTCATAGTTTCCGCGGTCAGTGCCGATCTTGAAAGCGCTGATGATAGTCTCGACCCAGACGTCATGGGGCTGCAAATTGCTGGTGTCAAGAGGCTGTTCTTCGATGCGCAAATCTCGTGGACCATGAAGTATGGGAATTTTCATATCTTTCTCCTCATATTATAACGGCAGCTCGACTGCCTGGCCCGTTTGCGACGAACGTTGCGCCGCTTCCACGATCTCTACCGCCGCCCTGCCATCTTCGCCGGAAACTGTCGGCGGCCGGTTGTCCAGCACATCATCTATAAAAGCCTGGGTTTGGTTATAGAATGCTTCCAGGCGCTGCGGTTCCATGGGCCGGTTAATGTAATCCATCGCCGGCTGCTCCCAAATCAATTCCCACTGGTCCCCGCTTCCCAGCAGCAACTTGCCATAACCATCGATATCCAGGATGCCCTTGTCGCCCACCACGATATAGCGGTGGGCATGGTTTGGCAGATTCGGTGAAGGTAGCTCGTAGGACATCCATTGTTGCCCCATCACCCCATTATCGAAGTGAATCTGCGTCATTCCGCTCAGCCCCGGATAAGGGCGCGCATCGAAGGTGGTTACCTGGCTATAGACCCGCTTGGCCTCTGCCCCGGTTAGGAAGCGCAAGATGCCGAAGTTATGCACCCCCATATCCAGGAAAGCCCCGCCGTTTTCTGGCAAAGCCGCCCAGGGCTTATCCCCAATGACGTAGGTAGTAAAAAGGGCGCTGCCCCGCACCATCCGGATCTTGCCAATCTTCCCTTCATCGATAAGTTGCTTGGCGCGTACCAGGGTGCCGCGGAAGCGTAACGTCTGGATCACCTCCAGCATGACTCCGGCCTTGCGGCAGGCTTCAATCATTGCCGTACAGTCAGCTTTCGAAGTTGCCATCGGTTTTTCTACCAGGACATGCTTGCCATGCTCTGCTGCCTGGATTACCTGTTCTTTGTGGACGGCATGGGGTGTGGCAATGAGTACAGCATCCACGTCCTTGCGGGCTAACACGCTTTCGTACGTGGCTTCATAGTCGGCGCCATACTCTGCTGCCAGGCCCGGGGCGCGCCGCCCACCGGCAATCACCGCCAGCTTACCCCGCGTATTATATTTTGCGATACTTTCTGCATAGGTCTTACCGATATATCCGGAACCTAGCAAAGCAATCCGCAACATATCCATACTCTTCCTCCTTTAGATTACATAATGCATGAGCGCTTCTTCATCCACTTCAATCCCCAGCCCCGGACCGGTGGGCACAGCCACAAATCCATCCTGCAACCGGAAGGGATTTGTCACAATCTTGTCCCGGAACGGATTTTCTACTACATCCAATTCCAGCAGCGGTGTCTCCGTCGTGCGCGCCCAGGAAGCATCCGGCAATAACGCCAGCACATGCATCACTGCCGCAATCACAATAGTCCCGCTCCAACAATGGGGGACACACTGAATGCTCCAGAGGCGGGCCATTTCACCGATAAAAAGGCATTCTCGAATCCCGCCGCACAGGCAGGGATCGGGCTGTACGATATCCATCGCCCGTCGCTCAATCACTTCCTTAAATTCACCCCGCGACTGCAGCGCCTCTCCGGCCGCGATGGCGATATCCAGCTTTTCCGTCAACACCTCGTAACCCGCATAATTTGGTTGGGGCAAGGGCTCCTCGAACCAGGAATACTCCAGCTCCTCCAACATACGCCCCATCTGGATGGCTGTGCCCAGCGAATAGGCGCCATTCCCATCGGCCGACAACTGGATATCCGGTCCCACGGCTTCGCGGACAGCGCGTGCTACCTTGTAATCTTGCTTTAGCGGCAGCCCGCCAATCCGCAGCTTAATTGATCGGAAGCCCTGCTCCACCAGAGCGATGGCATCTGCGGGATATTGCTTCTCCGCATCTACACCTCTGGTATAGGATAACGCCGAGCCATAGGCCGGTACCCGCTCGCGCAATCGTCCACCGTATAACTCCGCAATCGGTAGGTTGAGCGCCTTGCCCCAAATGTCGTGTAGCGCGATATCTACTGCTCCGACGGCCAGGCCATTACCAAAATTCGGTCCCCATAATTGTCGCCACAGTCGCCGGTGTTCCAGGGGGTTTTGCCCAATCAGCCGCGGAGCCAACTCTTTTTCAATGATCCCTCGCGTCCCGGCCATCGGTGCGGTCTCGCCCCAACCCACTAGCCCTTCGTCCGTGCTGATTTTGACCAGCAGGGCATCCCGATAGTCGTAGAAGTATGTGGATGGTCCAATCGCCTTAGGCAGTTGATGCTGTACGTGGAAAGTTTCTACCGAGGTGATTTTCACGTGATTCTTTACTCCCTTAAGTTGCCTGGTAATCCCTTATAATACTTCCGTCATCTCTACTGCCCGGCTGCGGCGCGCCGAGAGCAGCGCAGCCTCGCACATTGCCACGGCTGCCCGTCCATCCTCCCCTGTCTCCCTGGGCCGGCGCCCTTCCAAAATACTGTTGGCAAATTCTTGTGAAACTGCTGCATGAGCTTCCAGGCGTACCGGGGAATCAGGCTCTTTGATGTAGTCAATTTTCGGTTGCTGCCACACTCGTTCCCATTGGCCGTCGATGCCCAGGTCCAGGTGCTCAAACATATCAAAATCCAACAACCCCTTTTCGCCGATCACCTGGAACCGGAAAGCGCTGGCCGGAAAAGTCGTCTCCGGCATCTCCAGGCATACCGTCAGTTGTGCGGTCGCTCCGCCGTCAAACTCCACCTGTACCAGCGCACTCAGCGCCGGCCAGGGCAGGTTGGAATACGTGGTCACGTTGGCAAATATCCGCTTCGCCTCCTGGCCGGTTAGCCAGCGCATCATATCGAAGTTGTGCGCTGCCTGGTCGTAAAAGAAACCGCCCCCAGCCGGGTCCGTCAGCCAGGGCTTGTCGCGCGCTGCATCCCGGTAATCCGCTTGGGTGGCCGTGGACAGGCTGTGCATCATCCAGACGCGTCCGATACGCCCGGCATCGATCAATGCTTTTGCCCGCGCCTGCACCCCCCGGTAGCGCGATGTTTTCACCACCATTAGATTTACCCCTGCCTGGTGGCACGCCTCGATCATTGCCGTACAATCCGCCACCGTCGGCGCCATCGGCTTTTCACTGAGCACATGCTTCCCGGCCGCTGCCGCCAGTTGCGTATATGCCAGTCGCGCTTGCTCCGGCATTGCCAGGATTACCGCATCTACATCCCCACGTCTGATCAGGGCCTCCACCGATGGCTCCGCAGCTATGTTATAGTTGGCCGCCAGGGCAGGTGCTCTCCGCCCGCCGGCTATTGCCACCAGGCGTGTCCCCTTGTTAAATTTTGTGGTGGTTTCTGCATACGTACGGGCCATGTAGCCAGAGCCGATTATTCCGATGCGCACCAAGTCCATGGATTTTTCCTTTACAGATAATCAGCAAAAGGGGATAAAATATAGGATCCAGAATGTAAATGATGAGGTATAGCAGTAGTACCATTGCACGATTTGATTATACGGCACTTTCTACCGTTGTCAAGGTTACCATTTTGAGATTCGGTCATAAATAGGCAGGGCTCCTACTCGCTGATAAAATCAAGCACAGCGCTCATTCAAATTCTCCTGTTGCCGGACTTGGCTCCAATCGTCGTTTCGAGTTATGACCGAATGTCAAACAAAATGGGGATGGGGTAACCAAAAAACCCGAGCCATTCCTGATTCTGGGGAATAACCCGAGCTTTGTGCGAGCTAATGGGGCAGCGGTTAAGCAATTTCAGAGAGTGTAGGCAGTAATGCCGTCTCGCCTAGCCAGCCATCCCAGGCGTAATGTAACCGTGCTGCAATGCGATCGGCTAATTCCCGGCCTTGCAAGCGCTGCACCAGATGTAACGTCACATCAATACCGGCAATACCTCCCCCAGAAGTGAGTATCTTGCCATTATCGATAAAACGCTGACTTCGTAAAACTTTTACCCGAGGGAAGGTATCTTGTAAACGTCGCAAACTGGCGAAATGTGTAGTAGCACGCATCCCGTCCAACAAACCCACACTTGCCAGTAGCAACACACCTGTACCTATACCGATCAAGTTCCCTTAATTAGAAACGTCAATTAGGAAACGTTTGGAACCTGATCGAAATTCCGTTCCAGCAAATCCCTCACTATCAAATCTGCTAAAATTTCAGGACCATCACGTCGTATCATCACACCATGCTGCAGGCCTACTTTGGCAAGCAGAATATCTGTACGCGAAAAACTGCCGTACCGGACCCATCCCAGAATCTCCCAACCGTACATAACCAGCCACCCAAGCGGATAAGTTAAATAATATCCGATCATGAGAAAGGCCACATAATGGCGAGCAGGACGGTTATCATCCACCAAATCCACCCGGAAACCCGCAGGTCCCATATCTTCAGGTGGTTTGGCGCTCCCCATAGCTCGAAACCAGCGCCAGGGTCGCCACCAATCAGCCAGATCCAACCCGGCGAATTGACAGGCCAATGTATCAATAAACCAATGCGATGATCTGGTATGCTGGCTGGATAAGCCCGCATAGTACTGCACGCGGGCAACAAAGCCGGTCGCACCCTTCACTTCACCTGTGACCAATCCATGCACCTTATTTCACAACAGTGAAAATGGCCGCCGGGTAAATTTAATACCACTAAGCTTATCTTGTCAACTTTAAGGGAAAAAGAGGCGGAAGAAGCGTACGGTTAGTGGGGTCCATCTAAAACAATTTGAACCGACGGATGCTGGCTATGGCTATCGGACTCGATGGTGACGATGGTTTTCTGAAACCGGGAGAGATCATCAGGGGCTTGAAAATGGAACATCGCTGTGCCATCACTTGAGGTAGCGAAAGATTGGACAGGTATATTGAGATCACCTTGATTGAGCCAAAGCTGATATACTTTGGAGGCCGGAGGCGGAGGCAAATTGGCAATCATTACATAAACATCTCTATTTTCCGGATAAAAGAAAATACGACCACTAGGCTCGGAGGGGTTTTCGCGGGAAGCTGGTGCAGGTTTGATATCAAGTACGGCCGCAGCAGCTATAAAGTTGATGGCTTTCCCATTCACCCCCCCCTCGATCTTCAAACCGGCGTTTTCCTGCTGCAAATCATTAACTTGCCCTGACAAAGCATTTACACGTTGACCAAGTGTGGTAGCGGTCGCATTGGCACTTGTCATATCTTGCCAAAGGCGGGTACGCTCTCCTTGAATTGAAGTCGCCCATACCATAGCTATAAGACCAAAGGCTAGCGCAGCAAAGAGCGGAATGCGGCGAAATAGGACATCGTCTTGACGGCGTACTTCTGGAGGCACAGGACGGAGCACAGGTGCAGCGGGCGCACTATCGATGGTCAACGATGGGAATGAGCTGTCTCCGTCATACATGCCAAGCCCGCTCAGTATATCATCCTTAAGGGTAGCGCGAAGTTCAACCGGTGGGGCCTCAAAAGCCAACCTGGACAATACTTGCCGGTAAGATTGCCAAATTTTTAAACATTCGGGACATTCATAAAGATGTTGTTCGAAGAAGACACGCTCTTCAAGATCCAGGAGGTCCAGCGAATAACTCTCTAGCAGCTCTTCGAACTGCTGATGCTCAGCGTTCATAAATAGCAATTTAACCCGTTGATTCCAGGATATCTCTTAATTTTATTAAAGCCAGCCGGGCCCGCGTTTTCACCGTCCCCAAGGGGATTTGTAAACGCTCAGCAATCTCCCGTTGGCTCAGCCCTCTAAAATATGCCAGCTCAATCACTTCGCGCTGCTCTTCCGGGAGCTCTTCCAGGCCGGCACGCACCCGCCGCCGCTCTTCTGACTCCCAAGCTTGCTCTGCCGGTGAGAGAGAAGTATCAGGCAACTGCAATGTTTCCTGGGTATCCAATCCTTCGTCTATTGATGAAGGGCGGGCACGTCGCTTGCGTAACTCGTCAATGCACAGATTACGCGTAATACCAATCAACCAGGGGAGAAATTCCCCCCGTTGGGTTTGAAATAGGTGGCGGCTGCGCCAAATACGCCAGAAAGTTTCTTGTACAATTTCCTCTGCCTGTTGCTGATTCCCGAGAATACGAAACGCCAAAGCATAAACTACCCGGCTATAGCGATCATATAAAACGCTCAGCGCTTTACGGTCGTCCATCGCCACATCGGCCATCAGCTCAATGTCGAGCGTATTATCCTTCAAAGGTTCATCCAAGCCGGCAATCTCCTGATGATGGAAAATCCCGGTTGATTATATGGAGGTTTACGCTCAAGGTCAAGCCACCTGCTGCCAGCCAATCTTGCATGCCTAACATGATAGTATACGCACGTATCTTCTAAGCGGTTTTATATGGGTAGGGCATAGTATGGTTGGCAGAGTAGTCGTATAGCGCCATCACGGGTGGATATCCCAAAGATTATATGCCCAAACCCCCGTGCGTTCCAACAAACGTAGGCGCTCCACCGTATCCTGGACTAACGCTTGAGCCGATCCAGAGAAAGCCGGAGCCGTTAGTAATGCGCCACCGGGATGAATCGGCAAAGTATAGGCCTGGCGATCAGCGGATAAGCCGGCCAACTCACCGGCTTTACGCACAGCTACATCGAAATCACCCAATGCGTCTACCAGGCCAAGCTCTTTGGCCTGGCGTCCGGTCCAGACACGGCCCCGGCCGATGCCATCCACCTGCTCCTTGGTCATATGGCGACCCTGCGCTACCACTTCCAAAAAGATATTATATTGACGTTCCAGGAGAGTGCGCATCTTCAGGCGCTCCGCGGGGCTGAATTGGCTTAATTCCGAATTCAGAGCAGCGGCTGCGCCACGTTTTAACAGTAAACGATGAATACCTAACTTCTCATAGAGCCCAGCGAGGACGAACTTGCCGCCAAAAATACCGATTGAACCTGTGATCGTGCTGCTTTGGCAAACAACATAGCTGGCCGGAGCAGCGATATAATAACCTCCCGAAGCAGCTACTCCTCCCATATAGACCACTACGGGCTTTTTTTGAGCCACACGGCGCACTTCCCGCGCAATCAGATCGGAGGCCAAGGGTACGCCCCCCGGAGAATCTACATACAGCACAATAGCAGCGATCTGCTCCTGCTTTTCCGCCCGGCGCAAAGCCCGTGTGATCGTCTCGGAACCTATCAAGGGGCCTCCAACCAGAGGTAGAGGTATGAGATTCGGCAAATTTCGGCTCTCACCGGTGATAATGGTCCCGCTAGCTTCAATCACACCAATAATTTTGGGATGATGCCATGAAATGGGTTGTAATAAGCGGCGGCGAGCTTCTGCTAGGGATTGGATACTTGCAGGTTTCCCCATCTCGGATTTTAGCATCTCAGGCAACTGATCTTCATAGACCACGGCATCGACGAGACCGGCAGCTAAAGCCTGAGAGCTTGACAGTGGTACCTCTTCTAAGAAAGCGCGCACCTTTTCCGGTGCCAATTTTCGAGATGCGGCGATAGTTTCCACTAAATCCGCATACAGATCATCTAACAGCCAATTAAGCATTTCACGATGGGCATCAGAGATTTCAGAGCGGCGGTAAAGATCGGGAGCAGTCTTATAATCACCGATGGCCTCAAAATCTGCCATAATTCCGGCTTTAGCCAACCCTTCCTTGACGAAAGCAGGTTCAGAGGCCGGTCCACGGATTTCAAATTCACTGCTGTGGATGATCGTAATCTCATCGCAGGCTGTAGCCAACCAGTAACCTGTTGTACTTACCTCGGGCAGAAAAGCCAATACCTTCTTACCTGATTGTCTCAATTTCAGAATATACGCCCGCATATTCTGGATTGAGGTCAGGGGGGCTAGTAGATTTGTGATCCGCAGAATAATAACCTGCACATGAGGATCACTCCCTAAAAGCTCGGCAATCTGCTTAAAATCCAGGACACTGGTTTCGCGGGACACCAAAGGGAGCAAATCCATGAGCTGCAAGGAGAAAGGAGAGCGAGGGGGGCGCTCAGGAAAAGAGCCAGTAACGTTCAACAAGACGACCTCAGGCAGGGGCGCATTCGAAAGTGACTGGAGAGCATTAAATGCTATTTTAGTACTATTCTCCAGCAGGTCGATGAGGTGAAACGGGATGTCACGTTTATCCATTACCAATCCTATTCGTCTGAATTAAGGGAAATGTGATGATTTAGGTCAATTTATCAGGATGAACGGGGTCAGGGTTATTTTATACTCCCTTTGGTTGAAATACCCTCAAGCCGGCGACTTGTATCTTGATTTATGCCCCGGTGCATACGCGCCCCGGCTTCTGCCAAGGTCTCCAACTTCTTTGGAAAGGCAAAGCGCACAGCATTTTCGCCAAAACCGGCTGTACGGTAGAAGCTGTGCCCAGGGACAACGGCAACCCCTACCTCTTTCGTCATCCACATGGCAAATTCTGTCGGATTCTCAGGCAGTCCCCTGGTGGCAGATAATCCGGTAAAATCCGCCATCACATAATAAGCACCCTCGGGGGCCTTCGCTTGAAATCCGCAATCCCAGAGAATAGACATCATCAGATCACGACGTTGAGTATACGCCTGGCGCAGGTCGGAATAATAGGAATCCGGCAGATTCAGTGCCGCCGCCGCAGCATATTGCAAGGGTGTAGCGGCGCAGATCGTGGTGAAATCATGAACGGCCCGTATAGCGTTTGCTAAGGGTTCGGGCGCACATACATATCCCAGGCGCCAACCGGTCACAGCAAAGGTCTTGGACATCCCCCCTATCGTCACCGTACGCTCCGCCATCCCAGGCAGTGTGGCCAAAGGTATATGTTCGTGCCCATCATAGGTGATAAATTCGTAGATCTCATCTGTCACTGCCACGGCATCGAATTCCTGGCAAAGACTGGCTACCCCTGCTAGCTCTTCGCGGTTAAATACCCGACCCGTAGGGTTATGGGGGGTATTGATCAAGATAGCTCGGGTGTGGGGTGAGAAGAGCCGCTTGAGGCGATCAGGGTCAAGCCGGTAATCCGGTGGCTCTAAGGTATACATGACCGGTATAGCGCCAGCGAAACGCGCCGCTGGATAAAAATTCTCATGGAAGGGCTCTACGATGATAATCTCATCACCAGGATTGAGCATTGCCATTAATGAAACCGTGATGGCTTCGGTTACGCCACAGGTAACAGTAACATGGACTTCCGGATCAAAATGAAGATTATAGAGGCGCGCCATTTTAGCTGCGATGGCTCGGCGCAACTCAGGGACGCCCCAGGTGATGGCATATTGATTCTGATCCGCCAAAATGGCCTGAATGGCTGCTTCTTTAATTTCTGCTGGAGCCGGAAAATCGGCATACCCTTGGGAGAGGTTAATCGCTCCATGAGCCAATGCGAGACGGGTCATTTCCCGAATGACAGATTGTCCAATGTTTTCCAGCCGCGCAGCAACTTGCATGTCTATACCTCCTAAACTCATCTCATTTCTGTAAAGCTTGGTAACTGCCTTTGGCTCACCCACCCTATCATAGCACGAAAGGTCCATAGTGAGAAGTAATTCAATAATCCTCGATAAACATGATATACACCGGTTGGTACAAGGTATCTCAACAGATACGCGGCAACTGTTCACCGCTGAGCATGTCTACAATGCGCCAGCCACCGACGCGGCTGCGGAGCAAGACTTGCCCTGGATGTTCCGCTACCACTTCGCCAATAATAGCGGCTTCATGTCCTAGGGGATGACGACGCATTGCTGCCAGCACAAGACTCGGACCATTCCGGAGCGACAATCGCCAGGCACTTACCTTCATTGGCCACATACAAAGGATGGTATTGTCCCTCATCCACCTCGATACTCTCGACGTAAAACTCCATACCGCCTAAAATTTGCAACCTGGTACTGCCACAATCAGGGCAATTTTGTATAGAAACCGGCGGTCTAATATTGGTGTTCCGTTTGCCACAATCTAGACAAACCAGTGTCACCAGCCTACGTTGGAAACGCAAAGTAGCGTGTTCAGCAGGGGTACCTTGACTTAGATAATCGAAATAAAATTGGACTGAATCATCCACAATGCTGGATAACTCGCCTATGACCAGATCAATAGCGGTAATATGGCGGGCATGGTGTTGTTGAGCAGCATCTATCGCTACCGACAAGATACCCTGTGTCACGGCGAGCTCGTGCATGATTACCTCGGTAAGCCAGATTAGGCCAATGTTCCTAAAGCTAAGTATAGATGAGCCAGGTCAAAATCTCATCCGAAATTGGTACAAATTCAGTCCGGTTTAGGAGAAACTCTGGCTAATCCGTGGTGTCGAGCAGTCCGGCAGCATGTGCCTTGGCGAGGAGGCGATTAGCGGCGCGAATCATAGGCATATCGACCATACGACCTTCCCAGGCAAATACGCCGGTTCCCTGCGTTTGATGCATTTCATGGGCCGCAATAAGGCGTTGGGCAGTAATGATGGTTTCTGAAGTGGGTGTAAAAACGCGGTTGATGACCTCCACCTGGCGGGTATGGATGGATAACTTACCGGCATAACCCAAGCCAGCCGCCCGACGGGCATCCTGCTCCAACCCCTGCAAATCGACGAGATCGGTATAAACCGTATCAATTGCCTGTAAACTAAAAGCCGCAGCAGCGAGCACAACAGCACTACGGGCATAAAACACCTCCCATCCCTCGGGAGTACGGGCAGCGCCGATATCACCTGCCAGATCCTCAGCTCCAAAGATCAGAGCATCCAGCCTGGGAGCAGCAGCGATCTCTTTCAAATTTAATATGCCGGCGGCAGTTTCGATAATTGCCAACAAGTGCAGACTACCGGATGACCATCCTGACCTTTCTTCGGCGTGGCAAAGGATCTGGTGGATATCCGTTATCCATCGGGCTGATTCAACCTTAGGCAACACGATCCCATCCGGATGACCGGGTAATATGGCTGCCAGATCAGCCTCTGCCATGTCACCAGGATTGATACGCACCAGGCGCTCGCTCCGCCCAAAATCCAACGTGGTTAAGGCTTCAGCAATCACCCGCCGAGCTTCTGTTTTCCGGTTTAGGGCAACCCCGTCCTCCAAATCCATTATAAGCGCATCCACACCAAGATGGATGCCCCTCTCGATTTTGCTACGACTATCTCCGGGCATGAAGAGGAGAGCACGGCGCGAGCGGAAGGCAGGAGCAGCAGGGGAGGATTGTACCATCAGGCAGTCTCCGTGGAGCGCTTTAGGAAAAGAGCAATACGCTCAACCTCAATCACAATTTTGCCATCCTGGTTGCGACCAATATGTTTCATACGGATGATACCTCTATCAGAATGGGAATTTGAAGGGCGCTTTTCCAGGATCTCGGTTTCTACCGTAATGGTATCCCCGTGATATACGGGATAAGGATGAACGACACGTTCGTAGGCCAGGTTAGCTATGATTGTGCCTTCGGTGAGGTCAGATACAGTGATGCCCACCACTAGCCCTAAGGTCAATATTCCATTGACTATGCGACGGCCAAATTGGGTTTGACGAGCAAATTCCTCATTCAAATGGAGGGGTTGGGTATTCATGGTCAGGGCATTGAAGAAAACATTGTCAGCTTCGGTGATCGTTCTACCCAAACGATGGCTGAAGCGCATACCTATTTCCAAATCTTCAAAGTACTGGCCGGGCATAGATGCATCCTTATCTTTTCTTCAGAGATACCTCACATGACCCACTCTCCAGCGAGGCGACTTTCAGCCAGGCACCATGGCAATCGTTGGTAACCAAGAGTATGAAATAATGCGAGATAAAAAACCCGGCTCCTCGGCATAGTTAAAACCGCGAGAAACCGGGCACATAACCCTGTTGATCCCAGGTTGCCAGCTATAGAAGTAGCAAAACGGCAGCGTAGAAATTAATTAAGGGAGAAATCACTTAAACCATGGACCTGCCGCTTAGTCTCCAAAACACCTAATTCGGCCCGCTTCCGCGCAATTTCCAGATCCAAACTCACATCGTCATACCGGCCATGGACTTGATCGACGAGATGCCCCGTGCGTTCCTCCAGACGAGCCAATTGGTCACGAACCTCGGCCAATACATCTGCGAGCCTTTCCTGCTCTTTACCAATGTGCTTGGAAGTATTGTCTTGTAAATCCCGCAACTGCTCCAAGGTTTGCTGTCCCGAATCTCCTACCGTCTTCATCGTTTGGCGGCGCTGATCAGCCAAATCTGCCAATTGCTTCTGAGCTTCCTCGCCGAAGGCCTTGAGAACCTTACCGTATTTGCCCTGGGCCTTGCCCAACTCCTTTTTGGTCCCTTTAACATCAATCTGCCCTTGCAGATCTTCAAGTTGCTTCCCGGCATCCCGTATTAACTGCTTTAGGACCTTCTGAGACTTGCCCTGAGCTTTCTGCAAATCCTTCTTCGACTGCTCGAGATCTATTTCTGCTAGTTGTTTACCAGCATCTTTTATAATGCGCTGGACAACCTTGCGAGATTTGCCGGTGGCTTTTTCCAAGTCCTTAAGAGTCTGTTCAAGATCAACCTGTTCGGACACATCGCCGACAGTAGTCTCGATCTGTTGCTTGAAAGCCGCCAAACCCTGCTTCTTGCGACGCTGTCTAAAAAACAAGAAGATCACAACCGCGGCAACTACAGTGACAGGAATTAGCCAGAACGGCTTGTTATCAGCCTTTTCACTTTCATAATCCGGTCTCTGCCACTCATATTCGCTAGTGGGGGTTGGCTGAGGTTTTGTATCGGCAGGAATCTCGGTATGGGGCGGAGATGGAGTATTATCTGGCTCATAATTACCGCTATCGTTACGCTGTTGATTTTCCATAAGTGTACCTCCTAATAATATATGCTTGACGTTTATCTTTGGTAAAACCCAAGTTGTTAAGTATGACCACGATTTCAGGTCAATGGTAGAATTACATCTATTTTACCATAGATTGAGGGGCAAGGGAAGTATGCAGACATAATGACATAATGAAAGATAGAATTATGGATATGGATAATCCTACGAGGCTATTACCGCCCTTACCGGTTGAGCCACGGCAGGAAAAGGCGATGCCATCGCACTATAGTTTCTACGGCCGATAATGCCTGGCGGACATGTATCCCATCAGCAACCCAAGCCTGATTCCGTATCAATGTAACCGGAACTATGCCATAGCGTAGCCGGACGGTATACGTTAAAGCAACACTCGTAGCCACAGGAATCTGGCTGCGCCAGTAAAGTATGGAATTTTCGGCATCCCAAACTACGTTCCCTGGAGCTCCCGAGCCAGCCTGTAAGAATTCAACCTCAACGGGCAACGTATCTGTCAGATAGGCATGGGCAGCAGCCAGACCGGTATTCGTAAGTATGAGTGTATAAGTCAATACATCGCCAGGATAAGCCTGATTGCGATCAACAAATTTTCTTGACTGGCTCAAATCCGGAGCGATAATCAGAGTCGTAGCCAGAGGGAGATCGAAGGGGGGATGTAGCCCATCATTCAAGTAGGCAGAATTATAAAGTATTACGCCCGACCGTAACTGGCTGCCCACATGAGCGTCGAAGCGAAGGGTTACGACGGCGCCGGAGGGAATTAAGCCGGTCCAAAATAATTGACCTTGATTTACATCCCAGGCAATGCTTCCAGCACTGGCAGAGAGGTTGCCGGCAAAGCTCAATCCGGCAGGCAACGTATCGGTGAGCCATGCCTGAGATGCCAGATTTCCGGTGTTGGTGATCAGGATCGTATACGAGAGGATTTCGCCGGGCATAACTTGAGAGCGGTCTACAGCGATGGTCGCAGAGGAAAGATCGGGAGCTAAAATAGTTGTTTGCACCGTGGCGCTAACAAGTTTCGCCAAATCCGCCGATGCTATGGCTCGATTGGTCAACAAACCTGGCATCCCCTCTTTTCCGGTTTCTATAGGAACATTGACGGTCAGACTGATAGTTTTTGATGATTGGGGAGACAAACTGCCTAATGACCAAACGTTAGGCAAAGTGAATTGATCAGGAGCAGGATCGGACCGGATAAATCTTAGACCGGCCGGTAACGTGTCGGTGACTGTCAGATTATTGGCCGGTACTTCGCCAGTATTCGTGATGAATAACCTATATGTCAGCGGTTGGCCTGCTATCACCTGAGATGGAGCACTTTTGCTCAGGTTAAGCACAGGTACCGGTGGAGCATAAAGGATCCCATAAATATCCCAACTGGTATGCATTTCTTGCCAGACGGCGAGAAAACGACCATTCATCTGATCATAGACAGCCGCTGGCTTAACTTGGGAATAGTTTCCAGGAGAGAGAAGAAACGGAGATCCCCGCATACTACCGCTGGAGTCAAGACGTAAGGCCCGAATACCTCCTCCTTGTGTCTGATCACTCCATAATATGAGATGCTCCTGGACAACGGGATGATAGGTCGGCGCTATACCCATAAATTGTTGATCAGTTTGATTGGTAGTACTTATTAGAAAATCGGAACCTGGTAGCTCCCCTGTAGATGTCATCCAGCGGGCGTATATATCCAGCGCTGACCCATTACGGCGCGTATCCTTCCAGGCTACCAGAAAAGCATGGCGCTGTGGATCATAATCGATAGCAGGATCAACCTGGGCGTTGGTAGCCACCCCAATTCCCAGATTGGCGCCCACCAGGGTCGTATCTGAGGCTACCAATTGACCATAAATGTCATCTCCCTGTCCCGTACGTGAATCATCCCAGATTACCAGGTAAGTACCAGTATCGGGGGCATAGGCAATTTGCGGATCAGGAAGTACGCCAACGTTACTAGCCAGACGTAAGGAGCCGGCGCCCACCAATCCCCCATCGGGAAGGACCTTACGACCCTCAATATGAGAAGTATTGCTATTCACAAAAGCATCCCACACTACCAGCCAACCATCCGATCCGGCTGCGACTGCAGGATACCAGGGGCTAGTGGTGCTGGATGCCGCGATTATAAAAGGATTACCTAAGCGCGTACCATCACCGGAAAAACGTTGGCCCATAATAACCAGATTCGTACCGGATATAGCAGACCATACCAGGAGAAAACGATCCTGGGAGGGAAGATAGGATACCGCAGGGGGGGTGATGCTCGATAGGTCACTTAAGCTGAAGGAGGAAGCCACCGGTGTGCCATCGGCAAATAAGACGCGCACATAAACACTGAGTACACCTGAACTGCTATTGCGCAGATCTAGCCAGGTTACTATGTATCGTTGACTTACCGGGCTGTATGCCAGGCTGGGATAATCCTGGTCATTTCGGGCATTTTCGATAATGAAAGCAGAATAGTCGGTAGCCTCAACTGTGCGGCCAGCATAGAGAAGCGGCACGAAGCAACATAGAACCAGAGCGAGGCGCAAAAACCGTGAAGTGGGCATGGATCCTCCGTCGAATATCTCCCAGTGTGACAGCAGTGCGAGCTAACTCCGTACTCAATGGAGCTAGCGGTAGCAATCCAATCAGCCGCGTTCCGCAAAATATCGCAAAGTCGCCATGATACGTTCTTCAAGGGTCATAGGCTCTTTAGGGAGGTGGCGAATTGCAGCCTGGGCTTCTGCAGTACTATAGCCAAGCCCGGTCAATGCTGCCAGCACTTCCCCATCTCCCTGGCCCGCCACGACGACTCCAGGATCGATATTCGCCAGATTTATCTTCCCCTTCAGTTCAACAATCAATCTTTCGGCCATTTTTTTGCCAATGCCTGGCAAACGACTGAGAGCAGCCACATCTCCATTGGCAATAGCAAGACGGAGCGCCTCCGGGCTTGTACCCCGCAGGAGATTCAGGGCGAGGCGTGGCCCAATCCCGGATACGCTCATGAGTTGCAAACAGAGGGCACGTTCATCATGGCTAGAAAAACCAAACAGAGCGATCTCATTTTCGCGCAAGTGTAGATAAGTATGCACAAAAACAGAGCTACCGGGAGAACCTAAGCGATCCAGGGCGCTGGCGGACAGACGCACTTCGTATCCGACGCCGTGGACACTGATTACTGCTAGATCTGCGTCTCGATATTCAAGTGTACCATTCAGGCTGGCAATCATTAACCCTCCCGGAGATGCTAAATGAAACAGCAGTTGAGGAATACCACCAGAGATAATCAACTAACCCGATCCCAATTTCTTGGACGGCGGAATTATAATCACGTTCTAGACTTATGTCCACAAGGTTGGGGATAACCAGCGAGTTATACACAGGTTTTCCACAGGGCGGGATGAATTGCTTAGATTTCATCCACCATCTCATGGTATTCGCTTTTTGCCAACACCCATAAAATCTGATATAATAATTTGCATCCTGAGATATACGTATGATTAACATCATATCGAAGATAGAATAGCACTCATCCAGGTTCAGTGTTGATCCTGTTCATTTCTGAATGAGATTAGTGCTGATCATGTTTTAGCGTAATCCCCTTCTATCTTGGAGGCGACGAGAGCTCCCAAGTTTGGACAGTCCTGGTATGATAACTGTCGG
>SHYO01000063.1 GCA_009692745.1 Chloroflexota bacterium
GGACCGCACGACACTGCACAGCAACGTCATCATCTGCCAAGTAGGTTCGTTCATTGGATCGGCCCTCCAGCATGGATTCGAAAGTACAGCCAGTTTACACCATGTTGCCCACCCCGGCAAAGCTTAACTTAGCGGAAAGTAGAGTTAAAACCGGTTCCAGGCATGTTGTTAGATTTGTAGCAGCACCTATGATCATGCTTCAGCACCGGCAATTATGCTTCGGTTAAATCAAACCCAACCACCAGGCTATCTGCCTGTTGGGTGGCGCGTACCCGGTACTCCAATAGGATGTCCAGCCGTTCCGGCGCCTCCGGATCGCGCCGCGCATCCACCTTCAGCAGCTCAATGCGTGGCTCCCAGCGCTCCAGGGCGCGGCGCACATAATAGATGGCCAGGCCGGCGGTGGTATCGTCGTTAGGCGCAAAGACCAGGCGGTGCAGCGGGCAGCCATACTCCGGGTGCATCACGCGCTCACCGGGGGAGGTCGACAGCAGCAGCAGAATTGCCTGGCGCACTGCTCCATCCCGCTCCACCATCTCAATGCGGCCGCGGGCGGAGATGCTCAACCCGGCAAATTCCTCTCCGGCATCCACTCCCGGATAGAGAAAGCGCCAGCCGCGCGTCAGGCGCCCCGCGTTCATGCTGCGCCTCCCGTCTCATCCACTAATTCCTGGCCCGGCTCGCGTACCCGATATTTCACCGTCCCCGGCGGTGTACCATCTGTCAGCCCGGTGACCATGTCCAGGCAGATGCGTTTGCCTTCGATGCGCACAAACTCTGAGTATCCCGTCTCTACCCGCAAGGTCAGCAGGCAAGGCTTGATGGTCAGCCCCACGTTCGGGCACTTGGATATCGAACGGTTTTCCGGGTCGTCCTCAACCAACACCCGTCGATGCACAATGGTCACCAGGTCCTGAGAGGGCCGGTTTGCCACCAAACCCAAGTCGTGGGCGCAGATCAGCACGGCGTCTTCCGTCAAAACTTTCATCGTTACCCTCGTTCGAAATCGATAGATTGCCCGCGGATGACCACAGCCTTCCCCGGCGCCTCCAGTTCCAGATCTACCGCCGCATGGATGCGCACCTTTTGCGGCGAGAGCTCTACATAACTCCCCTGGCTGTCTTCCAGGCGAATGGCATGCTGGACATCATCCAGGCGAATGCGCTGCCCGCCGGGTGTCAGCAACGTGTAGCGCCGCACCGCACCGCCTTCCACGCCACTATCCGGGGCGCCCGCCATGCCGTAGAGCCCACCCAGTACCACCCCCTGCCCGGGATCTTCGTGGGCCAGGAGCAGCAGCACCTGGTCCCCTACCTCGGGGATGGTGATCAGCCCCTTTCCCGGCCCAGCGCCTGGCGCCATGACACACATCCAATCGGTTTCGACATCCTGATACGCCGGCAGCGAGACCTTAATCCGGCCCAGGCGCTGCGGATCATCCACCCGGGTGACCTTGCCCAGCGCCATCACCACACCGGTAAGGCGGGGACGGGCCTGTGGCGGCACGGTGGAGAGCTCCGACAAGAAGCCAGACCGGGAATCAATGGTGTGGGTTACACTGGCGGGGACATATTGGCCGGCCAGCGGGCCAGTACCACCCAAGATGGCGATAGGCGTGCCGGGTTGCAACCGGGCATCCCCTTCCGCCACTCCCCACAGCGTCAACTGCGCCGCTGCGCGCCGGTCCAGCTCCGCCTGGGCCAGGCCAGCGGCATGCCGGTCGTCGGGTGTGCCTTCGTTCACAGCAAACAGCTCGCCGGCCGCAAAATCGATCTGCGTCACTGCTCGCGGATCATCGCTGCGATTCCCCGCTGCCCTGGCAGCACCTGCCCTCCCAGTATACTGGGGACGCGCCTGCCCGGCACGGCCGGCATGGACTTCCACCCGCAAAGGATCCCAACCGCTGGCCGTCACTGCGCTAGCGACCGGGTCGCTGTTGACTTCCAGCCTGGCCTCCAGCAAAGACGCGCCCAACGTCAGGGGCAAGGGAGCGCCGATACCGTCCAGGGTATGCAGATGTAGCACGTTCTCGCGCAGCGTGAAATATAGACCGCACCGCTCCATCACCTCCACCAGCAATTCCAGGTCCGACTGACGATGCTGGATCAGGCGCGGCCACGAGGGTAACCCGTTCCCCGGCACGAGTTGGCCAGGCAAGGAGCCGGGCAAGGAGCCGGGCAAGGAGCCATGGTATTCCACAGCCACACCCAGGTTCGCTACCAATTCGCGGGCCAGGTCGACAGGCGTCACCTGCACATGCGCCCGCACGCTCTGGCGCTGCCGCAACCGGTGGAGCAAATCATATCCGCGCACGCGAATTTGATAACCGCTCGCCGCGGCGTAGACGTGCTCAAGCGCCGTCACTTCCCCGGTAAACAGGGGGACAGGCTGGGTACCGGTATGTACGCGCAAGGATGTAGCGGGGGCAAAAAGCGCGGCGATATGGGCCGCTTCGGGCGGATCGAAAAAGGTCAGCTCACAGAGGGCGGGCATATTCAAGCGCCCTTGCACCCGGATCTCTCCCAAGGAGCGCAACTCCCCCGCCGGCAAGGGCACACCGTTGGCCGTAATAGTCACCTGGGGCGGCGTAGTGATACGGGTCGAGTACTCTTTCGACTTCGAGTACTCTCTTGACCTGGAGCTCATGGCGTCGCGCCTCCGAAACCTGTGAGCGGGGGAATGCGCAACAGCCGGCCGGGCACGATATGCAAGGGATCATCGATGTCGTTAAATATCGCCAGGATGCGCCATAGGGCGGCATCTCCCATATATTGGAAAGCCAATTGATCCAGCCGCTCACCGAAGTTGGTCACCACCTCGGTCTCTGCGGCGGTGGCTACGGGCGCGGCCAGACCCCTTAGGGCCGGCGCTGTCCCAGGCAGTGGCAAAACCGCCTCGCCCGCGAGGGATAGTGGCAGCGCAGCTTCTGCCGCAGCAGCGGACGCGGCAATTGTGGTGGTGATCGTGGCATCGGTGGCGGCAGCCTCGGCGGATGCAATCCGGTCAACTGCCGCGCTGATCATCTCCAGGGCCGGTTCGGCCTGGGCTACCAACTCAGCCTGGGCTGCCACAACTGCTTTGGCCGCCGACGCTGAGTCTTTCTCTGCCGCCGCGGTTTTAGCCTTAGCTTCAAAATTATCCAGCGCCTGCTGCATTGTGTGTACCGCCAGCGGCAACGGCGCCACGGCGGCCGTCTCCGCCGCATCCGGCAGGAGCCCCGCGGCCGTAGTTTGTGCTGCCACCATCTGGGAAGTGGCGGTAAGGCGCACTGAGAGTTCGCGCAACGCGGCTATCTCTGCCGGGCCGGTAGTTTTAGCCGCCGCCGGTACCCCGGCCTGGGGTTTGAATTTGCCCAGCAGGCTGCCCATGGCACCAGCAGCAGCGCTAATGGCTGCCCCGGCTTTGGTTTTCATGACCGCGCCGATAGCTTCCGTCGCCGCCACAGCGTTCTTCAAGGCGTAGGTGATACGTTGCAAGGCGGCCGTGGCGGCCGACGCCGCCTTGGCCTGCCCGCTCGACCAGAGCCCCTCGATACCCGTAGCTACCTGCCCCAAGGCTGCCTGGATAGCCGCCGGCGAGACCTTGCCGGAGGACTTGATTTTTTCCAGTTCTGTTGAGATCTTGACGATGGCCGATTGAATCAAAACTGCGCTTTTCCGCACCAGAGGCGCGGCTGCGCGGGCTGCGGCTCCCGCCCCGACTATGAGCACCACACCGGTAACTAGCGCCGCCCCGCCAATGATGGCGCCACCCACCACGGCGGTTGTGCCGACGACAGGAACGATAATCGATCCTATCTCCTCCAGCGCTACAGCCATACCCTTGCCAGCGGCGGCGATAATCTGGGCAGATCGCTGTTTGACCGCCGCAGCGACGATGCCGGCCGCCAGCCCCATAGCAGCGACGGCCGGCATAATGCGCGCCAGGCCCGCCTGAATTGGAGCCAAGAGGGCCTGTCTGGCAGCCGAAGTCGCCTCCTCTACAGTGGCTGCGGCGTCCGCTGTCAGGCCTCGCGCCGCCGTGGCAGCCTGATAGACGGCCACAGAAATGGCGCCTACTGCCCCCGTAATCACCTCCACCAAGCGCGTCTTAGCAGCGCTGGCCACCTGGCCCAGGGAGGCAATCACATTTGTCATCGCGCCACGAATAGCATCCACCGCCGGGGAATCTCCCACCCCGGCCGCCCACCCTTCCACCGTTTGCAACACCGAGCGGGCAGCCGCAGCGATCGTATCGCGGGCCGCAGCCAGCAGCGCCCCGGCCTGGGTCTGTGCCAACGCCATGCTGATAATATCCGACGCTAAGAGCAGCGCCCCGGTGACAGATAACCCTGTCCCCAGGGTAGGAGTCCAGCCGGCCAGCAGACCCAGGGGGCCCCCACCCAGAAACTCATGGACGCGGATACCGCTCTCGGTCCCGGCCACCATCTGCGCCAGGGCTAACCCGGCCGTAGGCGCCGTCAGAACGGGCAGCGACTGGCGGGAACTCTCCGGTTCGGCCACCCGCCACAGGAGCAGGCGCAACCAGGAGCGTTGCGGCACACCCGCCGGGGTAAACTGTTCCAGGCGCTCGGCCACAGCAGTTACCACCGCCGGGATATTCCAGGATTTACCCCACACAAATCTGATCAGCGGCGGCCGGCCATAGGCGCCATCGTCCCCTTGGTTTTCGGCCATCTGCCACAGAGGACGGGTCAGATCGCGGACATCCTCGGTGGTGATGGAGGAGCCGGCCACGTTCACATCGAAAAGCAGCTCCAGCTCCAGCTCAGTGCGGCCGCCCCCGGTGTAGAGCAAGGGGTCATCTGCCAGGCCGGCGCCGGTTAGGTCCCCGGCGATGGAGCGGCGCGACCGGATGCCAGCGGTGCGCCGTAGCACCAGGCTTGCGGGGTTTAGCAGGCAGCCCAGGCGCTCCCCGGTTTTTTCAATGAGAAATGCCACTCTTTCCATATAGTATCTCGTCTATCTTCACCGGATCACAACCGGCGCTGTTCCTCATCCAGGCGGCGCTGGCGCTCCCAGCGGCGCAGGATGGCGGCCCCATCCTCTGCCGCATCTTCGTAGCCTGGCCGCAACTCCCCCTGCTCAAAGCCAGGCGCCGGAGTTGTTAGCGAGAGATCGGACGGCAGCATGGGCCAGGCGGTCTCTGGCTGAGGGTACTCAGCATGGATCTGATCCCATCCATAGGAGGGGGCCGGAGGGCGCACAAACTGCGACAGCGCGGGTTGGACCAGCGCCTGTCTGGGTGACGCATCCTCCCTGGCTGCGCCAGGCGCTACCTGCCGCACAGAGTTCACTGGCACCCCGAAGCGAGCGGGGGTAGGCTCATCCTGTAGCACAAACTGTGGGGGGGGCCGGAGGGCAATGCGCGCGACCTGATCAGCCGCAGACTTTGTAACTTCAGCCATCTTTTTCCCGGCAGAAGCCAGATCTCTCATGGCAGGTATCGGATTTTTCCTGGCAGGAGGCTGGGAAATGCGCGGCAGTTGCAGCCGGATGGATTGGCCCCAACCTGTCTTTGCCAGAGACGCTTGCGGCTCAGACGTTGCGCGCTCAGCAAGGAGCGGCGCATCCCCGCTGGCAAATGCACTCCTCTTTTGTTTTCCGGTAGGCCGGAATGGCTGGTATAGGCCAGCACGCAGCTTAGGTGGGCCGGAAGAGATGCGCGAAGCCTGCGGCTGGGCGCGGGCGTCTTGCTGAGCCGGTTTCCCGGCAGGCGCCATATCCGTTGCAGCGGGGGAAGCATATTGCTTTTTCGCTGTGCTCTCTGGGTCTTCTTTGTGCTCTGCGGTGAAAATCGTGCGGTTAAAAACCGTACCTACATCTGTGCGCGGTGGCGAGCCCCGGCCGTGAAAAAGTTTGTGTCCAACTTTTTCCGCCCATTTCAGAGCGGCTCCAGCGAAAATCGTGCGGTTAAAAACCGCACCTACATTCGGGCGTAGTGGCGAACCCCGGCCATAAAAAAGTCTATGTTCAGCTTTTTCCGCGAATTTTATAGCGGCCCGAGTGAAAATCGTGCGGTTGATTCCCAGCCTTTGGCTGGGCACCGCACCTACTTTCTTGCGCGGTGGCGCACTTTCGACCCGCTCCGGCGTGTGCAGTTCCGGTCCAGACGGGGAAGGAGGGGCGAGCGGCACAGTATCTGCCGGGGCAGAGGCGCTCTCTGCGGGGACCGGGGCAGACGGTGGCGCGGACCCGGCCTGGGCCACCCGCTGCTGCCAATCGGCGGGTGGCCCGGCGGAGCGGGCGCGCACCAGCCAATGGGCCGGCGGCGAATCCGGCACGGTACCGGCCGCTGCGTCTGGCGACAATGTATCTTCCGCCGGGTCGCCTGGGCCGGCGACGCGAGGCCAGTTATCCGCAGCGGGTGGCGCTGGGACTGGGGCGGCATCTACTACCCTATCTAATTGCTGCTGCACAAGATCAGACCAGCCCTGCAAGGTGCGGGACAGCTCCCGTAATAGCCTGATCCGTAGACCACGCACCAGCATGGCGCTTAACCCCGCTCCAGAGTCTCAAAGACCAGGGTGAGGGATTCGATGGCGACCTCGCGGTTCATCGTGTCCAATACCGAGCCCTGCCAGGTGGAGGGCCAGGCATTTATCAGGTTCCAGCGCGTGGTCTCGGTCACCCCGTCGCTGTCCAGCAAGAGGATGGAGACATTTTTGCGATCCACCTTGCCCTTGACAGCACTCATAAACCAGTCCCACAACTCTGTGGATTCCGTCAAACCGTAGCGCAAGGTAATATCGCCATACTCCACCGGGCCAGGCAAAACGTGGATCACCTGGTTAGTACCCCCTTCGCGGTAGCGGATGGGATGAACTTTGATATGCATATTGGTACATTCGGTGAAATGCCCGTGGGTCACGCCCTGGATTTCCAGTTTGAAATTATACGCACGGTATGGATCGGTAAATTGTCCAGGTTCTGGCATGGTTACCTCCCTAAGCCTCGATCTTGGGGCCGCTAGCCGCCTGGCTGATGCGGAAAACGATAAACTCGGCCGGCTTGACCGGCGCAATACCAATCAGGGTGACCACGATGCCGGCATCAATCATATCCGGCGGGTTGGTCTCCTCATCGCAACGGACGAAGAAAGCTTCTTCCGGGGTGCTGCCCATCAAAGCGCCATCGCGCCAGATGCGGGTGAGAAAGGCGTTGACATCGCGGCGGATCGACTTCCACAACGTGCGGTCGTTGGGCTCGAACACGATCCAGCGCGTGCTCAACGCGATCGATTCCTCGATCATGTTAAAGAGGCGGCGCACGTTAATGTAGCGCCACTCACTGCTACCGGCAGCCAGGGTGCGCGCACCCCAGACGCGGATCCCCTCGCGCGGGAAGAAACGAATGCAGTTGATGCCCGCCTGGTTCAACTCTCCCTGCTCTTCGCGGGTTAAGAGGTAGGTCACATTCAAAGCGCCGCGGATGGCCTCATTGGCCGGCGCTTTGTGTACCCCGCGGGTGGCATCTGTCCGGGCCCAAATGCCGGCCACATGCCCTCCCGGCGGTACGTTGACCACCTCACCCGACAGGGGATCGCGCACAGTGATCCAGGGAAAATAGAAGGCGCCATACCCTCCGTCGGATTGGCGCGGGCGCACTCCCGCAGCCTTGCCGCTTTCCGCGGCGCCACCGGAGCCTTCGGCAGGCTTCCTGGCAGGAACACTGGCAACACGCGTCAACGAAGAGATGTCGCTCACGTCCGCCGGGGCATCCAGGATGGCTACCCGATCCTGCAGCTTTTCGCAGTGGGAGAGGGCGGCATCATACGAGGCAGCGTCGGTGAAACCCGGAATCGCCACGATGGCGATTTCATCGACCTGCTCCAGCACCTGCAGCCCCACCCGTTCTTTGGCGCCGCCGGTCACGCCATTGCCGGCGCCGACATTCACTACATAGCAGCGTCGGCCGCCGTTTAAGAAAAATCCATAGACGGCCTGGGAAAGCGGTGTGCTGGTAGATCCCTCCGGCGCAAACTCCCTGCCAAACTCCGACCAATTGTTGATCGGCGTCGCCACGTTCAAATGGGCTTTAGCGTCCGGCGCCACTCCCACAAAGCCTGCAGTACTGGTGCCTACCGCCTGGATGGGCCTGGCCCCTCCAGACACCTCCTCAATGTAAATATCCGGCGCCAGGTAATTTGGCATGTCATTCCTCCCTTATGTCAAAGTGGATGACCAACAGTTCGTGATCCGAGGCAGCTTGGTTAACGGTAAAATTCTGTGCTTGTCCCTTCGCCTTGACAGTCACCTGCTGGATAGGTGGCGCCGCCGGCACTGCAGAGAAGCGAAAGTATCCATTTACATCGGCGCGGGTAGATACCTGTAGAGCGGGAAGCTCCACAACTGCGCCGGCCAGGGGGATATCGTTGGTAGTTAAAACCTGGCCGTGGAAAGGTATCATGATAGCAGCTTTTATGACCAACGGGCGGCGCACAAACTTGGTGGATGGCTCCGGGCGGTCCAGGCGCAGCGGTACGCGGAGTAAAAACGCCGCGCGCGGCTTAACGCCGAAGGCTGCCCAGGTAGCAATGGGCGCCGGTTCCAAATCAACTTCAAACTGTGGATCTTCCAGCGCCGCAAACACCAATATACCCAACAGATGATGGCTTTCGGCGGGGTTATCTGCCCAGGTACTCACCAGGTAGCGCAGGGAAATCTGTAAGGGCAACCGCCTGGCATGGCCAGCAGGAGAGATGGGCGCCAGATCCAGCAGGTACATGCTAACGCCACTACCAGCCTGACCGTCATCGGGAAGCGCAAGGGATATGGGGGTCTGCTGGCGACCGGCTCCCTGCAGAACCGTCGTCGCCCATTCTTTGAGGCGCTGGTCAGCGTGCTCAATCACGTCTTCGTCCCCATTCTGCATTAAACCCGGATTTCATTATAACAAAGAAGAAAATATTCTACAAATACTAGACTATGAAACCGGCCAGCAGACACTGGCTTGCCGGCCTACTTTATTTAAACGCCGAAATGCTTGCATTTAGCGGCTCCTTTGAAAAAAAGCCGTGTCTTTGATACAATGCGTCTATCCCTTCCCGAAAGCCACAAAGATGGCAGCCATGACCGGCCAAAAGATAAAGGATGCAACAGAAAAATGAAAGAATCCTATGCCAACCCAAGAGGGTTTTGAACAGGTTATTTACATCGACGGGGTCTTTTACCCCAAGGAGCAGGCCAAGATCAGTGTGCTGGATCACGGGCTGCTGCATGGGGACTCGGTTTTCGACACCTGCCTGGCCGTACACGGGGTGGTCTTCCGCTGGCAAGCCCACGTGGACCGGCTGTTTGCCTCGGCCAAAGCGGTGGATATCCGCATCCCTCTCACTAAAGAGACGTTGGGAGGGGTGGTGCGGGAGACGGTGCAGCGCAACCGCCTGAGCTATGCCTATATCAAGATCGTGGTGACGCGCGGCGTGGGCGACTATCCTACGCTGCAACCCAAGGGCTGCAAACCCAGTGTGATCGTCTTCGCCCAACCCTACGCCAGCTCTGTGGCCGAAGGAGACGTCTCCCCACCACAGCGGGTGCATATCGCCGGAGTACGGCGCACCCCTTCCCAGTGTATCGACGCCCAGATCAAGTCCGGCAACTACCTGAACCACGTGTTGGCCTTTCTAGAGGCACAGCGGGTGGGAGCCGATAATGCTATCGAGCTGACCATCGACGGAGAGGTGTGCGAGGCGCCGGGCTACAACATCTTTGTAGTGCAGCAAGGGCAGTTGCTGACACCGGGGAAAGACATCCTGATAGGTATCACGCGGCAGGCGGTCTTCGACCTGGCTAAGGAATTAGGGA
This sequence comes from Chloroflexota bacterium, assembly GCA_009692745.1. Lineage (GTDB taxonomy): Bacteria > Chloroflexota > Anaerolineae > Epilineales > SHYO01 > SHYO01. The sequence goes on from SHYO01000063.1 coordinate 9,806, forward strand.
TTCCCTGCCAGGTGGCGCGCCTGACCCCCTTCGACCTGACCAACGCCGCCGAGGTGTTCCTCAGCAGCACGTCAGGCGGCATTATTCCGGTCACCGAGGTTGATGGCAAGCCGGTGGCGGACGGGCGTCCCGGCCCGATCACCGGCGCCATCCGCCGCGCCTACCTGGAACTGTTGGACAGCGGGCGGGAAGGGATGGCGGTGCAGTAGAAGCGTGTTCCAAACAAAGGAATCGAAAAATGACCAGCACAAAACCGCAGGAACTCAAAGAAAAAATCGTGGGGGTGGTGGCGGGGTTGCCAACCCTGTTCCACGACGATTACACCATTAACTACGAGGGCATGCACGAGCATGTCGATTTCCTGGCCGGGCACGGTATGGACGTGGTAATGCTCAGCCTGGGGATCTCTGAGCTGCGGTTTTTGGACTACGACGAGGTGAAGGCGGTGACCAGGACCGTGGTCGAGGCGGCTGCCGGGCGGCTGCCAGTGATTGCCAGCACGGCGGAGTGGTGGACCGGGCAGGCGCTGGATTTCGTTAAGTATGCCCAGGACGTAGGCGCCGACGGGTGCATTGTCGTGCCGCCGGGGAATCCTTACACCACCTATAACCCCGCGCTGCATGACGACACCATTTACCGCCATTATGAAACTATCGCCGCCGCCACCGATATCGGCCTGGTGATCCACGAGCGCAATGTGCCGGGGCGGGGCGGGAATGGCGGACCGTTTTCCCTCTCCCTGGTCAACCGCCTGGCAGACATCGATTCTGTGGTGGGGCTGAAGCTGGAAGGGGGCGATCCGTACTACGCGCAAGCCTTGATCCGGCAGACGCGCGACCGGTTGGCGATCATCGCGGACTGGGGTCCAGAACATTTTCTCTTCGTACATGCTCTGGGCGTGCCGGCCTTCATTACCGGAGTGGGCCAGTTTGCGCCGCAGGTGTCCAGCTACTTCTGGCACGCGCTGCACAGCGGAGACCTGGAGGAGGCGCGCAAGGTGGCGAACGAGGTGATGACGCCCTACTATGGCCCGGTGGTGACGATGGACTGGGTAGCGGCGTTGAAGGTCTCGATGGAGTTCGCCGGCCTTCCCGGCGGCCCCATGCGCCCGCCCAACGCGCAGCTCACCCCACAGCAGCGGGAGACCATCCGGCAAGCCATGCGCGAGACGGGGCTGCTGCCAAAGGGATAAAGCCACAGAGCCACAGAGGAACACAGAGGAATACCAGACAAACCCCGGCGCGCATGGTTTCCAGGTCTTCCATCTTGGTGTTGAAATAGGCGCGCCCCGCGGTGCCCCAGGCGTCCAGGGAATAGTAGAGATCCTCCGAGGTGCGCAGGCAGGTGACGCTTTCGGCGCCTGGTCCCAGGGTGGCATGCAGGATTTCCATGCCATGCACCCCGATATCGATAATCATGCCGCCGCCCTCCGCAATGTTGTCATGCCAGCGGCGCCCAAAACCATAGTATTTTCACCGACCATATGTTTCCTCCAATGATTTCGATTACGATAAAGAAGCGCCGCTATTGGCAAGTTGTCAGAGCTGTTTTATAATCATCACCAGGTAGCGCTGATTGTGATGAGCGAGGATAAACCGATGGAAGCTGCAGGCAAACTGATTCTCAGCCGGACGGGAGAGCGAGACCAGGACTTTACCCTGGCGAAAGCGACGATTACCCTGGGACGTGCGAGTGACAATGATATTGTGCTGCGGGATGGGAAGTCGTCCCGCTACCACGCGCGGCTGGAACAGCGCGAGGGGGGATACATCCTATTCGACCTGCAATCCACCAATGGGACCCGTATAAACGGTGTAGCTGTGGAGCAGGCTACCCTGCAGGCAGGAGCTATCATCACGCTGGGAGATAGCCTTTTGCGTTTTGAGAGCACGATGACGGAGTCCGCGGCAGAGATGATCCCTCTGGAATCCGAGGCGGAATTAGATGCGACGATTGGGCAAGCCACGCTCTCGATGACCCTGACGGATACCAGCGGGCCACGGCTGGCCATGCATGTGCCGGCCACAACACAAGGACCGGCGAGAACGTGGGAACTGCCCCTGATGTCAGACGGTGTGACCATCGGGCGCCAGGCGGGTAACGATATCGTGCTGGACCTGGCGAAAGTCTCCCGTCACCACGCGCGCATCGAGCGACAAGGGAATACCTTTGTGATACGCGACCTGGCCAGCACCAACGGCACGTGGATAGCGGGACAACGGATCGTGGAACATCCCTTGGCGGATGGCGTTATGGTGCGCATCGGCGAGGCCCAATTGGTTTTCAAGGGCGGTTTTCACAATGAAGACCTGACGCTCGCTGAATTGCCGATTACCGGACGCCGCCTTTCGCGCCGGCCGGTAGTGATCGTGCCGGGGTTCATGGGTTCGGAGTTATGGCGGGGCAGTGAGCGGGTATGGCCTAATGTCCGTTATCTCTTCACCAATCCTGAAATGTTCTACCCGGGACAGGGCGACCCGCTGGAACCCAGGGGGATTGTGAACGAAGTAGTGATTGTGCCCAACCTGCTAAAACTGGAGCAGTATAGGCGTTTAGGCGATTTCCTGGTAGAAAGCCTGGGCTATGAGCGCGGCAAAGATTTGCTGGAATTTGCTTACGACTGGCGGCAGGACGTGCGCCACTCCGCCCGGCGGCTGGCAGAGGCGATTGACCGTTGGGCCGTCACGCCACCGATTACGATTATTGCCCATAGCCTGGGCTGCCTGGTCAGCCGGTATTATGTCGAGCATGTAGGCGGCACAGGCAAAGTGGGACGGCTGATTCTGATGGGCGGACCGCATTACGGTGTCCCCCGGGCTCTCACTTCCTTGCTCTCGGGACCTGACCTGCTGCCTTTTGGTCTGATGGGCGAGCGATTACGCCAGGTGCTGGAGAGCCTGCCCTCCTCCTACCAGATCTTGCCCACCTATACCTGCATCAAAGACCCGGAGGGTAAACCCATCGACGTGCTCAGCGATGAGACATGGCTCTCCGAAAAGCGGAGGCCCTTGCTGCGGGCGGCGCGGGAGTTTCGGCAGGAGCTCGGCACACGCTCCAGCGTTCCGGCCGTCTCTATCTTTGGCTACGGGCTGAAAACCATTACCGGGATAGCCTTAGAGCGCGATAACCAGGGCCAATCGCAAAGAGTGGCCTCTTCCCTGGAACCTGGGGGGGATACTTCAATTCCTGAGACGAGCGCCATCTTGGAGGGGTCGGAAATTCATCCTGTACAGCAATACCACGGCGTTCTGTTTGTAGATAACGATGTTAAGATGCGCCTGAAGCTGGAATTGGCGCGCTGAGTCTATATTGTGTCATCTATGAGTTGGCGGCTTCTGCCAACACGAAATCGATAACTTGGGCGAGGGTCATGGCCCGGCCGGTTTGCCAGGCCGCTGTGAAGGCTGGCTCAGCCAGCGAGGCGCGGGCGGTGGCGATGTGTTGCTCAAACCTGGCACGTTCGCTGGGGGCCAGGGGAATAGCTATATCTTCCCGCTGGATCTCGGCTGCTCCCCACAACTTCACCGCCCGCGCCGGGTCTCCCCCTCCCCCGGTCACCACGGCCAATTTTTCCAGGCTCTCGGCAATGCCCAGTTTTTCGCCCAATTCCCCAAAAAGCGCCAGGCTTTGCCGGTAGAGCGCGCTCGCCCGCTCAGGGTTACCGGAGATGCGGGCCACTTCTCCCAGGCCGTTCAGGGAGACGGCGATGCCGCGTTTAACCCCCAGTTCCTGGAAGATAGCCAGGCTTTCCGTGCAAAGGCGCGCGGCCTGTTCCTTGTCATCTCGATCGAGGGCAATCTGCCCCAGGTTCGTGAGCAAGGCGGCTACGTTGCGCTGATCGCCAAACTTGCGGAACAGCGCCAGACATTCCTCGTAGGTGGATTGGGCGCGCTCATAATCGCCCTGATCGTGCTGCATCAGGCCTAAGTTGTTGAGCGTGGCAGCGGCACCCCAGCTATCCCCTAACTCGCGGCGCAAGGCCAGGCTCTCGGCATACAGGGGCATCGCGCGGTGATAGTCGCCGTTATAGTGCGCAATAGTTCCCAGGTGGTTGAGCGCCTGAGCGATACCAGCCTTATCCCCCAGATCGCGCCATAATTGCAGGCTGGCGTCAAGACGCTCCCTGGCGCGCTCATTGTCTCCCAGATAACTGAGCAGTACACCGGCCCCGTTGAGGGCCTTCGCCCGCAGGTAAACCTGGCGCGCATCGCTTTTTTGTAATGCCTTTTCCAGCCAGTTGAGCCCTTCATCCAGGTAACCGTGTAAATCCCAGAAGCGCCAGAGCGCCCCGCTCAATTGCAATCCCAGCTCCGGATTGCCACGATCTAATGACCAATCCAACGCGACGTGCAGGTTATCGTGTTCCTGCTCCAGCCGGTCGAACCACATCTCCCCCTGAGGCCCGGTCAGCTCCGGCTCGGCAGCTTCTGCCAGGGCCAAAAAATAGACCGCGTGCCGGCGGCGGAGCGACTCACCTGCCTCAGCGGCTGCCAAGCGCTCCAGCGCATACTCGCGGATGGTCTCCAGCATGTTGAAACGGGGCACATCGTTGGCGCCGGGCTGCTGTACTAGCAGGCTTTTATCCACCAAAGACGCCACCCCATCCAAGACCTCGATTTCCAGATCGCCCTGGGCATTGCATACCGCTTCCGCCGCATCCAGGGTACAGCCACCCATAAAGACGGCCATCCGCCGGAACAAGATCTGCTCCGCCGCGCTCAACAGGTCATAACTCCAGCCAATCGTGGCGCGGAGAGTCTGCTGCCGGACCGGTAGATCGCGCGCCCCGCCGGTCAACAACTTTAGGCGGCTGCGCAGGTGCGCCAACATAGCTTGCGGCGTAAGAACCTTGATCCGGGCAGCAGCCAACTCGATCGCCAGCGGCAGCCCATCCAAGCGGTGGCAAATCTCGGATATCTCCAGGGCATTCTCGGAGGTTACGGCAAAGGCGGGCCGGACGGCGCGGGCGCGCTGGATGAACAGCTCGACGGCCGCATATTCGGCCAGCGAGGCGGCCAGGTCCGTGCCTGCGGGCGGCAGCTTTTTAAGGTCGGGGAGAGCCAGCGGAGGGACGGGAAATTCCTGCTCGCCCTGGATGTGCAGCGCCTCCCGGCTGGTAACCAGAACTTTTAGCCGGGAACAGGCCGCTAACAAGTCCGCCACCAGCGGCGCAGCCGAGACCACCTGCTCAAAATTATCGAGCAGCAGAAGCATCTGCTTATCTTGCAGAAAAGCTATCAGCAGGTCATGCAACAGGTGGCCGCCGCCTTCCCGCACCCCCAACACCTGGGCGACGGTGGAACTGACCAGGCCCGCATCCGTAATCTGGGCCAGGGGGACGAAATAGACGCCATCGTCGAAAACATCCAGCATCTCGGCCGCCACCTGGAGGCCCAAGCGGGTTTTGCCCGTGCCCCCAGGGCCGGTCAACGTGAGCAATCCTACATCGCTGCGCCGGAGAAACTGCAGGGCGGCCGCCAACTCTCTACTACGCCCGATTAAAGGGGTGCGCTGGACCGGCAAATTGTGCCGGCGGCCGGCCGGGGATTGAACAGGTGGCGGGGGTGGCGCTGGCTGCCGGATCTCCCCTGCCGTTGCCGGGGAGGAGGCCGGCGCTCCTTCGATCATGGTCTCGGCATCTTCCGGGACATTGGTGAGGGCCTTACCGGCCAACGCCGCGTCTAGGGCGCGGAGCAGGTCGGCGGCAGACGAGTGACGGTCAGCGGGCGCCTTGGACAGAGCTTGCAGAATTACCTCTTGCACTGCCAGCGGTAGGTTGGGATTTAGCTGGCGCGGCGCAGGCGGTGGCTCATGGAGATGCCGCAGCATCACCGCCGTAGGCGAAGCGCCTGGGAACGGTACCCGGCCGGTCGCCATCTCGAATAACATGACACCCAGGGCGTAAATGTCGGTTCGGGCGTCGATGGCCCGGCCCTCTGCCTGCTCGGGGGACATATAGGCAGGCGTACCGGTTACAACGCCGCTGAGGCTGACCTGGGCCGAGGCGCTCAGAATTTTAGCAATGCCAAAATCCGCAATCACCGGGTCTTCTTCTGCTGTGAAGAGGATGTTGGCCGGCTTGATGTCCCGGTGGATCGCCCCACGAGCATGGGCGTAATCGAGGGCGGCAGCTATGGGCGCGAGCAGACGCATGATTTCACCCAGGGGCATGATCTCCCGGCAGGCGTGCAGCTCCGCCAACCGGGCCTTCAATGTGCCGCCATCGAGGTACTCCATCACCATGAAGGGGGCATCATCGGCCACGTCGAAGTCGTACAGCCGCACGATGTGGGCGTGGCGCAGCGCGGCGATCAGCTCCGCCTCTTGCCGGAAGCGCGATCTGAAGCCCTCATCGGCCGCCAGGTGGGGGTGGATGGCCTTGACCGCTACCTGGCGGTGGAGTATAGCATCCTGCGCCAGGTAGACCTCTGCCATGCCCCCGCGCCCTAAGAGGCGGATGACCTTGTACTTGCCAAAGGCCTGGGAAATCACCGCATGCCCTCTTTCCTGAGCCGCAGCGCGCCGGCCACGGTGGAGATTTTACTCGGATGGGGGTATTGTACTATCTGGACTGTGCAATGGCAACCGCAGGAGACCATAAGATAGGGATTGACACTTTTTTAGCAGCATCCCCCTATCATAAAACCTCACACAGAATCCATTTACCCCGGCGCAACAGGCAGGCCCATGCGTTCCACCAGCGTAAGCAGAGCCTGGGCGACGGCCGGGGGATCCACCAGCATATGGAAGTGCATACCCTCCAACTGACTGTACGCCCAGCCCTCCCGGAGGGCGCGCGCAGCACCGGTATCATAGGCCGGGTTTGCGCCAAAACGCAGGTAGCCGCAGGGCGCATCCGGCCAACCGGCAAAGACCGGGAGGGGATCTTCGTAGACGGCCAGGGGTAACGGGCGCAACTCGGCCACAAAGCGGCGGCGCTGCTCAATGGATGGGATCACCTCACGGAGATCCTCTTCGGTCCACGCCGGAAGCAGACCGCCGGTGGCGGCCTGACGAAATGCTGCCGCGGCCTCAGCGTCCTCAAAAAGGTCCAGGCGGCTCTTGCCGGCTACGGGGAGACCGGCATCCACGAAGAGGTAGGCGGCCACCGGGCGCCCGGTGACCTGGCGGATGGCCGGCAGGAGCATGCCGGCGCCACTGTGCCCCACCAGGATCAACGGTTGCTGTGAGGGGTCCCCTCCTTGCGCTTGCAGCGCTTGCGCCACGGCAGCCGCGTGCTGCTGCCAATAGGGCGTAGCGCTTTCCTGGGAACTGGTGAGGGTCGGGACGATTACCCCGACCCCTTTTTGGCGGAGCACCTCGGCGACCGGGACCCAGGTGTACGGGCCTCCGAGGGGACTATGGATGAGCACGAACATTTTACCTGGACTGCTGGGCTCTCCTGATGATCCGATCGATTTCCTCGTGCCTTTCCCGTTCGATGGCCGCAAAGGATTCTCCGGCCAATGTCCGGCGTACCGTTTCCAGGCGAGATGTCTCTAAGCGCATGGTCCGCTGGACCCCGTTGAACGCGACTCTCACGTCTCCTGACGCTGGCAGCTCCTGGTCCAATTGGGCCACAATCTGAGCCTGCTCATGACTAACAGCTTTCAACTTTGCCACCAACTGCGCTACACGCCTGTTTACTACCGGTCCCGCGACTTTCTCTGGTGCTTTGATCATGCTGTGTGCCTCCCTTTGTCTGCTATGTGTCAAGCTATACCGCCCGATTAATAAGCTAACACCTGGGGAGTAAGGGCTATATGGGGCAGGTGCCCCCAATAGCCCTTGGTGGCCAGCGGTGGTGTATGCTGCTCAATATTAAAACGTAGTTGGGCTTTAATGTATCACGCGATTTCGGAAAATTCTGCCTAATTCACTTATATTCATCCGGTTACATCCGTTTTCTGCCGTTAAAATACGAAAAAACGAAACAGGATGTAAGGTATAGTGAGTGGGACCACTCCAATCTATCAGTATTAACCCAGCCCCAAAATACAAATAGGAAATTCGCTAATTCCAGTACTGCTCCGAATATCAGAGTTTCTGTCATAATATACACCGTAAAGTTAAGATAGCAAGCGTTGAAAATTGACTTCGCAGCGCCAGTCGCCGGCCTGCCACTGTGTTCCCTTATCTGGGAATCTATTCCCTGATTCATGTGGAAAATGAGGGAACCAGCGAACCGTAACAATATTACCTGCTAGACTGGGGGTCCGGCAAATAGCGGCCTTAACTTTGAAACCCGGCCGAGAATGGGGGATTTGAACTCCGGGGGGTTTATACTAAGACAGACCCGGAGAGCGGTGGACATGCAAGAAATGTCACGGGTATGATCACAGAATACGTGCAGGCGGCGCAGCGCCAGGCGAAATATGAAATCTTATCCGATGATGGTACATCTCTAATTGATATCTCCCAGGTAGACCTGGTGTTCCCCGCCAAGGTGCCTGGCAAGTAATTCCCGCATCGCCAGAGGATATAAACGGTATTTTGGCAGGCTGGACAGAGATATCCATGCAACGCCGATTTGGCCGTGATCTGGCTCTGCCCCTCCTGTAACGGACACTCCCCCTGGGATTTGGCAGGTGAACATGAACTCGACTTGATGAGATTCGCCATCCTCGCCGGCGAATTCATGATGCGCCCCAATGTACTCTCGAATATACAGCAGGCGCCCGACCTGGACTTCGATCCCTAGCTCTTCAAAGCATTCGCGCCGCACCGCGTCAACCAGAGTCTCCCCGTGGTGCTGGCCACCCCCCGGCAGAAGATACCAATCCCCTGCCGCATCTGCATGCTTCACCACCAATAGTTGACCATCTGCGATGATGATAGCCTTCGCCGAATTGCGAATAGGGAGCATCTATCTACCCCGCAAGCTCGTCCAGAAACTCGCGGACGGTGCGCCGGAAGGCATCAGGCTGATCCATATTGCTCAGGTGGGCGGCGTCCTCAAAAACCACCTTACGCACGGAGCGGATGTGCTCTACCATGTAGTCGGCGGCAGCCAGCATGTATGGTATGTCTTGCACCCCCACGATGGCCAGCACCGGTATGTCCAGTTCAGCCAACCGCCCCGCGGCTGGAGATGGGGCGTCGGGCAAGCGTTTGCCGAGTTCCTTGGACTCATGGGAGAGCGCAATGCGGTTCATCTCGTACGCGAGCCGGCGCATCGGTTGGTTCACTTGTGCGGGGGTGCGATCCATGCCGTCGAACCAGATCTGGGTTTCGATCTCGGCCGCCAGATCCAAGTCACCCGCGTCGTAAGCCTGCTTCGCTGCCGCGAATTTGGCGGGCCGCGGGACATCCAGCTCCAGCCCACTGGGGGCCGAGCCAACCATGATCAGGGCCCTGACGCTGGCCGGGTGCGTCAGGGCGAAATCCATCGCCGTTTCGCCACCCATGGAACACCCCATCACCACCGCAGGCCGGGTTACGTTCAAATGCCTGAGCAAGGCGGTTAAATCCCCCAGGTCGCTGAACTCCCCCGCCACCGGCTGGCTTTTGCCATAACCGCGCCGATCATAGCGCACCACCCGAAACTCTTTGGCGAACTCTGCGAACTCATTATTCCACTGGCGATGATCAGCCACGCCAGCGTGAATCATGACGAAAGGGGGCCCTGCGCCGGCCATCTCGTAGTAAATCTGAGCATCGCCCATCTTCAGTAGGCCAGATTCGGTCTTGGTTGCTGACATCTTCACCCTTCCTTATACCCTCTCTGCTGTCCCACCTGCAGGTCTCGGACTCCCGCACCGGGGGCCCATACACCGGCTCTATTTTACCCCGGTTTAGGAGTCGATGCATATTACGCCCCCTCACTGCCGGTGCCGGGATTTACGGGGGGTTGCGGGCAGACTTACGGGGGGTTGCGGGCAAAGTTACGGGGGGTTAGGGGCAGATTTACGGGGGGTTGCGGGCAACGCTATTAACATTGGGGTAAAAACAGCCCAAAAATCCGGCTGAAACAGCATAAAAACAGGCAGAAATAGCAGCTCTGCTAACCTTAAATTTCTCTAGATTTATATAGATTATATATAGAGGGGCTGGTACGGTTAACACCGCCCAGCCCTCTATAAAAAACATACATTGCGTCAATCACTATGTTTGTGTCAAGGAGCGCATTCACGGCCGTGTTTCCCATTCCATACGCAGATCTCGCTGGTATTGCAGCGCATCAATCTTGCGTTCGCGCCACGAGCCAAAGGCCGGATAAGCTGCCACTTACCGGCGCTCTTCTAAAATAACCTCAGAGAGAGGTTTGCCCTTGGTCTCAACCAGCCGGCGGTGTCGGTAAGGCGCCAGATCGGTAAGTGGCGGCTTGATCTCACTAAGCAGACCTTTGGCCAGGAGCAACTGCTCGAATTCATCCTCCGAGGGAGGTGTATTATTCGCGATCACTGGCCCGTCGGGCATTATCCCAATCCTCTTGTAGCACTTCCGGCGTCTCGCCAAAAGGCGAAAGACCATGCTGGCCCAATAGTAACTTAAAGGTGATTCGCGGCATACCGGCTAACTGGGCTGCCAGGCCGGTGCTTAGCTTGCCCATTTCATAGAACTTCAAGGCCAGCAGCAGGCACGCCTCAGCTTCAAACTCGTCCGGCTCTTGTTGTAAAGCCCAGAGCACCTCCGGCGGATAATCAATGGTCAGGGTATGCATAAGCAACTTTCACCATATTTTAGGCAGCTTGATGTTAGGATTATTGTAGCATCTTTATGTGTGGGTAGAAAACTATACCACATCTCGATACTGTGCATTTCCTGTCAAACAGCCTCAAAAGCAATGCGCAATGGCTCTGAGGTATCCAAATTATAGTTGAGCTTCTCAAAACCGATCACCCGCCCGGCAGCATCTTTCATCAGGAGAACCTCCTCCCCGGTCTCTTCAGCGACAACCTCATCCTGAGGCTCGCCAAACCAGACCGTGAGCGTGTTACCCACCCGGTCATAGCATACTTTCACCTGGGCCATAGCCGTTCTCCCTCTTCGACAGCTTAGGTTATGTCATGTACCCAACCTTATTTTACCACATATTCCACATTCGCTCTGATGCTGAAGGGCGCCGCCGTCCCGGAGGTCTGGCCGTTGGGGCCACCGAGTCAATAGCGGTACCGTTGCCGTTGAAGGCGGCGTTGATGCCGGTGTGACTCCTGAGGTAGTTCTCGCTGTAGACATTGACCCGGTCGGGCTGACTGTCAAAGTCGGCGTCAAAGGTGGTCAGGCCATAGCCAAACTGCAGGTTGGTGCTGACGTTCAGTGCCGTGAGTACACGGCTTGCTATCCGGCTTGGGCAGTTAGAAGGTGATCCGTTTTGCATTGTCAGATAGTAATAGATAAAATATGAAAAAGCCCCGCGACGTTCGTACCGCCCAGGGCATTGGCTAGACCGCACAACCAGCCTAACAATCTTGCATAATACCTCCGGAGGTCGGGTGTGACAGTCAATACAAGATACAGTTGGCAAAGTTACGTCAAATCCCAGGGTTGGCAAGATTTGCATTTGGAGCTGTCGAGAGATTGAGGCAAAATTGTGGCTACCTAACTTATGAAGATTGATCCGGCAACGGAGAAAGGTGAAGCTCCCATGAGTCTGAAAGTCCGACCACCGTTTGAGATACCAGCGGAAACCGTAACTTGCGCCCGCGCGGCTTTTCCCAAAGGGAATGTCTACATGCACATGCGGGAGCGGCTGGGCGTGATTTACCAAGATAGTGACTTTGCCGATTTGTTCACCACCCATCAGGGACGTCCGGCAGAAGCACCTGGCCTGTTGGTGTTGGTGCTGATCATGGGCTATGCGGAAGGGCTGACGGATCAGCAGACGGCTGAAGCGGTGCGGGCGCGCATTGATTGGAAGTACGCCTTGGGTTTGCCGTTGACAGATCCGGGGGTTGACGCCTCGGTGCTGAGCGAACTGCGGGATCGCATCATCGCTGGGGGGCAGGAGCAACAGTTGCTGGATCATATGTTGGCCCAGTTTCAAGAGCAGGGCTATGTCAAGGGACAGGGGAAGCAACGCACCGATTCGACGCATGTGTTGGCAGCAACGCGCCACATGAACCGCTTGGAGGTGGTGGGGGAAACCATGCGCCAGGCCTTGAATACCCTGGCAGAAGTGGCACCCGTCTGGCTGCGCCTGCACATAGTCATCCCCGATTGGTATGAGCGGTACGGTCCGCGTTTTGAACAATACCGGCTGCCGCGGAGGAAGGCCGAGCAAAAGAGCTTGGCAGAGCTGATCGGACGGGACGGAGCGCAGTTGTTGCAAGCGCTCACCGCCCCAGAAGCACCTCCGTCGCTGCGCCAGGAAGTGGCCGTCGAGATGTTGCGCCAGGTGTGGCTGCAGCAATATCAGCAGCAAGACGGTCAGGTCTTGTGGCGCAGTAACCAGGACTTGCCACCTGCTAGCCTGTTGATCCAGTCCCCTTATGATTCGGAGGCCAGGAATCGCACCAAGCGCGACCTGAATTGGACCGGGTATCTGGTGCATCTGACCGAAACCTGTGATACCGATACCCCGAACTTGATTACACATGTAGAAACGACCGTGGCTACCACCAGCGATGTAGAGATGACACAGACCATCCAGACGGCCTTGGCCGACAAAGGGCTGTTGCCCAGTGCCCACTATGTAGATGCTGGCTACACATCTACCGATCATCTGATCGCCAGTCAGCAGTTGCAGGTGGATTTGGTAGGTCCGGTGCCACCCGATCCCAGTTGGCAAGCCCGCGCCGGTCAGGGGTTTGACATCAGCGGTTTTGTGATAGATTGGGAAAAGCGCCAGGTCACCTGTCCCGCCCAGCATCTCAGTTATCAGTGGCGGGAGAGACAGGATACGACCCGGAATATCCCTGTTATCCAAATCTCTTTTGATCCCAACGATTGTACGAGCTGTGGTTTCCGGACACTCTGTACCACCTCGCAAAAAGGCGGACGGCAACTTCTGCTGCGGCCGCAGCCAGAACATGAGAGCCTGCAATCTGCCCGCCAACGCCAACAGACACCGGAATTTCGCGAAGCCTACAAAACCAGAGCGGGGATCGAGGGCACCCACTCCCAAGGAATTAGAAGTTTGGGTTTGCGGCGTGCGCGCTACATGGGCTTGGCGAAAGTCCATTTGCAACATATTCTCACCGCGGCAGCCATGAATTTGACCCGCGTCGTGGCCTGGCTGGATGAGATTCCCAAAGCGCCAACCCGCGTCTCGCGTTTCGCTCGTTTGGCCGTCAGTCGTTAACATAACTTTGCCAACTGTATCATACAACCGGCTTTTTGTTTTATCCAATATAGCAGGACTACAGTCAATACAGTTGGAATTCTCTATCTACTCGGCCCACAGATCTCAGGACGCTAGGAGGCAATAAGGTGTTTGAGTTTTTACATTATCTAATGGATTCTAATTTGGTGACTGCAGTTTTTGTGATTGGAGCCCTCGCAGTCATTTTGGCAATTGTTGGTCCAGTCAAAACTGTGATAGAAATATCCTTGTTAATGAGATTTGTATTGGCATTATTTGGATTAGCGCTCATGGGTATCAGCCTTGGAAGCTTTGTTTTAACAAATCCTCCCGAGAGATTTGATACGGCAACTCGTGTTCAAGCGGCTCAGGCTACTAAAGATGCGGTCAACATGGCAGCAACAATACATGTGGTTCAAGCCACGGAAACTTCTTTAGCAGAAAAATTGAGAACGACACAACCCGTTGTATCAACCGAAACACCTCGGGCAATTCAGGGACCAGCTAGTACTCCTCTCCAGGGGGGTAGCCCTGCTGTTCAAAGTACTGCGACTTCTACTATTCCCGTAAGCTCAACTCCTACCACGACTATCGCGGAAAGTTCTCACCTTTACGTCATCAACTCGTAACTACTCAGCCACTACATATGGGATTGATTAAATACTTTCACCACAATATGTAGTGTTTAGATTTGCATAAGGTGATGATTGGGCCTCAAAATAGCATTTTTGAACGGGCTATAAATGCCCGATTCAGACTTAAAAACCACAATAT